>JAPKDW010000005.1 GCA_028822375.1 Opitutaceae bacterium | reverse complement strand
TTTCGCTTCGATTTCGACCTGCTTAACGTCCGTGTAACGATTCAGGATATTTCGGATACGTTCCAGATTACGTGTGGTCTGAGTCACGATCATAGCCGATCCATCGTATGCGAGAGTGCTGCCTTCCGATCCGAAAAAGTCTACGCCAGCCTGCTGAAGAAAGTTTCGAATCGTGACCGCATCGCTGGCCATTCCACCAGCAGGCGAAGAAGTCCCCTGGGAAGGCACAAACGGATCCGCATTAAAAGAGCTTTCCGAAGTGCTGCCTGAAATACCCGTCATGCGGATAACCGTCGAACGTGACACGGGAAAAACCTCCGTATTCAGATTCCGGTTTTCGCCTCCTGGCCTCAAGACAACCGCATCCTCTTGGATCTCATACTGGAAACCCACCGAATCTACGATAAAATCCAAAATACGCTTCAGCGAAAGATTCCGTAAAGTGATGTTCACCATCGGATTCGTTTTATTCGGATCTAGCAAAACGAGATTCACGCCCCGAGCTCCAGTATCCGTATTGTCGAATTCCTCAGAAATCGCGCTCAAGGTATTCACCACTCGATTGAGCGGCTGCTCTGTGAAATTCACATTTGAAATCACAATTCGATTAAGCTTCTGCAACAAAGGAGCTGGTCCCAAAACAGTGGGATCGATATCAGGTCGCTCTTCGTAAATTCCCGGGCGTTGCCAAGCGCTAGAAACCTCCTCGAGCAGTTGCTCTCGAGATTTCAGCTTATTCAAATAGGCCATCGACTGGCGCTCCTGCGAGATGCGAATCTGAAAACTCTTGGCCATCGCGTTATTCGGATCCAAAGCTTCAATCCGCTTGAAAGTCGCTTCGGCCCCATCGATATCGCCAGCTACGAATTGGCTTCGTCCCCTGAGCGCCAAGGCTTCGACCTCCTCCTGGAGGTTAACGAAATCCGGACTGATTTGCTCGATCGGCAAACTTGCTCTTCCATACTCGGAAGCTGTCACGCGTTTCGCGTCAAAAGTTGACCGCTGCCTGAGGATATCGCGTTCATCGCGTTTTAGCTCATCTATCAAAGTCTGAGTCAATGGATTCGGCTCGAGCATTTCGACCGCTTTTTGAATCGTTCTCAATGCGAGAGGAAAATCGCCCCGCTTCGCCTGCCTCAATGCTATTTTTCGAATCTCGCGCGAACTCACCATCGACTTCTCGATACGCTCCGCCTCCAAACGAGCCAGGTACTCCGCTTCGCTCTGCAAAGCCGACCGCCGATCAACCGAGTTTCCAGCGCCGCCTGAGCGAGCCTTATTATCGATCATACCGTCAACGCTGTCTAAAATGCTTTGCACCGAACGATCGCCCGGAGCGATCTCCAGCAATTGCTGCAATCGGTCACGCGCCGTGGACAGGTCTCCGGAATCCCGCGCCTGCAAGGCTTCAGACATCAACCGGATCTTCAAATCAATCTCCGTTTGGCCTTCCGCAACTTGCGGAGAGAGGAGGGTGAATATCGAGACGAAAGCACACAGCGCCAAATTCGACATAAAGGATTTTGATTTCTTCATAAGCATCGCAGCTGAAAGTTGAGGCACTTAGCTATTAGGCTTGGGTGGAACCTCACGAGGTTTGATTGCAAAAGGACTGGTTGGGCTAGGTTCCAGTATTCCTCGATTAAGAAAGTCATCTTCGGTCAACGGTTTCAACAACTTAGATAGCCGTTTCCCTCCATCTGTCGAAACCTTCGTCACCATAGCTTCCTGTGGGTTCTCCGAAAGGTCGCCGATAATGTAAAATCCGTTGTCCAGTTCTACCTGACTTCCTTCTCGCACGATAAACACATCTCCATTCTCGACCGAACGCACCTGCGCTTCGAGATCGGAGAAGATTTTCGTTTCAAGATTGGTTAGAAAGATCTCCTGGCCGCTTTCGTAATCATGCAACCGCGCTACGCCAACGTTTTCGAATACTGGCATACTACCCTCTTGCTCGACTTCCATCTGCTTCACTTCAAACGAAAGAATCTTCACGCCCGCTTCGGAGAGTAGTTTTCCCGCCCTAGCGAGCAAACCCTCGCCTGTGGGAATATACTCGAAAGAGGCCAGGTAATCACCGTCGTTACCCGCATACCCCACGAGCTGCAAGCGATAAGGACGCTGACGAACCTCTAGCAACTCGATCTCAAACGCCTTCGACGGATCCCGCTCATTCGCCGAAACCAATTCCGGGGGAGTCACTGTAAATTCGCGCGAAGCTGGATTATAATACAAGACGGGAGGCGTAAAAACATCGAACACCCAATCATCGCCTCGAGATTGACTTTGCGGACGTCCCCACAAAGGAGTTTCCGGCAGGCTAGTGTCCACCGCATATACGTCCACATCCACTTTGCTCTCCGATAGCATCGGAGCATCCTGACGCGATATCGTATCCAAAATCTTAACACTTTTTATACTCGATATTCCCACGAGAAGAAAGACCACCATCGCGACTAGCAAAATAAATTTATCCAAAAACTCAGAAAGGCTAAATCTAAACATCTTTCCTCCCTTCAATCGACTTATCCACTGACGCCGTAACCGGACTCTCAACCAAATCTAAAAACTCTAACGTAATGACGAAGAACGATTCATTCTCCGCTATAATCGGTACGCGTACCGCTGACATCGAGCTCTCAGTCTCGCTAGACCCAACGAATGGATTTTCAAGAACCGAGCTGCGACTCTCTACCGAACCGGTTTCACGATCGAGCCTCACTTCGATTTCGTTTATCGAGAACGGAAGCGAAGAGCTGTTCACCCGATTCAAAAAATTCCTCAACGACAACGATTGCCCTTTGAACTCCAATTGGAATGCCAAGGAATTGAATGCCTCTGCCGAACCAATAGACCGGCCATTTTTCAAGCTAAACAAATCCCCGCTGTCGCCCTTATCCGCATCCTCCTCGACTGAGGATTCTCGTTTAATGGAAACGAATTCGCTTATTCCAGAATCAAACAAAGTCAATAACAACGACTCCATGATTTTAGACTGGCGATGAACTCTCTCTACCAACTCCGCTTCAGGACCCACATTCTCGTACTCACTAAATCCATACCGGCAATCATCGGGAACCTTCACCCCGCTACCTACCGCCATATTGCGAACATCATCAACAAACTTCGCGACCATGAAGAACGCATCGTTGCGTGACTCCGGAGCTTGACCGAAAAAGAGTTCTCGATCATACGTATTCAAATTCAAGGACGATTGGACTTTCTTAAATTCATCATTGAGACGAACGTAATTCCGATCCAAAGCATCGAGATTGGCCTTCGTCGGAGCTGGCGAGCGTGCGATATACATTTGCAATTGACGATTTTTATTCTCGTATTGCTCTTTCAGAGCCACCAATTCGTCCCGCCCATTGGACGCAAACCATACGCCTCCGACCGTCGCTGCAAGCAAGAGTGAGAGAATCGTATAGAAAAATGGATTTCGTTTAAACCAGCCCATTTAATATAAAGCTATAAGGGTCGAGTCGAATCGACGACCAAGGTAAAGTTGAATTTCAAAATACCTGGCAGATTATTATAGAAGCGCTCGTTTTCCAAGTGGTCTATAAACTCCGAAGCGGCGAAGCTTTCCAATAAAGCCGAAACCCGTTTATTCGATTCCTGACTCACAGTCGAAAGCGGATTCGAAACGTCCAAAAGCCGCCCCTCCAAACGCAATTTCAAAACTTCGGACACTGGCTTCGTCGCTTTCCCTCTAGAGGAGTTAAAGCGATTCGAAGGACTGCCCGACTGCGTATCCGATCGGACGATTTCAATTCGGTCCAACCAGACATCTTCCACCTCATCCAACCGCGCCGGTATGTCATTCAAAAACCGCATCCAATTCGAACGGGCCAAAGAAACTTCATTCGCATCGTGAATCACACCCCTTAGTTTCTCGATTTCCTCAATCCTTTCGGCAATCTTGGCGTTTAATTCGCGAAGAGGAGCAATATTAGTATCCAAATTTTGAATCTCTTCTCGATAGCGCTGCAAAGAAAGGTTCGTATTAACCAAAGGTAACGCTACGGCGGCGCACGCGACCAATCCTGCAGCTAGAAAATACGGTTGCTGCCGCTTGAAACGGCGTTGCCAAACAATGCTGCGCGGCAGCAGATTGATCTCCGGAGAATCAGGCAGAAAACGTCCAATAGCCACGCCCATCGCTTCGCTCAAAAACGCCTTGTCGATTTCCAATGCTCCCTCTGGACAATCTCGTCCCACGCGAATGCGCTTGAGCGGATCGAAGCGCTCGACCGGTATTCCCAATCGATTGTTCAATGTACTTTCGATGCTCGGAAGCAATGAGCCGCCGCCCGACAAACGGCAGCGAATCGGTTCGTCTTCGTATCCATGATTCTTGTATATCGCTTGAGTCCGGGAGATCTCTACGTTTAAGCGTTTCAGAAACGCCTTCTGGGCTTCTTCGAATGCTATATGCTCGCCGGTCGGAAGCGGATCGCCTGCGATTGCCAAACGCTTAATCCTCTCCGCGTCTTCGAATGGCAAATCCAACGCGCTTCGCATTTCCTGCGTCACCGTATTGCCGCCAAGCGATACATTGCGCGAATAGAAGTCCGACCCATTAAAGAAAATGATATCCGTCGATTTCGCGCCAATCGAAAGCAAAAGCGTGCAACCGTCGATTTGCGGCTCATTAAAACGAAAGCAATTGATAAGCCCCACAAACGCCGGCTCGATCAAATCCGGATCCATTTTCGCCTCCTTGCCATAGCGAGAAAGCGATTCGACCAATTCAATCTTCGACGCCGCAATAAGTGTTTCGATATCCAAATCTCCTTCGTCTATTAGACAATCGTCCCAGGCGACTTCGCCAATCGGATACGGAATGTTCTGCTTCGCTTCGAAAGCGACGATCTTATCGCGCTTCTTCATCGATGCCTGAGGAATCTTCAGATATTTCGTCAGAATCAGATTTCCCGGAAGCGAATAACCGACCGGAGAGACTTCCTTAAACTTCAAACGAATCTCCTCGAAAGACTGCGATACCGCCTTCAGCCAAAGCAACGGCTCGTTCAGCGAAAGCTCCACTTCCTTGATCCAATAGTTTTCCAACTCACATCGACCACTCGTATTCATCGAAAGATGAACCGCGGCAATATGACTAGAACCACAACTAATGACTAAGTAATGAGGAGGTCTCATGTAGGTATATTTACTATATTTTGATATTTGCCTATCCGGTACAAGAAAAAACGGACAAGTATCAAGCCTTTATACGAAAACGAACCATAGGCCGCCTGAAGCAGCGCTAGTAATTACCCTTATTCTCCGACACGATCGCCTGAATCCCTAAAACTCGGGGTTTTACCAGGATATGCGATGCGAAAAGGCGTCTTAAATTGAGGAAGCAAAATGCCATTGTTGTGCGCAGCCTCCGAATCTACCCGATTTAGAAAGCTATCGAGCACATTGGTTCCTTCCAATTCCCTTGAAACCTGTTCCTCTACCACCGTACCCGAACGCGTTAGACGAATCAAAAAAGAATGCACTTCATTTCTAACACTATCTCTCTCAACGATTTCCGGTGGAAGATAGAAACGGACCAAGTGCCTCCCTTCCTTCAATGAAACCAAAGCAGCTTCCGCCTCAAAAAATTCGAATCCATTTTGCCCTCTGACATTCGACTCTACCCCGAGCATAAGCTCTACAACCAGATCATCTACGTAGTCGGGTCGCCTCCGCGTGAGGTCCTGAGTATCTCGCCGGACTTCAACCTCAATCGAGCACTCCAGCCAATCATCCGAGCTCGTTTGATCGTCCACTCGATTGAATTCCACGTCACGAACCGATACCGAAGCAAACGCCCCAGACGCATTTATCAGGGAAGCCGAGACCAGAGCGAGCAACATTCGTGGGATCAGTGACATCCTTCGACCTTAGATCGAGACTCATTCATCGGCAAGCCTTAGCGCGAAAATGGAAGATTTTTCTCGAATAGCCCTCAAACGGCGCAAGAAAGAACGAAACCGTAATCTTCCAATCATCATGCACTACAAAATCAGCGTCCTAGTCTTCATCCGTAACGCAGCAGGCGAATTCCTCATGATCCAGCGGGAAAAAGCGCCCAACAAGGGGCTCTGGAGCCCCATCGGCGGAAAACTCGAGATGGACAGCGGCGAATCCCCGCACGAATGCGCGGTCCGTGAAACCTTCGAAGAAGTCGGGTTGCAAATCGATAGTTCCCAGCTTCACCTATTTTGTATGATCGCCGAGAAGGCCTACGAGGGCAGCAATCACTGGCTTATGTTCCTCTTCGATTGCCACACCCCGATCGCCAAGCTCCCCGATACGATTGACGAAGGACAATTCTCATTTTTCTCTAGAGAAGCCATCGAAACGCTGCCGATACCCGAAACCGACCGGGAAGGACTTTGGGCCATCTACGACAAACACCGCCACGGCTTTGTCTCCGCCCGAGCCAACTGCGGGCCTGACCAAGCTCTTGAAATCATTATAGAGCAAGCAGTTAAAGGAGCCTTAAACGACGCCCCAGCATCAGCCTACCCCCCGGATACCCTCCTCTATTGAGGAGTTCGCTTCCGAATGTCGGTATGCCCTTGATCAACGCGTCTTTTTCAACTCATGTTCTCCGCAAAGACCGAAAAACGCAAATTGTGACTAAATCATCCATTTCAAAAACGACCAACCGTCAAAAACCGACAAAAGCGATTCTAGCCAAAGACGCCAAGTCTCCAGCAAATGCCGACTTATCCAAAGACGAACTGATCGGCTTCTACCGCGAGATGGTCCGCATCCGCCGTTTCGAAGAACGATCTCTCCGAGCCTACCAGCAGGGTAGGATCGCAGGTTTTTTGCATCTCTACATCGGACAAGAATCCATCGCCGTCGGAAGCATTTCCCTCATGGGAGAAAACGACCATGTGATCACGGCCTACCGCGATCACGGGCATGCATTGGCTGTCGGCATGAATATGAATGAGTGCATGGCCGAACTCTTCGGCAAAAGCACCGGATGCTCCAAAGGAAAAGGCGGATCGATGCACTACTTCGATCCAAGCAAGAATTACTGGGGAGGCCACGGTATCGTAGCCGGACAGACCCCGCTCGGAGCCGGACTCGCCTATGGCCTAAAATATCAAGGCAAGAAAGGCTGCGCCCTTTGCTTCCTCGGTGACGGAGCCATCAATCAAGGAGCCTTTCACGAATCGCTAAACATCGCATCTCTCTGGGATTTGCCAGTCGTTTACATCATCGAAAACAACGGCTACTCCATGGGAACCTCGCAAGAGCGCTCCAGCATGCATCCCGATCTAGGATTGGCCGCCAGAGCAGAGGGCTACTCGATGAACTGGGCTCACATCAACGGAGAATCCATCTTCGACATTCGTGAAGGCGTAAAGAAAGCCATGGATCTCGCCCGCGAAGAATCCAAACCTTCCCTCCTCGAAATTCACACCTACCGCTACCAAGGACATTCAATCGCCGACGCCAACCACAAGAAGTACCGCACAAAAGAAGAGATCGACGACTATAGAAAGAATCACGATCCCCTGTCCCTGTATCGCGAATACTTGCTCGACGCCAAGTTACTCACCGACGAAGGAATGAAAGAGATCGACCTCGCCGCCAAAGCCGAAGCCGAAGAATCCGCAAAATTCGCGGACGAAAGCCCCTTCCCTCCCGAGAGCGATATTCTCAAGGACGTCTATTGGGAAGAAGACCATCCTGACCAAAAGCTGTCGGAAGGTCGCATATTCTTCAACGATTGAGTCGTCGAAGACTATTGAATACAATTTGCATACAAAAGGATTTTTAAATGTCTAAAATCAGTTACCGCCAAGCGCTCAAAGACGCGATGATCGAAGAACTCGAACGAGACGAAAACGTCGTCATCATCGGGGAAGAGGTCGCGCAATACAATGGAGCCTACAAGGTCACCGAAGGTCTCCTCGCCCAATTTGGCCCAAAGCGCATCGTCGACGCGCCGATCAGCGAAGCCGGATTTATTGGCATGGGTATCGGTGCGTCCATGTTAGGGATACGCCCAGTTATGGAACTCATGTTCTGGAGCTTCGCCTACGTCGCATGGGACCAGATCATCAACAACGCCGCCAGCGTACGCTACATGTCCGGTGGGAAGATCAACGTTCCAATCGTAATTAGAGGCCCCGCCAACGGAGGCACAGGAGTCGGAGCAACGCACTCGCACACTCCGGAAAACTTCATCGCGAATACACCCGGGCTCAAAGTCGTGTGTCCAGTAACCGCATACGATGCCAAAGGCCTGCTCAAAGCAGCGATCCGCGACAACGACCCCGTCTACGTCATGGAAAGTACAATACTGTACAACAGTACGGGAGAGGTACCCGAAGAAGAATACGTCATCCCGCTAGGCAAAGCCGACGTCAAACGCGAAGGCACGGACGTCTCCCTCATCGCCCACGGGCCATCCGTCATTGTCTGTCTCGAAGCTGCGGAAATCCTAAAAGCGGAACATGGCATTGACGCAGAGGTAGTCGACCTCCGATCCATTCGCCCGCTCGACGAAAAAACCATCGTCGACTCGGTCAAGAAAACGAGCCGCGCAGTTCTCGTGGAAGAAAATAAACCTTTCTGCGGCGTCGACGCACAAATAGCCTACCTTATCCAAAACCAGGCATTCGACTATCTTGACGCGCCAGTTCAACGGATTTCGGCAATCGACGCACCTGCCGTATACAGCCCGCCGCTCGAAAAAAAACAGCTTCCACAAGCGGATGTCGTCGTCAAAAAAGTTCTCGAAATCTGCTAAGCTTCGCTACTCTTTCTAATTCAAAAACTCTGCATCTTTCTCTATGGCTACAACAATCGATATGCCTAAACTCAGCGACACCATGACCGTGGGAACTGTCGCTAGCTGGTTGAAAAACGAAGGCGATTCCATCGAATCCGGCGACATCATCGCGGAAATCGAAACGGACAAAGCAACCATGGAACTGGAAGTTTTCGACGAAGGCGTTTTGCTCAAGCAAATCGTACCCGCGGGAGGCCAAGTGCCCGTCGGATCTCCAATAGCAGCAGTAGGAGAAGCCGGCGAAACCTTCGACAGTAGTTCCCTACCCGCAGCGGATGCGCCCGCGGAAACAGAAGCAGCCGAGACAGAAGAAGCAACTAGCGAAGAAGCGGAAGCAGTCGAAGCCGAGCCAACCGCCGAAGCTCCAGCCGAACCAAAACCGCAAGGTGACGGTCCAGCCATCAAAGCCTCCCCGCTCGCAAAAAAACTCGCCGCTCAAAAGAGCATCGATCTAGCGAATGTAACTGGTAGCGGTCCCAATGGACGCATCGTCAAAAAGGACGTCCTCGCAGCAAATCCAACCTCCTCCAAATCCACTACCGTGAAAAAGCCGGCAGCCCCAGATTCATCCGCGATCGTTTCGGCTGGAATCGCCGAAGAGAAAGATCTGCCCGTTTCCCAAATGAGGGCCGTTATCGCCCAGCGTCTCCTCGAAAGCAAAACGACCACGCCCCACTTTTATCTCGAAACCGAGGTCGACGTCGCAGCCTTGCTAGAGCTGCGCAAACAACTCAACTCAGAGCTCTCTGAACTCTCGCCCGAACAAGGCGGCGTAAAATTCTCCGTTAACGATTTCATTCTCAAAGCAGCAACCGAAGCTCTCAGGCGCGTTCCCGAGATGAATCGCTCCTGGAACGAAACCACTATAAGACAACACTCGGCAGTCAATATTTCCTTCGGCGTTGCTATCGATGACGGTCTCCTTACACCAGTAATCCGCGATGCTGACGCCAAGGGGCTCAAGACCATCGCCCTAGAGGCGAAGGAACTCATCGGCAAATCACGCTCCAAGAAACTCGCGCCCAACGAAATGTCGGACAGCACTTTCACCGTAACCAACCTCGGCATGTTCGGCGTAACCGGATTCTACGGAATCATCAATACACCCAACGCTGGCATCCTCTCAGTCGGAGCGACCGTTGCTCGCCCAGTGGTTGACGCCAACGGCGAAATTGCGATCGGCCAGATAATGAGGATCGGCCTCAGCTGCGACCATCGAGTCGTAGATGGAGTCGTCGGCGCTCAATTTCTCCAAGCTCTGAAGACCATTATTGAAAACCCCGCCTTGACTCTCATCTAATTTCCCAAGGCATTACCAAACAGTATTGGCAACAGAACGACATGAATCCGGACGAGCAATCAAGCAAGGCAATCGGCCCAATCATAGGAATCAGCTTCGCCATCTTGGCATTTCTATTCTGGTTGATTTATTTCAAAACTCCCGCCTATAGCGATGCTGGCTGGGTAAAAACCTTGCCTACTATATTAGCGTCCCTGAACGCGGTTTCGGCCTGCTGCTTAGCCGTCGGTCTCGTTGCGATCAAGCGAGGTATTAAACGGGTTCATATCGCCTCTATGATTTCGGCGACTGTTTCTTCAGCCGTATTCCTCATACTTTACATCATCTATCACCATTACCACGGCAACACTAAATTTCTTGGAGAAGGGATAATCAGACCCATCTATTTTTTCATTCTAATATCCCACATCCTACTCTCCGTAGTCGTGGTGCCGCTGATTTTCCTTACCCTATGGTTCGCAAAAACGAAGCGCTACGATAGACATAAGCGAATCGCAAAATGGACCTTCCCGATCTGGATGTACGTTTCGGTAACAGGGATACTCGTATACCTAATTCTGAATACATTCAACGCTGCCTGATCGAAGCCCACCTTACGAAGCAACGTCGACCATTTAGTTGCCGATCAGCAAATCAATCGCCTCGCGAACGTCAGTAGCCCCGAATGGCTTCATAAGAAAACGACTGTTCTCCTTTTCGAAATCATCGAAAGGAAGCGTGTCGAAATCATCTATTCCACTGGTCACAAGAATAGGAATACGCCGTCCATCTTCCCGCAATCGCTGAAACACTTCGCCCCCATTAAGGCCGGGCATATTCAGGTCGACGATCGCCAGCGAAATTGTATCGCTATTCTCCTCGTACATTCGAACCGCCTCCAAACCGTCGCTCGCGACGATCGTCTCGTAGCCCAGCGAGCCAAGAATCGATTTCAAGACCATTCGTAACACTTCCTCGTCGTCAACGACGAGCGCCTTACCTCGGCATGCAGCGTTTTTCCCAGGGCCTAACGAATCACCCTCCACTGCCAATTCTGGCTCATCGGCAACTTCCGTTGGAATTTCGACGGACTCAACAAGGTCGCCAATAACCTCCAACTGTCGAAGGCTATTCCGGTAAGCCTCTTCCGCTTCTTTCTGCTTCGAAATATCCTTCAAAACAATCATGCAGGCCGATTGCCCCGCCCATTCCAAGCATTTCGATTTCAACGCTACATTCGGAGTTCGCGGATGCCTGATCGATATTTCCATTTCAACGCAATCCACCTTGCGGAGATCATACTCCAGTAAATCTACCACCGTCTCTCCAACCGTCTCTCCAAACCACGATTCGGCCGTTTCGTTCGCAAACAAAAGCGTACCCAATCCCTCCGAAACGACCAAAACTGCATCGTCGATACGATCAATCAAATCCCGATACTTCGATTCATCGTCAATTGCTACCTGCACGCTCTGCCGCTCTCGTAGCTCCCTGAGCATTTCCCCACGTTCCAAAGCAAACCGAATCGACTGACCCAAGGACGCCTGATCGATTTCCTCAAAAAAAAGGCATTCACTCGCCAAGCTCCTCGCAGCATCGACTACCGCCGCCGGATCGTCCCCCTCAAGGATAGCGATTACCGGCAGATCGTTTTGCCGAGTGCGAGCCTCGACTAGGGCTTCAAGGCCCTTGGCATCGGGAAGACGCAAACGCACAATAGCGAAACTCCAGGACATCTCTATCAGTTGATTTTTCGCCTCGGAAAGACAGGACACTTGCCTGCAACGAATAGCCAGATCTAGCGTCTCCTCTAATAGAGCGCATATACGAGTCGCTCGATCTCCGTCGGATTCGACTATCAGAGCATTTACGTGGGGAAGAGTCATTTAGCGATTTGGAAAAGAAAGGCTTGAATCGCTTGAAAGCGACTTACCGAGTCGCCAAAATCAGCAAAACCCAAGCAATCCGCAAGTAGATCAATTCAATTTCCAAGCGATTCAAATACCTTTTAAACTCTCGCTCGAATTCGAAAAGATCTACGGCCGACACTTGTAATAAACCTCTGAAAGGTAAGTGCCTTTCAGAAATCGCCAAGATATACGTCCTTGGAAAAATCGACCGCCTCTCCGAACCGCTTCCACGATTCGCTGAAACTCTCCGCATCATAACCAAATAAAGGAGAGACTTCTAACTTGTGGATAGGAACGCCCGTCTCGTCGAGATCCAGCTCAACTCCTTCGGCCATCAGCCATTGAGCGAACAACCGTTGCTGATCCGCCTGACAGGATTCCGGGGAATCCAATCCCTCCGCATTCTTAACCGGACTAAAATCGCCTAAACGCGTCGACTCGACAATCACTGCCTCGCCGGCAAACGGCAACGCGTCAAACACGAATGTTTCGAATTTCACGCCATTGGCCTCCGTAGGCCGAACCAATTCTCCCGATGTATTCAAGTACGGAATTTTCTTCAGGGCTTTATGAAACGGCAACGCTAGGGCGCTCGCCTCATTGGTCAGCTTCCGAACGAAATCCACTGAAACAATATGAATAGCGATACTGCCCGCGATAAATTTCAACGCCCCAGACTCGTCTCTTAACGCCGTCAAGCGATCCGGCATATCGCTGTATTCAACTACTTCGAGGCGATCGCCGCTAATGCAAAAGTGGCCAAGTTTCTCTTTTTCATAAGCCTTAGGCAGCATCTTGCTCGACATCGAAGTCCCGGAAAGGGCATGAAACCCGATAAAACACGGATCAACCACCTGCACATGCGGATTGTCGACTTGGAAGTAGCTCAGCAAATCGATTCCTCGCGACTCCATCTCATCTAAAGCTCCGCTACGATCCAATGCTCGCATAGAACCTCCGTGCCCATCCGGACTCATCGCGATCGCGCTCTTCGACTCCATCAAAATACATCCCTCGAGATCTACCGCCGGCATGCGACCTTGGCGAAAAAAACGTACGGACTCGCCACCCAGACCGAAGAAATCGTTTTCAGCGAAAAACGCTGCCGTAGTATCGTGATTCACATTGCTCGTCATGATGAACCACGGCAGGTCGCATTGAAAACGGCGACGAGCAGCCATTATTTTTTCCGCAAAAAGTTGAAAAAGGGGCTTATGTTTGATCGGCGAAATCGGGAAAGTCCCTTTCGGTCCGTCATATCCCAAACGCGTTCCCTGTCCGCCAGCTACGGTAAAGGCAGCCACGCGACCGGATCGCAAAGCCGCTTCGCCCGCCTCTTTTGCCGCCTGCCAGCGAGCATCGTTCGCGAGACCTTCAGGGATTCGCTCATACGGGGCCGGTTCGAGTACATCGTAGTTGATCTCCGAATGCGCTTCGGTCGCTTTGACCAATGTATTGATAAGCCGATCCAGCTCATCCAAATCTATCTCCTCGGCCTGCTCCAGCAAGCTCGCTTGCTCTTCGCTTCCGAGTTCATCCCAATATTGAAAGACATGCCCCTGTCCGTGCTTCTCGAATCGAATCCTAATCTCCATATGGCAATTTTCTTCGACGGCCAAGCGACCGCCTTAAGACCAATATCGCAATCCCGCATCTATTGGTCGTCAAATTCGAATTTGAACACGACTTCGTTTGCTTTGGCGTAATTCAGCTTCTGCCGAATGACCTTTTCTACGTATTCAGGATCGTGCTTCAGTCTTTCAAGAGCGGTTTTTCGCGTATCCGTTTTTGAATTTACCAACTCAAGATTCTCCACAGCTTCTGCCTCCGCTCCGCGAGCAGCATTCAGCTTCTCGTAGCGTTTGAACGCATCAGAACCCGCAAAAAAACCAACAGCCAAAAGGCCGAAAATGAACAAAATATTTAGGAGTCGAGTGGTTCTCATGTTAGACACTCACTTATTTCCTATAATAGGCTTCTCTTTGCAAAAATATAATTGCACCATCCCCTCGGTTTAAAAAATAATTTACGCTTATGTATCAAAGTTTCTACGGCCTCAAAGAGATGCCGTTCAATATTACCCCCGATCCTAACTTCCTTTACCTCAGCCCAACTCACCAGGAAGCTCTCCAGCACCTGAAGTACGGGATTGCGGAAAAGAAGGGATTCATCGTGCTGACCGGAGAAGTAGGATGCGGAAAAACCACGCTTTGCCGTCATTTCATCAACGAAATAGACGACGAAAAATATTAAAGCGCTTTGATCCTCAACCCCAGAATTACAGAGACTCAATTGCTCAAAACGATTCTGACGGAGCTCGGCGAAGAAGGCTCAAGCCGGAGCCGCAGCGGCCTCGTCAAGCAAGTCAACGATATCCTCCTCGACAAAATCCAACAAGGGAAAGACATCCTGTTGATTATTGACGAAGCGCAGAATCTCACATTCGAACTGCTCGAACAACTGCGCCTGCTTTCCAATCTCGAGACCGACAAGCAGAAGCTGCTCCAGATTATCCTGATGGGTCAGCCTGAATTTAAGCGAATTCTCTCGGAAAATCGATTGAGGCAATTGCGCCAGCGAATCCTCGTCCACACTGAGCTTCGTCCGTTAAATCGCTATCAAGTCGAGCAATACATCCATCACCGTATCGCAATGGCGGGCGGCCAAGGGATTCCCTTTTTCACCACTTGGGCCGTTCGTTGGATCCACTGGAAATCCAGAGGTATCCCACGGATTATCAATAACATATGCGATAAGTCGCTCCTTTCTGCCTACATTCGAAGCTCCGAAGTAGTCAAAGTCAGAGACGTTCGCACCGCACTCAAAGAAATCAGCTCTCTCGATTTCAACTGATCCTAGCTCATTAAGGCTCTTGCCTCGCTTGGCTTCAATTTCCGACTGCGATGCCGAAATTTCGGCGGCTGCACCTAAATCCACCGGTAAAAAAGCCGTTGTAAACGTAACGATTCCATCGAATCGCAAGCAACGCAGCCGAAATCAAATATGAGCCTCATCAATAAGGCCCTGAAAAAGGAGCAACAGCGACGGAGTCTTAACATAAAGACCCCATCGCTCGACATACCGACTTACGAATCCGAACCCCTCACCGCGTCCGAGGTCGCCCGACGCAATTCCAAGAATCCTCTCGGGGTACTAATCGGTTTCACCGGCATTGGCTTTGTGATGCTCGTCTGCGGAGGAGCGTTTGCCTATTTCGGCAAATCATACCTCTCTAACTTGAGTCCTCCATCAGTGGTCGCTAGGGCCGAATCCGACGAGGCAAGTCCTACTTCGCTTGCGACCGGGCCATCAATTAATCCCCTCTCAAACGCCCTCACTACTAGCATTAAGACCGTTGATTCAGTCGAGGAAGTTTCCACGAAAAACGTGGACGCCATTTTAGAAGACTCTCATTCACTCGATGCAGAACCCATTGCAACTCCCGAAGGAACAGAACCACCATTAGCAAGCGAAGTTCCAATAGTCGACCCAGTCGCCGAAAAGGCAGCCTTCAAAATTGAAGTTCTAACAGCTATCGAGAAATTCGAAGTACATGGTTTTCGTGACGCAGGCGCCAATTCCCGACTGTTAATGAGCGGACGCGTTTTCCGATTAAACGATGTCGTGAATCACCAACTCGGGATTCGATTCATCGGCTCCAGGGAGGGACAGCTCATCTTCAAAGACTCCTTGGATTTCGAATATACGAAATCCCTCTAGGCTTCCGACCGACTCGAACTGTGAGTCTGCAAGGTAGCGGACTCGAAATTACGCGATTGAACATTGTTCAGCGCTCGTCCAATCTCCGCCGGATTATGGACGAAGTGGAATATGACTCGCCAATCGGACTCCTCCGGCTCGAAGCAGACCAACAGGGTCTCACCGCCGTCCGTTTCCCAAAACCCAAAGCGACCCGCTCATCCATCGCTCGGCCCAGCAAAAGCAAAAACCGCCACCTGAAAAGCGCTGTAAAGGAACTAAAATCCTATTTCGCGAACGGCTCGAACCCCCTCCGAACTCCACTATCGCCGCAAGGCACCAATTTTCAAAAAAGCGTTTGGATTGAACTTAGCAAAATTTCTAGTGGGTCCACCACAACCTACGGTGAAATCGCCGATCGCATCGGAAACCCAAAAGCCTCAAGGGCCGTTGGGCTCGCTAACAATCGAAACCTCCTGCCGATTTTCCTCCCCTGCCATCGTGTAATCGGAAAAAGCGGAAAACTCGTCGGTTACGCAGGAGACATCTGGCGTAAAGAATGGCTCCTTAAACACGAGGGAGCGCTCCTCTAACCCCGCTTCTCAAGCAACGATTTTAGAAATGGAAGTCGGATACTACGTCGATGCCATCTGGCCATACCTCGGTCCTCCGCTAGGTTTCGGCCTCGCGTTTCTCCTCATCTCGAGGTTGATGCGCGAAAAGCGCAGACCGAGCGCCACTGTCGCTTGGATGCTGGTTATTGTCTGGATCCCGTACATCGGAGTGCCCTTGTACTTGGTACTAGGAGGCCGAAAGATCTCCAAACTTACCAAGCGAAAGAGCCGTATAAACATCGCTCCACCCAACGCCTCATCAGGAACCGTCACTTCATCTCCATTCGGAGTCATCTCAAAAGGCAACCGCACCGAATTCCAGCAAACCGGAGTCAAGGCATTCGAATCCCTCATCCACGAAATCCAACAGGCCACGACCTCCATCGAGATCGCCACATTCATTCTCAGCCATGACGCGATCGGCCGTCGCATCGTCAGAGAGCTCTCCCAACAAGCCAAAAAAGGCGTCGAAGTCCGCCTGCTTCTCGACGCAGTTGGTTCCTTCGGTAAAAAGACGCTCTACATGCTAGAACTCGAAAAAGCTGGCGGGAAAATCGAACGATTCATGCCCGTCCTCCCCTTCGCCTCCCTCGGAAAAGCCAATCTACGCAATCATCGTAAACTCGCGATCTTCGACAGCAAACGAGCCATAATCGGGGGCCGCAACATCGGTCGCGAATATATGGGGCCCGTCCCCGCCAGTAAACGCTGGAAAGATCTCAGTCTCCTCATCGAAGGCCCAGCCGTCATGCAGCTATCCGCAATCTTCGAAGCCGATTGGACATTCGCTTGTCACAAAAAAGGCCATCAAGCCCGAGAGATCAAAACAGTCGAAGAGTACCAAGGAACCGAACTCAGCACGATCGAGATAATGGCGAGTGGACCCGATACTCTTGGCGATCCGCTTTACGAAAAAATTCTCTCCATTATTCAAGAAGCGGATACAAGCGTCACCATAGTGACCCCCTACTACATTCCCGATGAAGTTATTCAGCGGTCGCTTATCGTCAAAGCTCGCACAGGCAAATCCGTCAAACTGCTCATCCCAAAGAAATCGAATCACCCGATCACCGACCTAGCGCGCAACTCCTTTCTCCGCGAACTTTCCGAAGCCGGCGTTGAAGTTCTTTTGTACGCTCCGGGAATGCTACACGGAAAAGCAATCCTCGTAGATGACACCATAGCGATGACCGGCTCGGCCAATATCGATTTAAGGAGCCTCTTCGTAAACTACGAACTAGGCGCCTTTTTCTACGACCACGGCGACATCCAAGCAATTGAAAATTGGATACAAAAACTCTCCACAGACGCCGAACCTTTCCAAGAGTTCGACACCGAAAAGCAAAGCTTTCTCCGGTTGATGGCCGAAGACCTCAGCCGCCTCGTTACGCCTCTCCTCTGAAAGCCACGATCAAGACCACGAGTTTAGAGGTCGAGAGCCGCCGCGCGACCGGCTTGGCATTCGGCCGCATTTCCAAATCGCCTCTATCCTTTTTCTTCTTCGTCCTTGAGTAATTTGTACTCAATGGAATCCCGAATCGCCTGCCAGCTGGCATCGATAATGTTGTCGCTCGCGCCTACGGTGCCCCAAATGCTCTTTCCGTCTCCGGATTCAATCAAAACGCGCGTCTTGGCATCAGCCCCTTTCTTCGATCCGAGGATACGGACCTTGTAATCCTTAAGCTCAATATCATCTACATTTGGATACGCTTTAGCCAAAGCCAAACGCAATGCCTTATCCAAAGCGCCGATCGGCCCGCTATCTTCCGCAACTGTATAATGCGGTTCTCCGTTAATCCTCAGTTTAATGGTCGCTTCTGAAAGCGTCGCTTCGCCTTTCGAACGGCTCTCGACAATCACGCGGTACCCTTCGAATTCGAAATGGGCGTTATGCCGCTCCGTCAATCGATCCAATAGCAGACGCAAAGAAGCGTCGGCTGACTCGAACTCATAACCCTTGAATTCGAGCTCCTTCAACTTGGCGATAATTTCCTTCGTTTCCGGTGAATCACGGTCAATTTCGAAACCAAGTTCCTGCGCCTTCATCAACAAGCTACTGCGTCCCGCCATATCGGATATAAGAATCCGCTGCTTATTCCCTATTTTCGTCGGGTCGATATGCTCGTAACTATAGCTCACCTTCTTAGTCGCATCCGCATGGGCGCCGCCTTTGTGAGTGAAGGCTGATAGCCCAACGAACGGAGCTTTCTTATCATGAGGCAAATTCGCCAGGTCTGCGACAAAGGTCGAAAGCTCGCGCAGGCTCGACATATTCTCTCCACAATTCATCTCGTGTCCAAGCTTCAATCCCAAATTAGGGATTATCGTAGTTAAATTCGCATTACCAACACGTTCGCCGTATCCATTAAATGTACCTTGCACATGCGTAGCGCCCGCTTCGATGCCTGCGAGCGCAGCAGCCACACCAACCCCTGCATCATTATGGCAATGCACGCCAACCTGGGTTTCCGGAAACCGGTCCACGATGGCTTTCGTAATCTCCGCCAATTGGGCGACCATCATGCCGCCGTTCGTATCGCAAAGAGCCAAGCAATCAGCCCCGCCGGCAACTGCCGCGTCGAGCGTTTTCAAAGCGTACTCCGGACTATCCACATATCCATCGTAGAAATGTTCCGCATCGTAGATAACTTCACGACCGTTTCCCTTCAAGAAGCGGACGGAATCCTCGATCATGCGAAGGTTCTCCTCGGGCTCCACTCGCAGCACTTCCGTTACATGCAAGAGCCAGGTCTTTCCGAAAATAGTGACAACCGGCGTTTCTGCATCCAAAAGCGTTTGAAGCTGAGGATCCTCGCTCGCTCTCAAATTCGCTCGGCGAGTCGAACCGAACGCCGCAATCTTCGCGTGCTTCAAATTCAAAGACTTCGCTTCTTCGAAAAAAGCCATATCGCGTGGGTTCGAGCCAGGCCAACCACCTTCGATATAGTCGATTCCAAATTGATCGAATTTCTCGGCAATTCGCAATTTGTCCGTAACTGAAAATGAAACGCCCTCGCCCTGCGTGCCATCTCTCAAAGTCGTATCGTAAACGAAAATCTTTGCCTTGCTCATAACTATATCACTCTTGATTGATCTACTGCTTCGAAGCGATGAATTCCTTTATGGAATTCGCCTCGGAGGGGAGGGGGAATTTAATGATGTCGTGCATTTTCAAAGCATCCAAAGAAGGGTGCGTTGATGTTTGACCGAGCGTTTCCTCTACTACGTTGGGGAATTTCGCAGGATGCGCTGTTGAAAGAATAACGCAATGCTCCAGCGTATCCAAATCCTTAAAACCACAAGCCGTATGCGGATCTACAACGTAACCAAATCGTTCATACACGCTTGAGATCGTTTCTCGAATTTCAGCATCGCCCATACGCGAACTACTCATTGAATGTAAAACTTCAGTATCCTCGCAAGAAAAAGCTTTTCGCTCTTTGATCTCGCTCATCGTCTCGCGCGTCTTAGCCGCATCTTCACCTGTCGTATAATAAAGGAAGCGTTCGAAATTCGACGCTATTTGAATATCCATCGACGGCGCAAGGCTTGGTTCGACATCTCCTACGGAATAGTTTCCCGACGAAAAGAAACGATCGAGAATATCGTTCTGATTCGTCGCCACTCGAAAGCCTGCAACGTTCATTCCCATTTGCGAAGCCATCCAACCGGCCAGCACGTTTCCGAAATTGCCCGTTGGGACGACAAAGGTCGTTTTCTCTCGTATCGCTTCTGGCAACTGTAGCCATGCGTAGATGTAATAAACGCACTGAGCGAGAATTCGGGCTAGGTTGATCGAGTTCACTGCAGAAAGCCTAACGGATTGGCTATACGCCTTATCGCCGAACACTTCCTTCAGAGCCGCTTGAGCATCGTCAAAACTTCCCGTTACGCAAAGCGGATACACATTCGACGCTTCCGTACAGGTCATTTGTCGCTCTTGAAGAGGCGAAACCCGACCATCTGGGTACAGAATGAAAATATTTACTCCGGGCTTTCCAAGCAATCCGCTTATAGCAGCTGCGCCCGTATCGCCTGAAGTTGCGCCAAGCACATTGATCGACTCTCCAGAAAGAGCCACTTGTCGCTCGTAGAATTTACCGAGCAACTGCAAAGCAAAATCCTTGAACGCTAGCGTCGGACCATGAAACAATTCCAAGACGTCGATCTTCGCGTCCAGCTTTACTAATGGAGCGTATTCCTTGTGATCGAAACGCGAATACGCATCAACGATCAGCTCCTTCAATTCACTCTCCGGTATATCCGTAGCGAAATGACGAAAAAATGCTGCGCACAATTCAGGGTAGCTCTTTCCTGCCCAAGACCGCAACTCGCCCGAAAGATCAGGAAGCGATTCCGGAACGAAAAGCCCCCCATCTGGAGCCAACCCAACCTTCACCGCTTCTAAAAACGAGTGTGGTTCCGTCTGACCCCGCGTGCTTACGAATTTCATAGAACGTAGGAATCAATCGACTTTATCCAAGCCGAAGGCGGTGTGCACCACGCGCGTCGCTTCGTCGGCTTCGTCTTCTGCGATAACCACCGAGATCTTAATCTCAGATGTACTAATCAATTGTATATTCGTCTTCGCATCACTCAACGCAGCAAAGAGCTGACCAGCCACACCCGAATGGCTACGCATTCCGATGCCCACTACAGACAATTTGGCTACGTCCCCAATAAGCGTCACTTTGCCGCCACCCAATTCTGCAAGAATCGCTTCTACCGCAGCGCGAGCGCGAGCCATATCATCCTGAGGCACGGTGAACGTCATATTCGCCACGCCATTGCGACCGATATTTTGTACGATCATATCCACAACCACGTTCGCCTCGGAAATGCCCTGGAACACTTTCGCCGCCGAACCGGGCTTGTCGGGAATGTTAGTGATAATCACCTTTGCTTGGTTCTTATCGAGAGCGATGCCGCGCACCACGACATCTTCCATTGAACTGACTTCCTCTTTCACGATCGTGCCTGGGTTGTTGTTAAAACTGGATCTGACTTCAAATGGGACATTGTACTTATTGGAAAACTCCACCGAACGCGCCTGCATCACTTTCGTACCCAAACTAGCGAGTTCGAGCATCTCTTCGTAACTGATTTCCTGAATCTTGCGAGCCTTTGGCACAATACGCGGGTCTGCCGTGTAAACGCCATCGACGTCCGTATAAATCTGACAGAGATCTGCGTTTACTCCCTTCGCAAGCGCAATGGCCGATAAATCAGATCCACCACGACCGAGAGTCGTAATCTGTCCCAACTCATTCGCCCCCTGAAAGCCCGCTACGATTACCACGCGCTTATTCTCAAGGTGCTCGATCAGTTGCTGACACTCCATGCTCACGATTCGAGCCCGCGTATGGTCCGCGTCCGTCTTGATACCCGCCATCGCTCCAGTCATCGAAACCGCATTGACGCCTACCGCGTGCAACGCCATCGCAGTCAACGCGATTGTCTCCTGTTCGCCTGCAACAAGCAGCATGTCCATTTCCCGGTCAGCGGGATTTGGATTAATCGCCTTCGCGCGCGCGACGAGTTGATTCGTTACGCCCGAACGAGCCGAAACGACCACCACGACTTCATTGCCCTTGTCATACTCGGCCTTAATAACCCGAGCCACATTTTGGATACGATCCACATCGCCTACGGATGTACCACCAAACTTTTTTACGATACGCGCCATCTCAATCGATATCTCCTTATCAAGCAAAGTTGCCGATCGGCATGTAAAACGGCTTCTCTTCCACACTCTCTAAATTCGCCAAACTTGCAACCGCGCTTACGATCGAACTTTCGGTGGTTACATGCGTCGTAATGATCAGCGAAACGCGCTCCGCGTCTTCGCCAACTTCTTTCTGAGAGACACTCGCTAAGCTAACTTCATGCGAGGCGAGAATCGAAGCGATCTGCGCCATTACACCAGGTTGATCCAAAACGATCAAACGAACGTAGTATCGAGATTCAATATCCTCGGCTTTCGCTAACGTAATTAAAGAGCCATTACGAGGTGCCGGGTCCAAAAATGGAAAACGACCTTCCGGTCCGCCGAATATCAAAAGCTTAACCGCATCAACGACATCGGAAATAACCGCGCTTGCTGTAGCATCCCGGCCCGCGCCTGGACCAATATAAACGGTTTCTCCAACCACGTCGCCATGGACCGAAATCGCATTGAACACGCCATCGACTCGACCCAAAGAACATTGAGTCGATACCAGTGTCGGCAATACGGATACGCGTAACGCTCCTTCTTCAGCAGCGCGATCGATAACAGCAATGAGCTTGATCGCGTAGCCATTGTCTTTCGCGAACTGAATATCTTCCTGCGAAACTTCAGTAATTCCCTGCAAACGAACGTCCTTGAAATCAACCCACTTACCATGAGCTAGGTAAGCCAAAACAACCGCTTTATGCGCCGCATCTATTCCGTCGACATCCAAAGACTCGTCCGCTTCCGCGTATCCCAGAGCCTTCGCTTCCACCAAAATCTCGGGATAGCTTAATCCCTCGTTCGTCATACGGGTCAGGATGTAATTACATGTCCCATTCAGAATCCCATAAATACTCGAAAAATCGTTGATCACCAGACCTTCTCTAATCGCTTTAATAACCGGGATCCCACCAGCGACGCTCGCTTCGAAAAGCAAATGACCTCCATGCTCGCGGGCGACCGAAAGCAATTCTTCGCCGAAATCGCATAGCAGCGCCTTGTTGGCGGTTATTACGATTTTTCCCGCCCGCAAAGCGGCAAGGACTACCTCACGAGCAATGCCCGTTCCGCCCATCAGTTCGCAAATCACTTCGATTTCCGGATCCATCGCTACAGCGAGAGGATCATCCGTCACGATTGAAGCGTCTACCGCGATATCACGCGCTTTCCCAATATTCCGTACCGCAATTCTAGATACGGTAATCTCTGCGCCTAGCTGCTCGCTTAGCACAGCACGCTTCCTATCCAGATGATCGAAAACTCCCTGCCCTACGACTCCAAATCCGCAAAGGCCAACCTTTATCATTCGTTCGCTCATTCGTTATTCCCCGAAAGGTTCTGCTTCTTTTCAAAACGATTTTCTTCGCCCTTTATCAGGCGACTAATATTAGATTTGTGTCTCAAAACCACTACCAGCGCCAACGCAACGGAAACCCATTGCAGAGCGCTACTAGTATCCAAAAAATAATTCGATACCGGCAAGCTGATCGCCATCGCAATCGAGGCAACCGACACGTAACGGGTCGAATAAAACGCAACAAGCCACACCCCCATTCCAATAAATGCCGCGATCGGCATCAAAGCCACGACACCTCCCAGCATAGCAGCAACTCCCTTGCCTCCACGAAATCCAGTGAAGAGCGAAAACGAATGCCCAATCACCGCAGCAAAAAGACCAATCAATCCATACGCATCCGAATCACCAGTATTCGAATACACAACAATTGGCCAACCCGTCGCCGCCAAGCCTTTCAGAAAATCGAAAGCGAACACCCAATTTCCCGCGGCCTTACCCACCGACCGTTTTACATTAGTCGCTCCTGGGCTTTTGCTGCCAACAGAAAATATGTCGACTCCATTAGCCTTCGCGATCCAGTACCCGAATGAAAGAGAACCAATAAGGTAACCCAATCCGGCCGAAAGCGATGCCGCTATGACGTCAAGAGACATTCGTATTCAGATCAGCACTCCAAGTGCACTAACTTAGCCTGAGTGATCGCGTTCACCGACAGGATTTCCTTCATCGCGTCATCGTTCAAAGCGCTATCCAGCCCAGCGACATTCAAAGCAATGCCGCCCACTTCGTTTCGGCTCAAGGACATCGATGCGATGTTCACGCCAAACTTGCCGATAATCGTGCCCAAGAGGCCTACGATTCCGGTTTCGTCGCTATTGGCGATTATTAGTAGATAACCGCAAGGGTCTACTTCAACTTCGCGTCCATTGATGCTTACAATGCGCGGCGAGTTGCCCTTACCCATCAAAGTTCCTTCAGCTGATACGGATTCGCCATTACTGCATTTGGCTTCCACGCGAATTAGTTCCGTGTAGTCGATTTTCTCATTCGACTTGGACACTTCAACGCCAATTCCCAAACGCTCGATCAACACCATCGCGTTGACGAAGTTCACATTGCTTCCAGAAATATTTTGAAGAAATCCCTTTAAGACTCCCCGAGTGAGCGAGCTTGCGTCGAGGTCGACGATTTTTCCCAAGTATGAAATCTTTACGCTCTCGATCTTATCCAAGGCGAGTTGCTGTACAAAAGTACCCAACTTCGAACAAAGATCCAAGTAAGGACCCACCTTCTCGAGAGTCGTCGCATCCAAGGCCGGCATGTTGATCGCGTTGCGGATCTCGCCATCGCGAACCGCATCGGCAATCGCTTCCGCGATTTCGATTCCAACGCTTTCTTGAGCTTCCTGAGTCGACGCGCCCAAATGCGGCGTCAAATTAACCTTCGGGTGACTGCGTAGCGGGTGATCATTCGCCGGCGGCTCGGACTCGTATACATCCAATCCAGCAGCAGCCACTTTTCCATTATTCAAAGCTTCCAGCAACGCCGATTCCTTAATAATGCCGCCACGAGCGCAATTGAAGATGCGAACGCCATCTTTCATTTTAGCGAAAGCTGCCTCGTCGATCATGTACTTCGTCTGATCGGTTAAAGGCATGTGGACAGTGATGTAATCCGAAAGTTTGAAAAGCTCCTCGAGCTCGATTTGCTTGATGCCCATCGCTTCCGCACGCGCTTCCGTCAAAAACGGATCATAAGCGATAACCGACATTCCAAAGGCTTTCGCGCGCTTCGCCACTTCCGCGCCGATGCGACCCATGCCACAAACGCCGAGAGTCTTATTCAGCAACTCACTGCCGCCCAATACTTTGCGATCCCAGCGTCCCGCTGCCATCGAAGCAGCCGCTTGAGGAACTGGACGAGCTCCGCAGAGCATATGCGTGAAAGTCAGTTCAGCAGTAGCGATCGTATTGCCGCCCGGCGTGTTCATCACAACAACGCCATGATCGGTCGCCGCAGGAATATCGATGTTATCCACACCAACGCCTGCACGGCCAACTGCCTTCAACTTCGGCGCGTTCTCAAGCACTTCCCTAGTGATCTGAGAATCGCTTCGAACGATGATCCCCGAAACCTCGGGAGCGTATTCCATGAGCTTTGCTGCCCGCTCGGCTTTGGGCAGGTCAAAGATTTCGATTACCTCAAAGCCATCTTGGCTTTTGAGAAAGTCTACTCCTGTGGAAGATATTTTGTCGGCTACTAGGATCTTCATCTGAAAAAAAGAGGCCTCATAAAAGGTGATGCCACATAAAAAGCAATAGCGAATGGCGACATCGACCACCCTCGGAAAAATCAGTCCAACCCACGCTTTTTCGGCTCGCGAATGAATCGCTCAACCGTTCTCCAATAGGCAATCCCGCCCAACTCGGCCACATTGCGGTGACCCGCCCCGGCAACCCGGTAGAGCAGAGCCCTATCCGCCCCGAACGCTTCCCGCAAAACCAAACTATTCCCCACATCGAATAATTCATCCTCATCTCCATGTATCAACAGGACAGGGCAAGTCGTCATTTCGGCCTTCTTCTCATTCTCGAACGAATCGCCCGGCACCCAATTCAACGGCAAGACCGCCTTATAAGCGCTTCGAAAAGTCGATTCGACAATTAACCGAGCCGGAGAGCGGCGCACCGCCAGTTCAATTGCCACGCCCGCCCCGAGCGAACGGCCATGGAGCGCTATCTTTGATTCCGGAATTCCCTTCTCTTCTAAAACATAAGCATAAACCGCTTCCGCATCTTCATACAAAACCGGCTCCGATGGTTTTCCGGCCGTATGGCCGTAACCGCGATAATCGAAACAAACGACATTGAAGCCTCTCAGCTGGTAAGAACGCAGCCGAGGCATCGCCAAACCAATATCCTCGTCGCTTCCATAGAAATAGAAAATCGTCCACCCATCCCCCGAGCCCTCGGCCCAAAAAACATTCACAGAAACTCCGTCCGACACCTCGACTGTCAAAAACGACTCGTCAAGTTCGTAGCTCATCACCGGCGGCTGGAAAAGCATCCGCTCGGCCGCTTGCCGCCCGAATACAACGAAGAAAATGACGCAACCGACGACCAAGGCCAAAGCCCCATTGAACGGATTCAATACCTTGGTTCGATCTCTTTGCATCTCGAGACGCCTAGCTCAATCGATCGCGCAGAGCCAACATCAACCGCTCACGTGGCACGTCCTCTTCGCTCCGATCGTTCAAATCGCGTAGTTTTACCACGCCCTTCTCTAATTCTTCCGATCCGTAAATCAACGCCACCCGCGCCCCAGACGCGCTGGCCGCCTTGAACTGCTTACCGAAGCCAGAGTTCTTAAATGGATAATCCACCGAAAACCCCGACTGGCGCAGAGCATTCGCATCCGCCAAAGCAACTGCTCGCTCTGCTTCTCCGCCGATAACCATATACGCATCAACCGTATCGACGAACTTCGGCATGATGCCCCGCTCCTTCAAAATATCCGCCAAAACAACATCGCCCATCCCGAATCCGACCGCCGGCATATCCGGACCACCCATCTTCTTAATAAGATTATTGTAGCGCCCACCGCCCGCGATCGCTCGGTTTGACTTAGCTCGATCGAAAGCCTCGAAAACGAAACCCGTATAATACGCCAGTCCACGAACGATACTCAGATCCATTTCCACAAAACCCGCCAACCCCATCGATTCGAAGCCATCCAGCAAAGTCGACCAATCGTCGACTCGCGCCTGTAGCGCCTCGCCGACATCCGCTCCACTCGACACTGCTTCAAAAGCAGCCGAGAGCTCGGCCAAATTACCCACTTTTAAAAACGCTGTAATCGAAGCCTGTAAACCCTCGCCTCGCTCGCCAGCGATTGCCGAGAGTTTCTCGCGAGCAACCTCCTCCGGCATGCGTTCCCACTTGTCTACAATCTCCAATATTTTCGGTGCTTCTTCTTGAAAACCCTGAGCCTCCAAATAAAGCATCCACAAATTCCGGTCGCTCAATCGAATGAAAAAATCATCCTGCCCCAACCCAAATCCCTGGATTAGCTGAATAAGCAACGAAATCAGCTCGAGCTCTGCCGCCGGACCCGCCTCGCCCAAAATATCCGCATTAAGCTGAGTAAAGCACCGTAAACGCCCTTTTTGCGTCCGCTCATAGCGAAAATTGTCGCCAATACTGAACCATTTAATTGGACGCTTCAAAGAATTCGCCCGAGCAGCTACCATGCGAGCCAAGGTCGGGGTCAGCTCCGGACGCAGCGATACCTCGCGATCTCCCTTATCCTCGAAGCAA
The DNA here is from genome assembly GCA_028822375.1 of Opitutaceae bacterium. Classification (GTDB taxonomy): domain Bacteria; phylum Verrucomicrobiota; class Verrucomicrobiia; order Opitutales; family Opitutaceae; genus Pelagisphaera. The sequence goes on along the minus strand of JAPKDW010000005.1, from coordinate 15,933 downwards.
AAAAGCTGGGATTCTATCTCATCGCCAGACTTCGCCTTGAACAATTCTAGGGACTCGAGAACCGGGCCATCGAACTCCTGAAAGCTAAAACGACGGGCAACTTGGCGCCATACTTGAAAGAGGAAGCGGCGCTCCGCAAAATCCTCTGGATAGAATTCGCGGAAGCCAGGCAGTGATTTGAAATTCGACATCGTGTTTCGCTAACAAAAAAGGCGACATATGCCGCCTGTTCCGTGTGTCAAGGATTCGAACGCTCTTAAAGAGTTTCCAGGTTGATATCCTTGATCTTCGCCTTCAGCACTTTACCCGCCTTGAACTTGACCACCGCTCGGGTCGGAATCACTACGTCAGTCTCTGGACGGTTCGGGTTGCGGCCGACGCGCGCCTTCCGCTTCTGCACTTCGAATACGCCAAAATTGCGTAACTCTACGTTTCTGCCTTCCGCCAATGCGTCCAACACGATATCGAGAGTCATCTGCACCGTCTCTTGGATTTTGCTCTGGGGAATGTCTTTCGTCTTTTCGAATATCTTTAGGACGATGTCGCGCTTGGTGAGATTATTGGACATGAGGGGAGCTAGTAGGGATGTTATTGGTATAGATTCACACCTAACTTACTTTCACACTTTAGGTTGCGTCAACCTCAAAGCCATGCAATTTCCCACGATTATGAGTCAAGAGAAGGACCCTAAAGACCCCATGGAGGAGATAAAGAAAAACCTGGATCAGGTTTTTAAGCACGGAAACGCCTTTTTCCCTATGGGCAGCGGTCCAAATCAACCGAGCGGAGCAACCGCAAAAACCGAATCTTCCCAGCCAGAAAATCCCAACGAAGACGATGAAGAGCGTGCAGAAATACTTAGACGCATCCAAGGGTTCAACCTCAAGCCGAAAGAAATTCGCGACTATCTAGACCGTTTCGTCATCCAGCAACAAGAAGCCAAGAAGGTGATTTCCGTCGCCATCTGCGACCACTATAACCACGTCCGCCGCTGCCTTGAGAATCCGGAAATCAAAGATCGCGACTACGCCAAGCAGAATATCATCCTGCTCGGACCGACAGGCGTTGGAAAAACCTACTTGATGCGCAACGTCGCGAAACTGATTGGAGTGCCATTCGTAAAAGCCGATGCTACCAAGTTTTCCGAAACCGGCTACGTCGGCGGCGACGTCGACGACCTCGTTCGCGATCTCGTCAAAAATGCCAATGGCGATGAAGACCTGGCCCAATACGGAATTATCTACATCGATGAAATCGACAAAATTGCCAATAAAACAGAAGGCGGACGAGACGTATCCGGAAGAGGCGTACAAATAAACCTCCTCAAGCTAATGGAGGAAACCGACGTCAACCTCCAAAGCCAAACCGACCTCCTTGGCCAAATGCAAGCGATGATGGATCTACAACAATCCGGAAAATCTCGTAAGAAAACGCTCAATACGCGTCACATCCTCTTTATCGTGAGCGGCGCATTCGACAAACTGGGCGAATCTGTCAAGAAACGCCTGACCACCTCATCGCTAGGATTCGGGGCTCCACGTTCGAATAACGACGAAGACAGTGACGAATTCCTGAGCAAAGTCGAAACGCGAGACTTCATCAAATACGGATACGAACCTGAATTCATCGGCCGCTTACCCGTTCGAGTAGCCTGCATGCACCTACTCCCCGACGACCTTCTTCAAATCCTCACCTCCTCAGAAGGCAGCATCCTCGCCCAATACCTTGCCGACTTCGATGGATACAACATAAAGCTAGATGTAACCAAAGGGGCCCTACAAAGCATTTCAGAAAAAGCGCACAAAGAGAAAACCGGCGCTCGTGGTCTTATGACGATCCTCGAACGCGTATTCCGCGATTTCAAATTCGAACTGCCTTCTACCGGAATCAAGCGATTCGAAGTCAAAGAAAGCACCGTCGACGACCCGGCCAGAGATCTCAAGCAATTGCTCCGCGAAAATATTTCGGAGCAACGCTCAGTCCTATTAAAAGAAGTCACCACCTACGCTCAGCGATTCGAGGCTCAATACGGCTTCACCCTTGACTTCGACGAAGACGCGGCAATCGCTCTCGTCGAGGAAAGCCTCGATTTAGACAAAACGATCCGCGCCCTCTGCGAAAAAAAATTCCGCGACTTCCATCACGGCCTTACGCTTATTTCGCGAAACACCGGACAAAAAGTCTTCCCTATCACTGAATCCGTCGTCAAGAACGCGGAAAAAGAACTCTCCGACTGGGTAGTCAAAAGCTACCGAGCCAATGAGGAGTCTACTAGCGGATAATCTGAAAAACCTCATCCGCGAATCACCCGAATATACCGAGAAAACGCTTTGGCCCTAAACCAGATCATTCGTGTAGATACGTGTGATTCGTGGGCAAACCGACATGCCTGACGCCTCTAAAGTTAACTCCATGTTCGCCCGTATTGCATCGCGATACGACCTTGCCAATCGCATGCTGAGCTTCGGCATCGACCGAATGTGGCGCAATCGCCTCGTCGACGAAGTCGACTACCGCTCTCCGAAAACAGTAATCGACCTAGCAACCGGAAGTGGCGATGTCGCCTTCGCTCTTCGAGAGGGCCTTCCCAAAGAAACCTCCATTCAAGGACTCGATTTTTGCGCCCCGATGGTCGACGAGGCAAATCGCAAGCAAATCGCTCTAGGCCGCGACGATATCCAATTCGGAATTGGCGACATCCTCGATCTTCCGCTCGAAAGCGAAGAAGCCGACGCCATCACCATTTCATTCGGCTATCGAAATCTTGAAGACCGCCACAAAGGATTGCTCGAAATGAAGCGCGTCCTCAAGGCCGAATCAGGCCACCTCTTCATTCTCGAATTTTCCCAGCCACACCCGCTTTATCGACCCTTCTATTACTTTTACCTGAAGTACATGCTCCCCGCTCTCGCCAGCATAGTAACCGGAGACTTCGCGGCCTACCAATACTTGAGCGACTCAATCGAATCCTTCCCCGATCGTGCCGGCATTACCCAAGAACTCGAAACCGCCGGCTTTCGCGACATCATCGCAATCCCCATGGCCCTCGGAAGCGTCGCCTTGCACATCGGCAAAGCCTAGACCTTTAAAATCACAACGTTGTAATTTTAAAGGTTAAACATGGAGTATTCGGCGTTTGCCGAGCCAACAAACTTATTAAGTCTAGTTAAACGATTTCCCGCAGCCGCAGGTGCTCTCGGCATTCGGGTTCTTTATTTCGAATCCTTTGCCTTGGAGGCCATCATCGAAATCAATCTCGCTGCCTTCCATGTAAGCTATGCTAGCGTCATCCATCAAAAACGAGACGCCAGCGCTCTCTAGAGCTTTATCTCCATCCTTCTTTTGATCAAAAGACATTCCGTACTGGAATCCTGAACACCCTCCGGATTCGACGAAGATGCGAAGCAGTTTCCCGTCATCGCCATTCTCCTCTTGAAGGTTTTTCACCTTAATCGCCGCGTTTTCAGTGAGCGTTATCATTCCACTGTCAATGCTGCAATTAACTTCCCATGTCAAGAGATTGGAAGCTCAAGACTGTGCTTCATAAGTCGATACAGCATAAATCGCGCTAATTGGATTCAAGCGACTTGCAATGCTCGATTTTTCCTCCTTCAATCCCATCATATAACAATTCGGATCGAGAACTGACTAGGATTCCCACATAATGGCCGCACAAGGATTTAACCAAGAGCTGAGACAAAAGCAGACCCAGTCTCAAGTCCTTGCCCCGCAGCTTCGCCATTCTCTCAAAATCCTTCAAGTTGCCGCTCAGGATCTTCGCACGACCATCCAAGAAGAGCTTCAAACCAATCCGTCGATCGAGGAATTGCCAATGGAAGGCATGAGCCTCGACGAACCTGCTCCAAACGATTCGGAATCAGAAACTCCCGCCGATTCCAATGCCTCTGAAAACGAAGAACTTCGTTTCGATGAAACGTTCGAGATTCTAAACAAACTCGATCAAGATTGGAGCGACCATTTCTCGGAAGCCGGCGGAGCGCAGGCGTACACAAGCGAAGACGCCGAAAAGCGGGAGCACTTTTTCAACTCCCTCACGACCGAAGCCTCTCTTCAAGAACATCTCCTTTCCCAAGCCTCTATGTCAGACATGTCCGAGTCGCAACGGACCGCTATCGAGTACTTAGTCGGCAGCCTAGACAATAGCGGCTTCCTCAGCACTCCGTTATCCGACCTCGCCCTCGTCTCCGGACTCTCGCTAGGCGAGATGCAGGCAGCGCACACCACACTCAAAGCCTTCGATCCAGCGGGTATTGGAGCATTTGACATTCAGGATTGCCTCACCACGCAGCTCGAACAGCAAGGCCTCAAGAATTCCGATGCCTACGAAATAGTCGAAAAGCACTTCAAGCTGCTTGCCCGACGACGCATTCCCGACATTGCGCGAAAAATGGGCATCACTCTTGAAGACACACAAGCCGCAATCGAAGAAATTTCCCAACTCGACCCTGCGCCCGGACGCCGATTCGCTGAAGACACAAACCGCTCCGTTCTACCCGACGTCGTAGTCGAATACGACGAAGACAAATGGAAGGTCACCCTCAACAGCGATTACATCCCGCGCCTGCGAATCAGCGCCTCTTATAAAGAGATGCTCGCTAAAGGTCAGCTATCGCGAAAAGAGAAGGAATACATTCAAGAGAAAATGCGCTCCGGCAAATTTCTCATCAGCTCCATCGAGCAACGCCAGCAAACAATCGAACGCATCGCCAACGAGATCGTAAAGATCCAAACCGATTTCCTCGAAGAAGGTGTCGCCAAGCTGCGGCCCTGCACTATGACTCAAGTCGCCGATGTCGTCGGAGTGCACGAGACGACAGTGAGTCGTGCCATCGCCAACAAATACATCCAAACGCCGCACGGCATCTTCGATATGAAGTTTTTCTTCACGCCCGGCTACCAAGGCGGCGGCGGAGAATCTATTTCCAACACGAGCGTCAAAGACATGATCCAACAGCTCGTGTCCGTTGAAAACACCGCTAAACCTTTGAGCGACCAAGGAATCGTTGCTCAATTAAAAAAGCGCGATATAAAAATCGCCCGCCGCACCGTCGCCAAATACCGCGAAGAACTCGGCATCCTGCCAAGCAATCTCAGGCGACAGTATAATTAGCGCTATCCGTTATCGCGAAGCGGCTGAACCGCTTCCGCTCGGCACGATTTTATCTAACGCATCCAAGACAATACCAGGATTAAGCAGCTCTGGTAACAATTGCGGCGAAGATGAAGGTTCGCCATCGTACAAAACGTAAAGTGGCACGCCTGATCGTCCGAACGATTCCAGAGCTTCCGTAATGACAGGATTGCGTTTGGTCCAGTCGCCTCGAACCATCACTACGCCAAGCTCGTCAAACCGCCGTTTCACTTCATCCGAAGCAAAAATCACTGCCTTGTTCGCCTTACATGTCAGGCACCACTTAGCTGTAAAATCAATAAAGACCGGCTTCCCTTCTGCTCGAGCCGCTGCTACGACTTCCGGAGAAAACGCTTTCCAGGTCAACCCATATTTATCCGGACCGCCACTGCCTTCGGATGCGACCGCCGAAGTCGCTTCTTCGCTCGGCATAAGCATCCACACGCCAGAACTCGCGATAACCAAAGCGATAAACGTAGCCATCCGACGCGTCCCGACACTCTTGATCGGCGTGGCCCAGCGTCCGTAAACCCAGGCGCCAATCGAAACGATCAACAGGCCGCCCAAGACCTCAACCAACCCGTCGACACCCACATGTGCACCCATCAGCCAAATTAGCCAAATACAAGTCGCGAACATCGGAAAAGACATCACTTGCTTAAACGTCTCCATCCACGCACCTGGTCTAGGCAAACGCTCGATCAACTTCGGAAACGATGAAAGAATCAGATAAGGCGCCGCCATTCCTAGCGCGAGGAAAGTGAACACGGTCAACGACTGAAAAGCTGAAAGCGTCAAAGCGAAACCCAGAGCCGGGCCCATGAACGGCCCCGTGCAGGGCGTTGCGACCGCCGTTGCCAATATCCCGGACGAAAAAGAACTGATAAAGCCTTCCCCTTTCACCTTGCCCGCCAAGCTAATCGCAGAAGTTCCGAATTCGAAAACGCCCATCAAACTCAGGCCGAACAAAAACATCACGAGCAGTAAAGCCCCAACAAAATACGGCGACTGCAACTGAAAGCCCCACCCGAGACTTTCCCCTCCTGCTCGCAAAGCGATCAACGCACCCGCCAAAGCCCAAAAAGAAACCAGAACCCCGCCTGCAAACGCCAAGCCGTGAGCGAAAATCTTTTTCTCGTCATCGCCCGATTGTTTAACGAATCCCAATATTTTAATCGAAAGCACTGGAAATACGCAGGGCATCAAATTCAAAATAATCCCCCCCAAAAACGCGAACACCAGAGCCTTCAAAAATGTCAGACTCGACCCAGCGGCGCCAACCGCGAGCGTTGGATCTCCGCTCTTCGGGATCGAAGCCGAATCCAACGCCACCGCTTGAACTCCCCCCGCAGCGGCAAAACCAGAAGCGTTCACGAGTATCCCTTTAAGCTGATCAACCTCCCCCTCGAACCACTCCGATTTCTCCATCGAAACAATCAGCGAAGAACCACTCAAAACGAAATTCTGCTTTGCGGCTGAATTCACCAACCCCTCCGCTTCCACGTAAAAATATAGCTCATCGGTTTCGATTCCCTCGAAACCAGCCCAATCGATGCTCGCCGTTACGGTCTTCTCGAGAACTTCGAAATTCACGCTCGCCGTTTTCAGCAATCGCGGCAGCTCTTTCCGAGCAGTCGCCAACGCATCTGCCCAAGGCGAAGGAGCCAAGCTCTCTCCCGTTTCCGTGACTGGCAATTTCAACGACAAGTCCGCATTGCCCGGAATGCACATGCTCTCACATACCAACCAGTTCGCCTTTGCATTTAAAGCCAAAGTCTGCCCGACAGCCAGATTCGCGGGCGCCGTCACTTGCGTTAGAAAAAAGACCTCCCCTTCGTAACCGTAGGAAACGTAATCCGGAGGAGTCACGATCCTTTCTGGAACGGGAAACTCTAGCTCGCCCGCAACGAACCCGTCTGGCAATTCCCATTCAATCTTCGGCGCCAAACCCGTATCGCCCGGATTCTTCCAATAAACATGCCAATGCGGATCCAGCTTCACCCTCAGAGCCACTTCAAAAGTTTGGCCTGGCCGAATCACCGCAACATCCGATACTAATTCGGCGATCGCCTGATCCGTATCGACCGGACCCTCCTGAAAAGCCTGTCCCACCATAGCGACGGGAAGCGCCATCCACAGTCCTGCGAAAAGCTTGAGCATCGATTTAAAAGTGTGCATATCCATAAAATCCAATTTCTAGCGCCTTGCCCGGCGCTAATCCACTCTATACTTATGCTGTTTAAAACTACCAAACAGGAGAAAACCGTCCTTGCGATAGTCACTCTTCTCATTGTGCTAGGCCTAATCGGACTCGCATTATTCTAGAGCGTCATCCTAGGTCAGAACGCTGCCTCGACCGCGCTGATTGCGATCCACTGAGGTTTATCCTGGAATAATCTCCCAAAATCGCCCAAATAAACCCTTCTTTAAACGTGCAATGGCGATTCGCGCTAATTGGAATCGCCCGATTTTTTTGAAACAGTATGATTATCCGTCCCAAAGTTAGAGGTTTCGTCTGCGTCACTGCGCATCCCACCGGCTGCGCCGCGAATGTCCAAGAGCAGATCGACTACGTTAAAAAGCAAACTCCCGTCGAAGGTGGCCCGATAAACGTGCTCATCCTCGGAGCGTCGACGGGCTACGGCCTCTCCTCTAGAGTAGCCGCGGCATTCGGAGCCGGAGCCAATACGCTGGGCGTATTTTTCGAACGCCCCTCCGAACGAGGACGAACAGCGTCTCCTGGATGGTACAACTCCGTTGCCTTTGAAAAACAAGCCAAGGCAGCTGGACTCTACGCCAGTAGCATAAACGGCGACGCCTTCTCCAAAGACATCAAAGACCAAACGCTCGAGCGCATCAAAGCTGATATGGGTAAGGTCGACCTGGTCATCTACTCGCTCGCAGCTCCGCGTCGTACCGACCCGGAAACGGGCGAAGTCTACAAGTCCACCCTCAAACCAATCGGCTCGAATTATTCCAACAAATATTTGGATACGGATAAGAGAACCATCCAGATGGCGGAACTCGACGCAGCTACCGACGAGGACATTCGCAATACCGTGAAAGTCATGGGTGGCGAAGACTGGGAACTTTGGATACAGGCTCTTAAAGATTCCGACCTGCTCTCCGACGGATGCAAAACCGTCGCTTACGACTACATCGGACCCAAGGTCACCTGGCCCGTATACAAGGAAGGTACGATCGGTCGAGCCAAACTCGATCTTCGACGCGCCAAGGCTGCGATCAACGAAACGATCGGATCCATCGACGGAGCAGCCCACGTAGCGGTCAACAAAGCCGTTGTCACCCAAGCCAGCTCGGCAATCCCTGGCGTTAATCTCTACATCACCATTCTCTTCAAAATAATGAAGGAGCTCGGCGGCCATGAAGGCTGTATCGAGCAAATGGCCCGCCTCTTCAAGGATCGCCTCTATAACGGTGGCGAAGTACCGGTGGACGGACTTGGACTCATCCGCATGGACGACCGGGAAATGGGCGAGGCAATTCAAAACGCTGTCGCCGAAGTTTGGCCGAAAGTCGAAACCGATACAGTTGACGAGCTAACGGACTTCGTCGGCTACCAAGAAGAATTTCTTCGCCTCTTCGGGTTCGGCGTCGACGGCGTCGATTACCAAGCTGAAGTCGAACCGGAAGTTGACTTCGAATAACCTTCAGCCGCAACCTCAGGGTTGCGGCTTTTTTATAATAAAATGAAAGCGGTCGTCCAGCGCGTCAGGAACGCAACTGTGAGCATCGACGGAAATGTTCACTCGTCAATTGGACAGGGATTCCTCGTTCTCCTCGGAATCCACAAAGAGGATACCGATTCCGATATCGAATGGATGGTGCGAAAGGTCGCCAACATGCGCGTCTTCGAAGACGAAAACGGCCTCATGAATTCGGACCTCTCCACCATTGAAGGCGAAGTCCTAGTCGTCAGCCAATTCACTTTAATCGCCTCGACCAAAAAGGGAAATCGCCCCTCCTTCAACGACGCTGCCGATCCTCAAAAAGGAAACGCCTACTACCTCCGTGTTGCCAAAGGACTCGAATCCGTACTAGATCGCCCGGTCAAAACCGGTGTCTTCGCCGCCAACATGCAAGTATCGCTCGTCAACGGCGGCCCAGTGACCATCACTCTCGACACACGCAACAGAGAATAGACGCTATGGAATCGATCTCGGAACGCCTTCAGCAGCAAATGCGCTTCATCGCCGAAGCCGACAAGCTGAAGCATGTCTTTCGTCAATCCTATCTCAGCGATCAATCGCGTCGCGAAAACGACGCCGAGCACTCATGGCACCTTTGCCTGATGGTTCTGCTGCTCGCCGAACATTCGAACTTCAAGGATCTCGATACGCTCAAAGTCCTCAAGATGCTCATCATTCACGACATTGTCGAAATCGATGCAGGCGACACTTACATTTACGACGAGGAAGCCAAAAAGACCCAAGCCCAACGCGAAGCCAAGGCGGCCGATCGCCTCTTTGGCCTACTCCCAGGCGATCAATCCCAAGCCTTCCACGATCTATGGATCGATTTCGAAACCGAAGCCTCCGATGAAGCTCGATTCGCCAAAGCAGTCGATCGCCTGCACCCTATGATACTCAATCACCTCGCCGAAGGCAAAACTTGGGGCGAGCACGAAGTCACCGCCGAACAAGTACGGGCCGTCAATCGCAAAATCGAAGATGGCAGCGCTTCGCTTTGGACTTACACCGATAGCCTAATCCGCGATGCCGTGGCCAAAGGCTGGCTGCCGAGCTCTAAATAGATTGCCGCGCTTTTGCATGATAATCCATTGCGCTTCCCGAAATCCTTTGCTTAGGTTTCCAGGCAATTGATCTTCCCCAAATATGAAGCTATCGCTCGCAGGTTTAAGTAAATTCGATTATTTAGGAGTGCTCTATCTCCGTCTAGGGACGGGAGCGCTTATGGCCTTCCATGGTTTTCCGCTGCTTGTCAGCGGAACTGACAGCTATGAAAAAGTTGGCGGCCCCGTTGGCTTAATCGGCATCACTGGGTTTCACCTGTTTTTTGGAGCAGCATCCGCAGTTATCCAATCGGTTGGAGGACTGTTTCTCATTCTCGGCATCCTAACCCGCAGTATCGCGCTCCTATTGACGATTATCACGGGTTTCGCTATCGCGAATCTGATACAACATAGCAAGGGAGTCGATCTTTCCCTCCTCGTCCATTTTCAAATCGGCCTAGCATTGCTCTCCCTTGTATTCATCGGTCCAGGACGGATCAGCCTCGATCGTAAAGGGATCTTGAGACTCGCAATGACTTGGAAAGTCGAGAAGCGAAATGGGATCTATCTCCCGGAAATCGACTGGCATCTCGATGCCCGAAAGCCCGTTCCCAGGGCATTCATTTCCCACGCTCACTTTGACCACTTCGGTAAGCACGCTTCCATCCTCTGCTCTCAAGGCACGGCTCAGTTGCTTCAAGCTCGAATGCCAGGCCAACGCGATTGGCAAACCTTCGATTTTGACGAACCATTCGAGATCGAGCCAGGAACCAATGCCCGCCTTTACCCAGCTGGCCATATTCCTGGATCCGCGATGCTTTGGCTGGAGCGAGAAGGAAAAACGTTTCTCTATTCGGGCGACTTCAAGCTCAGTCCAAACCTCGCTGCCGAAGCCTGTGTCGTTCCTCAAGCCGACACGCTCGTAATCGAAACCACGTACGGAATTCCTCGATACACGTTCCCTCCAGCTTCCGAGGTCATTCAAGACATCATCAGTTTTTGTAGAGACACGCTCGAGAACGGCGAAACGCCTATTCTTTTCGGCTACAGCCTCGGCAAAGCCCAGGAGATTCTGAAAGCGCTTTCTGGAGCCAAGCTCGAAATCATGGTTCATCCGCAGGTTTTCAAAATGACCCAAGCGTGCGAAAAAATCGGTTTCGATTTCCCCTCCTATTCCGAATTCGATTTCCCGAGCCATCATGGCCGCGTTATCATCAGCCCTCCTCTTGCAGCAAATTCGGACTGGTTATCCAAAATCCCGAACCGGAAAACAGCAATGATATCGGGTTGGGCCATCGATCCATCCGCTCAATATCGAAACCAGGCCGATCGATCGTTTCCGCTTTCAGACCACGCCGATTTCCTGGACCTTCAAGACTTCGTCGAACAAGTCTCTCCTAAAATCGTCTACACAACCCATGGCTTCGCCAAAGAATTCGCCGAAACTCTCAATGATCGCGGAATAGCCGCCTGGGCCCTAGGAAGTCAAAATCAAATGGGTCTCGGTATCCCTGCCGTCACTCGACCGAAGCCGAAAACCACTCCTTCTACTCACTCCCCTTCCACTAAAACTCCTAGCGGCGACGCCATTCTTCATTTTGCAAACACCTGCGAAGCTCTCTCGAAAACTGAAAGCCGAAGCAAACAGGCAGAAATCATCGCGCAGTACCTCTCAAGCCTCCCGGCAACGGAGATCGCCACCGCCAGCCTTTTCCTCGCCGGTCAGATTTTTCCAAGAGCATCGCGACGCAATATCCGAGTAGACGGAAAGTTAAACAAGCAAGCCATTCTCTTCGCCTCGGATTCCAGCGAAGCCGACTTCAAGGATCGTAAGCAGGAAAACCCGGATCCACAGACCGCCCTCGCTTCCCTTCTATCCGAATCCCAAGCAGGCGGCCGGACCTTAGGCCATTTCAGATCGACTTTCGCTCTCTTAGAAAAAGGGCCCAACCCGGTATACCAACACTCTGTCCTCGCCGACGAATACCGAAAACTCGCACCCGTCGAAGGCAAATATCTAAGCCGGTTAATCGCAGGCGATTTAAAGACAAACGTCACCGAGTCGATCATCGAAGAAGCCCTGGCCCTCCGATTCAATTGTCCTTTAGATACGGTCCGACAGGCCAATTTTCGTTGCTCCGATCTCGAACGCATAGCGAATGCAGCTCTGGACAACATGCTCGAATACATCCCGATCCAGCTCTTCTTCCCCCTCTCATTAGTCACTTCCAGCCGAGGGCAGATCGACCTTGAATACCTCTCAACTCTCGAAGCGCCGCTCTGGGTCGAAGACCTATACGACGGATTCCGCTGCCAAATCCACAAACTCGATGAACGTGTCGAAATGTACGACGCCCAAGGGAATTCCATCACTCACAAATTTCCCGAAATAACCGAAGCCGCTACGCTTATTCCCCAAGATTTTATCGCCGATGGAACACTCGTCGCCTGGGAAAAAGAAGCCCCGCTACCCTATTCGAAGCTGCGCGAACGACTCGAACGTCCCGCGGCGGAACTTCTGTTGAGCGACGAAGCCGATACGCTGCTCTGGCTTCACGACTTGCTCTGGAACAATGGCGATACCCTTGTCGATCAACCGCTTTCAGAACGCAAAAGCCGTCTATATTCCTTCTCAGTGAACCCGAAACTTCGTATTTCGCCTGTCACTCATCTCGACTCAATCGATCAAATCCACGGTCAACTACAAGATTCGCAAAAGCGGGGCAACCAAGGCTTGATAATCAAAAAAGAAACCTCCCCTTACAATCCGCTGTCGGATTCGAAATCCGGTTGGATCTCCTTCAAGTAACCTTCAAGGCTTGATTCTCGGCTCCATTCACGCCAATGCTCGTCGATTATCACGAATGATGCCTCTTGTTTCCCATAATACCCCCCGCTTCAATCACTCGCCAAAATATGGGCGTGCCTGCTGCTCGTTCATTCTACTGTGGGCTGTCATCGCTCCAACCGTAGCAGCGAAAATCAATTTGTCAGAAATACGAGACGACGACGGGTCCACTCAATCGCAAGAAATCGTTTGGCCCGAAAGAGACGTTCCCGACCCCGCTGAAACCGCAAGTGGATTCAAATCCGGAGAAAAATTCCAATTCCGAGGTCAATGGGGCCTGCTGCGCAAAGCCGCCAGACTCACAATCTCCATCCAAGCGACCGAAACTGACGACGCCCTGCTCCTCGTGAAAACCAATGTCCGAACGCTGGGTTTGGCAAAAGCGCTTTTTCCTATTCTCTTCGAAGGGCAAACCCTTCTCCAACCCCAAAAAGGACGCATCCTCAATAGCCGCGTCACCGAAATCAGTCGCTCGAGAGAAACAGACGTCAAAACCACTTTCGACTACGAAGCTGGCAATATGAGCCTCGTAGACGAAACACGCCCCGACCGAAATACCACCAAGAGCCTTCCCTATCCCGTACCACTGGACTACGCATCCGCCCTCCTTCAAGTCCGCGGCTGGAACCTCGCCCAGGATAGCCGTCATTCCTTTTTGATTAGCTCAAAAGGGAAATTCTATCTCATCGAAATGCAAACGATGAAAACCGAATCTATCCAAACGAAATTTGGAAAACTCGACGCCTTTAAACTGGAACCCATTTTGGCCCTGCCTCAAAGCAAACTCTTCCGCGAAGGCGGTAAAATGTCCCTTTGGGTTTCAGCCGACGAGCGACGCATCCCTCTCCGAATCGATTTTAAGATTTCCATCGGCACTGCCTCTCTGCGAATCGAAGCCTTCACTCTCAGCAACGATACACTCGTTGCCCAGTCCCAATAAGTTAGTCTCTCAAAACAAAGCTACTGTGCCTCCAATCATTACCCTCACAGCCAACATTGTCGCCGAGACCACCTACTACGTATCCGATTGGGGCGCAGGTAAAACTAGTCGCGCAACGGAAGAGCGCTTTCAAGTCGGCGGCAAAGGAATCAACGTCTCGAAAATGCTTCAACGCCTCGGAGCCGAAACGACTGCCCTCTGCTTTCCCGGAGGCGACTTCGGCCCGATTTGCGAACAATGGTTGACCGAGCGAAAACGCCATTTCAAATCGTTCTCTTCCGGATGCATCACTCGATCTGGGGCGATTATCCGTGCCCCTCGCAGCGAGGAAATCTCGATTCTAGGAATCGACAGCCACGTATCCGCTGAATCCGTACAGGATTGCGTGAACTACCTGAAAGGCCTAAGCGAACCCTACGTTCTCGCAATCTGCGGCGTTTTCCAAGAATGGGAAAGCTCGAACTGGGACCCTCTCCGCGACTGGCTACCCAACCGAGAAAAACACGTCAACCTGGCAGTCGATACCTACGGTCCAAGCCTCCCCTGGTTCGCTCGGCAACAACCTAATGTCGCCAAAATCAATCGACAAGAATTGGAAACGCTTTTCGACGAAAGCGTGAGCGCTTCGCCGACCGACGATCTAATGAAACGCGTAACCGAAAACTACGATTGCCCCCTTTGGATCGTTACCGACGGAGAATCGAAAATCTGGACATTCGAAGCTGGCGGCCAGCCCCAAGCAATTCAGCCCCCGATCGTAGAATGCCTATCGCCGATAGGTTGCGGTGACATCTTCTTCGCAACGCTCTTGGACCAACAATACAATCACCCCGATAGGTCTCTCGAATCTGCAATCGAACTCGCTGCAAACTACGCTTCGAGGAACGCAGCATCTACAGAGGTTGCAACGTTTAGTCTGGAACTTAACCGTTAAGTCTGCATCAAGGTAGATCACCACGGAATCCCCTCATAATAGGTTTATTCGTTTAGCCCGCATTTCCTTAAGACAGCCACTGACTGCCCAAATTCAACCACTCCTTCAGCACGCCGCCCATCCGTATAGTTGAATGGTTCGTCCAGATTAACCCACGGTGCCGAACCGTCATAGATAACCTCTACCTTTAGGTCGAGAGCACGTGCCCAACGTCGGATCGCTCCATGCGAGATGAATTTATTGATCACTCGGAGCGGATTCTGATCGGCTACAGTCGCTTCGAAAATATGCCAATGCCTATCGCACTCAAAATCGAGAAAGGAAAAGACGATCTTCCCGCTAGGCTTAGCAACCCGTTTTGCCTCCAATAGAAATCGAAAAATGTCCTCGTCTAATAGGTGCGTGAAAACCGAAAAGAATGTAACGAAATCCGCAGTCGCATCTCCAAGAGGAATAGATGATTGGAAAGTCGGCATAAAACGCCAATCAGGGCGGTCGCATTTATCGCTCGCATAATCAAGAGCATCCTCTAGTATGTCCGTCCCGACAAAAGGCCCTTCCAAATAGTCCCGAAGTGCAAAAGGGAGTCGACCGCTACCGCAACCAATATCGACTAAAGAATGGTATCGCTCCAAACCAAGATCAATGAGAGCACTGCGCTCCAACTTCCCAATTTGATCATATTCCCCACCCACGATTAATTGCATGGCCTCTTCGCGACCGTGCTCCACGATGAGTTTAGCTAAATGGGATTTGTAGGAAGCGATATAATCTGGAACTTTCATATAATGAATAAACGAATGTTCAGCAACTCTCCACCGGAATCGGTAGAAAGAATCTACTCTAGTACTTATTTTTGAATATAATCCGAGAAGATGATCCATCCAGAGCGATTTCCTTCACGGCCAACGAGATCCGATTGTCCTTATCTAGGACTTCCCAATAGGCCTCCAACGTTTCTTCCGCGGTACCCTTAAGCGGCAACAAAAGCGGGTCGCCAATGAACGTCGGGAGAGGATTCCCGTCGCCCATATAAGTCGTCAAACCATAGCCAATTCCGTCGCTTGGAGCGCCCGGATAGAAGTAATGGCGATCCGTGAACTCAGGATTTATCTTATTCGCTTTCAAAACGCTCAAACCGATCGAAGCGTCACCGCTTTGCAAATCCAACATCGCCGTTATGCGTGGCGTATAGTTCGGAGCATCCGGTTCGCGCTCTCGGCAGCTCAACGCATCTCTCATCGATTCTCCCCTTCCCAATCCATCGTGAAGCGTCCTTGTCCGATCACCATTGCTCACTAGAAAC
>JAPKDW010000397.1 GCA_028822375.1 Opitutaceae bacterium | reverse complement strand
AGCCGAGATCCAGGTTGCCAATAGTCGCGGCAAACCTTCCGCGTCTGGGCTTGACTGTGAATGGCACCCTCAAATTCGACGAGACCGTCATCGATTTCCTCCATTTGTATTAGGATCAGCAATGGGCAAACGCTGAGATCATCCCGGATTTCCCGGGTGAACAGTTCATTTACATTGTGCATAATAGCTCGTGTGAATAGTGATCGACTTATTGTCCCGGAACGAGAGGATCCCAGTCGCGAAATCTTCGACGGTATAGATATCCCATTCCGCGCCATCCGGTGTTTGTCCGGCCGGCGGAACGGCGATGTTTAACGTCATCGCATAGGATGACTTGCCCTGCTTGAAAGCTCAGGCCCATGCAAAATAATCATCAATGATCAAAAGCCCAAGGCGTTGAACTAGGGCCCGCCACCCCGTAGAACTAAGTTTTTCTTTACGAAGTTTGATCCCGCTCTAAGCAACCTTAATAGCAACTTAGAATATAGTTTTGATTTTAACTGGTCCTTGACGAATAACATCAATGATTTAATCATGTGAATGAGGCACCAACGCATAGACAGCCCAGTTAAGATCGATAATCTTTGCCTGCCGCAGACCCTTGATATCTCTAAAGCGCCCGTCAATCATCTTATCAAGTTCGTCGCGGTCAAAATAGCCATCGTCAAAAACCGAACGGCCTACAAATCTTTGCAAGCCAGCATCGATAATACCTTTAATCGGTTGGAGGTGTTCGCTTTCATGTTGTTGGGAATCAGCCAGCAATTTTCTGAAAGGAATACCGATCCTTTTCTATGTCTAGATAAGGCGCTACTCGGCGCAGGACGTCCGTGTTTAACTGTAGTTGATGAACAGCATCATCGCTTGGCATCCGACGAAACGCCTCGATCGCATCAGATACGCTGCAATAGACGACGTTCAGTTTGTAAGCGAGCCTGACCCGCGGATGCATGATGCGATCAGGTTGGCAAACCGAACCGATCGAAGGAACACCTAGGATCGCCGCTTCAACGCCAGTCGTGCAGCCTGTTTGAACGAGACAATCTGGTGCTAGGGCCCACGGTATCGCTTCGGTGTTTGTCACAATCCGCAAGTTTGAGACGCGATCGGCTAAAGATTGCCAAAACCGAGCGTATTCTGACGAGTGAGGCCGCAGGATTAAAAGTCCATTTTAATTGGACTAACTGCTGACGGGTTTTGTTCCGATTGGAAATCGAGGCGTTTAGGAGGTCTTCTCAGCTCAGATTTCCTCTTGTCTTAACCGCAATATGCCGGGTCAAATTGCTGTCACCAAAGATTTCCACGAAAAGCTCGACGATCAAGCGCACCAGTTCTCGATTAACATGGCGGCTGTTTCCATCGTCATCGCCGAAAGAGCGGAGCGGCACGTGCGCGCCCAGCCAGCGGACAATCTCAAAGGACGGCCAATAAACGAGTCGTGGATCCTTCTTGCGAGCCCGTTGGTCGGCGGCGGCGCGCAAAATGGACTTGGACACACAATCGGCGATCACCGCCGAGCTGTATTCGAAACTAGCGTTTAGAGGTACTGGAGAGACCGTGTAGACGAGGCGCGCCTGGGATTTCTTCCCCAGGAGAATTTGGGAAACAGCTTCCATGTTGGCCAAATTTTCGTCGACCGTTGTCGTTCGAAAACTGTAGCGCTTGGACAGCCCCTGCATGCCAATTTCGGTATCGTCCGCATGGAATACAAAGCGACCGGACTCATTTTCGAATAGGCATGGCGCCACCCCCAATGTGTAAACGAAAAGGTCCGCCTCTTCGAATATTCTTCGGGTATTCGTTTTGTCGAGGTTCGAAAAATAGGAAGAAAAATCGTCGTAGTGCTCCGTCGCGTCGCCAGTCTCGTACAGCCAATCGAGAAAATACCGGTTCGCGTAGGTGCTGTTTAAGATTTCCGCAAAACCGATATGCTCCGTGACGACACCCATGTTGCTCAGTTCTTGCGCCAAGTTCTCGGCGAAACAGGATCCCAAGGTGACAACCCGCTTATCGACGCCGAGGTCAATAGAGCCAGGGTCGATTTCGCTCAGGATAAAGTCCCGAACCAATTGGCGTCGATCATCGAAAAGCTGGCACGCCCTCGGCCATTTAGCGGCCGGCCGCCTGTCCCCACCTTCTTCGATACGTTGAATGGTAAGCAGGATTTCATCCGCGATGCTTTTTGTTTGGCCATCGAAGTGGATGGCGAGACACTGTTGGCGCGCCGACGCCAACTCGCCGCGACGCAGGTAACATCGGGCTAGATACACGCGTGCGCTTTGGTCCGCGGAATCAAGCTCTATGGCTAGAGAGAAAGCGTCCATCGCCGCGTCATATCGGGCCATTTGATAATGACATTGACCAATACCGGATTGGAGCTCGGAGCTGGTTTCCCCCATGGCGCTGGCTTGTTCAAAGCACCGGAGAGCCGCGGCAAAATCTTGGTTCCCAAGTTCCGCATAACCAAGTTGAACCAACAATGGCGCGGAAGGCGCCTTGTTTTCGATATGGCGGTGTATGACTAGCGATGCTTCTTTCGAACCTTCAGACCTATGCGCGGCTTTTGACAGGAACAAAGCGGCATCGTCCGCATCGGGATTGCTAATCCAGGCACGCTGAAACAGTTTGCTCGCTCTGCTCCAATCTTTCCGGTTGTAATGCTGTGTACCAAGAAACAGCCACACATTGGCGGCCGCGGGATTTAGCATGACGCCATTGCGCTCATTCAAGATTGGATTCCCGACGCTGGTTTTCCCAACTAGACTTTAACCAGGATTCTCCATGTGGGATCCTCCCAACCCGGGAATAATGTCTCGGAT
>JAPKDW010000096.1 GCA_028822375.1 Opitutaceae bacterium | reverse complement strand
AATTCGTAAACGACTAGAGGAAATATTCAAGCGAGCAACCGTAGAATGGCGTGACGAGAACGGGAATCCTTGCCAAGGCGCATGCTTTTCTTAAGTTGTGACGTTGTTCGAGTCAGTTAGGACATTCACGCAATGGTTTATTTTGTATACCGGTTTCGTTTCATCTTCCTCGCATTAGGGTTTACGGGGATTTGTCCGGTTTGGGCTCAGGAATCAAGCTCAGCGGAGATGCTCGCAGAGGCGTTGAGGGATTTAGAAGAAGAAACGGAGCGTCAGAAAATGGCGCATCCGAAGCGCAGGAGAGGGAGATCGTCGACTTCTTTGAGGGATTTAACGCCGATTGATCGACTTCGATATCAGCGAGAATCGGGAGACCTGGATCTCTACTTCAAAGATGGCGTAGCTTATCGCGATAGCTTGGGGTTTAAGTCAGGCGTGACTCAATTGTATCCACCGTTCTACGAAGGATGGGCGGATGGTCGGAAAGTGAAAGGGCTTTACGAGGATTTCGTTAAGGATGGCGATCCAGGCTTCACGCTTTCAAGCGTGGTGTACAATGATCGCTACTATAGGGAAACGGGGAAGGAGTTCGTTAATTATTTTGTTCTTTATTGGGTGCCGGAACAGTATGCTTTCACGCTTTTCCAGCCAAATAGTTTCCAGCCGTTTAAGGATCATGTTCGAGACGAGATCGTGAAGGCTCGCAAGAACTATGCTCAACGCGATCAGTTTGATACCTTTCAGGATTACGTGGCATTTAAATTTGGACGCGATGACGAGATTGAAAATTTCGTCGACGGATTTTGGATAGAGGCGAATGAAGGCGATGAACATCTGACCTACTTTTACACCTCCGAGTTTTTGGTGGAGAGAAAGAGACAGGCTTATAAAAGACCTTTAATCGCTACGACGTCTTTTATCATCGTGCGCGGCAAGCTACTGAAGGTTGATATCGTCAAAGCTTATGACTCGCCGGAAGATATCCCGATTTTGCTAGAAGTCACGGATGGCCTACGCGAAGACATGAAAATAGTGAATCGTCATGGCGAATCGAATCGTTAGATGCTTGGAAAAGTCTCTTAGAGATTGATTTTGTCCGGGAGTGGATTTGAGTTGGCGGATTCATGAGTTTCAACCGCTACGAGCAACTATTATACGATTACATCGATCGCAACGATGAGGAGAAACGTTTTTGGAAAGAACGTGTTTCGGAAATCGGTAGCCAAGGTGGCCGAATGGAAGATCTCGTATTGGGGCTGAATGATCAGCTCTGGGATTATTTCGAGGAACGCGCGCGATTCGACCCTGTTTTACGTGATTTACGATTCTACGACGGAGAACCGAAGATTAGCATGCTCAATCTTTCGGAATATCTCCTGAGAATGTGGGCGGAGCTGCCAAAGAAAAAAGCTCGACGTAAATCGAGCCGTTAGGAAAGGGCTCTACTGTTTGGCGGCGTTTTTGCGTTTCGCCTCTAGCTTTTTATCGCGCCAGGCTAGGCGTTCGGCTTCGGTCATGCCGATGTGTTTGCGATCGAGCTTTTGGCTGATCTCGACTTGCTTTTGACGCTGGGCTGCTCGGGCTCGTTGCTCCTCGGAGAGCGAGTCGTGGCAATGGGGGCAGCTGATGCCTTCCTGGTACAAAAGAGAGAGTTTATCTTCGTCGGTTATCGCGTGACGGCAGGCGTGGCACATTTCGTAATCGCCAGGTTCGAGCTGATGGTCGACGGTGACGCGATTGTCGAAGACGAAACAGTCGCCCTTCCAGAGGCTCTTGTCGGCATCGACTTTTTCAAGGTAATTGAGGATGCCGCCATCAAGGTGGTAGACTTTCGTGAAGCCTTGCTTGAGCAGGAGAGAAGTTGATTTCTCGCAGCGAATGCCGCCCGTGCAAAACATGGCTACGGGTTGATCTTTCTTGTCTGCTAATTCTCTTTCCACGTATTCCGGAAAATCGCGGAAGCTCTTGGTATTGGGATTTAGGGCTCCTTGGAAGGATCCAATCTCGTATTCGTAGTCGTTGCGAGTGTCTACAAGGACAACGTTGGGGTCGGAGATAAGAGCGTTCCAGTCTTCGGGGGCTACGTATTCGCCGACTTGATCGTTGGGATTAACTTCTGGCATTCCAAGGCGTACGATCTCTTTTTTGAGACGAACTTTCATTCGGTAAAATGGGATCTCGTCTGCTTTCGACCGCTTTACGGCGAGGGGTCCGATCGCGGGATCTGATTGAAGGTAGTTGAGGACTGCTTCGATTCCTTCCTCGGTTCCAGCTATGGTGGAGTTGATGCCTTCAGCGGCTAGCAGGATCGTACCTTTCACGCGATTCGTTTCACAGATTTCCAACAACGGCTGACGTCGTTGTTCGAAGTCTGGCAGCGAAACGAATTTATAGTAGGCAACGATGGTGATTGCGTCCGAGCTCATCGAGATGAGGGTTTCTCAAACGTTGGCAGGAAGGACAAGAAAAAGAATGCATGATCGTCTCAATTGAGGTATGAACGAGGGATTGACCTTGCCGCTCTCATCCGTCAATGAAGCCGCAATGAGCGAATTATCGAGTAAAGAAAAGGCAGCGTTTAGGAATACAGCGCAGCGCTTGAAGCCTGCAATACTTGTGGGGAAAAAGGGTATTACGCGACCATTGATCACTGAAATGGATAAGGCGTTGGCGACGGATAAGCTTGTGAAGGTCGCGTTCAAAGCCGACCGAGAAGGGATTGCCACTCTGGTTGAAGAGCTCGAATCCAAGACCCATTCGCTGTGCGTTGGCGGCGTCGGCAAGCGACGTATTTTCTACAAAGATAGTTCCGAAGAAACCTGATTGGAGCGAATTGCTTAAAGCACTTCGAGAGCCATTAGCGTCTTGTCGTCTTGAAAATCATTGCCATGGGAGTGGTTGGCTACGACTGCGAGGGCTTTGTCGGGGACGGCGTCTAGACCATCGTTCCAGATTTCCGGGAGGTGTTTCGAAAATCCTTCTATCCCAAGCATTTCACCCGCTTCGTTTTCGGTTTCGTAAATTCCGTCGGTAATGAATAATACACGATCTCCTGTGTCGAGATTCATGATACGCTCTTCGTAGATGCCCGCTGGATTGATTCCCAGGGGAATTCCTTCAGCGGTGAGTTCTTCGGGGGAGCTGTTGTCGCCTTTCATTAGAAAAGCAGGGCAGTGACCGGCGCTGGAGAGTTTAAGGGTCTTTTTGTCGTAGGAAAAGTAGGCTGCTTGGGCTGTGATAAACATATTTAGGTGGCCAAGTTCTTCATGGAATTGTTCGTCGATTTTCGAAAGAAGCCACCCTGGCGTCTCGGCTAGATTTAGACGCGAGCGGATTGCGGTTCTGAAAATTGTCGCTAGCAATGCGGCTGGAACGCCTTTGCCCATTACGTCGGCAATGATGAGAAGCAGACCTTGGCCTCGAATCTCGATAGCGTCGATATAGTCTCCGCCGACTGCGAGAGCTGTTACGCATTTGCCGGTTAGCCGACAGTGTTCGTTCTGAGGGAATTTGGAAGGAAGAAGAGAGCGCTGGATTTCGGAGGCGACTTCAAGTTGCGTTTCAGTGCGCTCGTGTTCTTTGCGTTGATTGGATGTTGCCGCATTTGCTAGGGCAATTGCCGTGAATTGAGCTAGGACTCGAATCAGGTCTACAGTGTGGGATTCAATTTTAGCCGAATCCTTTTTGGAGTATCGAATCACTATAAGACCTAGGCTTTCGTTTTGATAGACGATCGGCTCTAGGTATGCGCATTCGAATGTCGAATACATGATATCGTCATTGAGAAGCGCTGAGCAGTCGGAAATGACATGGCTGCACTGCTCTTTTAAAACTGCTCCGTATGGAGTTGAAGCCTTGGAGGGGACGACTGTGTTCGAGAGCTCGGAGGTTTCGGAGCCGTTTCGGAAACTGTTTTTGAGTTCGGTTCCTTCTTGGAGCCAAATGTCAATTTGGGGAAGGTCGACTGCGCCTCTAATTCGTTCTACGCCTTTCGAGATGAAGTCATCTGGAGAAGGAATAGCGGCGAGATCGGTCGCTAATTCTTGGATTACAATCGCGTGGGCGTAGCTGCGGTTTAGGTCTCCCGTTGTAGATTGGAGGGATTCGTAGGTTTCCTGGAGCTTTTTGACAGCGCTGCATGGAGAATGCAGTTGTTTTTTCAATACGAATTTGTGTCCGTATTCGGTGCTTTGGTGGTCTGTTTGATCGAAAACCGTTTCAACGATGAAGCAACCGCGTCCGGATTCCTCAAGAGGGTCTTCTGGGAGGGTGGCATCTATGTTGTTCGCGGACCAGGTTCCGGGGTCTTCGATCTCAATCGTCAGCCATTCGGCTTCCCATTTCCATAGAGTGCGTACTGAGAGCGATTCGTCCTCATTGCAGCCATGTTCGATTGCATTATTGAGAGCTTCGCAAAAGACTAGTTCGATCTGAGGCCAGAGGGTTGGATCTATTAGGCGTCGTTCGCAGAAATCCTGGAGGAGTCCAGCCGCTTCCGCAACATGACGCAACGATCCAGGGACTTCGCAAAGGGAAATGCTTTCGTGCTTTAGCGCGCTCATTTCGGTTTAGTCCTTCACGAAGACGAGTTTCCAGAAATTGCCTCTGATTAACTTTCGAACGTTTTGGTCGCCGCTTAGAGCTTGGTAGGATGCATGTATCCATTCATTGGGCTCGTTGGCGTTGTGGCAGTTGTGAAGGTCTGAAAGAGAGAGTACTCCGGGGGGAGCCTCTTTTAGGCGTTGGGCGAGTTCTAGGTCCTCCTCCATTTTCCATTCCAATGGACGAGGAAGAATCCCAATAAGGCGCATTCTCCCTTTGAAGACTTCTTTTAGCCAATGCCAGCGTCGAGCGATGAGACAGCCATTTTTGCCCGTTTTTAATTTGAGTGCGCCTCCGGTGCCGTCGTGGGCTTCGACGATAGTCCAGTCTATGTGGGAAAGAGCGACGATTGGGGTGGCGAGAGCGAATAGGGAAATGGCCAATAGACGTTCGCCGATCGATGTTTTGCGAATGCGTTCGCCTAGGTTGCCCAAGATAAAGGCATCGGTGATTGGGACGCGACATCCGTGTTTTACATCAAGCAGCAGTCCTCCGTCGACGGCAACTTGATGAAGAGAGGTATTGCGACCGACCATGGTGCCGGGAAGTACGACAGAGCTGCGGATGCTCGCATTTTCGTCAATGATCGTATTGGCGCCGATACAGGCGAAGGGACCTATTTCGGCATGAGCGCCGATATCGCATTTTCCTTGTATCCAGTAAGGAGCGACTAATTTGGCGCTTGGATGAATACGTACTTGAGGACCGACCCAACCTCGTTCGACGAGCGGCTTTTCAACTCGAAGTTGATACAGGTTGATTTGCTCGAGCCATCTTTGGTTTAGGTTGAGCCAATGGCGCAGCAAGTCGACGCTGGTTGCGATTGGGGTATCTACGGTATTGTCCTGCGGCAGGCCGATTAGGGGGATGGCATCATCGGGCGCTTTGTCGTCAGTTGATATGGGAGTGACTTTGACATTTCGGGACCAGTAGGCACCGCTGTTGAGGAAATTCCTGACGGCGGTCGGTCGGTCGGAGATGAATATTTCAATATCGTCGATTCTTTCGTCAACGGCTCGGTCCATCCAGTGGGCGATGAGGGATTGGTTACCTATTGGCCAGAGGCAGAAGGGGTCGGGGTTTTGCCAGAGTTCGTCGAGGGAACACCAGTCGGGAACTAGAAGCTTCCACTTTTTCTTCATTTTGCAGTCGCTGCTTAGTAGGCTCCTTTACCGAGTAAAACGGCGGGTACGGTTAGAAGCAGGAGTTTAATGTCGAGCCAGAGACTATTTGATCGGATGTATTCAATATCCAACCTCACTTGATTTTCGAAATCTAAGTCGGTTCTTCCTCCGACTTGCCAGAAACAAGTGAGTCCTGGTTTGGCAAGCAACCGTTGCCGCTCTTCGACGGTGTAGTCGGCGACTTCTGCGGCCACTACGGGACGCGGACCGACAATGGACATATCGCCTAAAAACACATTCCAAAACTGGGGAAGCTCGTCGATGGAGTATTTTCGGATGAAGCGTCCGGTTTTCGTAATCCGGGGATCGCCTGTAAGTTTCATTTCGACTGTGTCCTTGGCTTGGTTCAGCTCGATCATGCGTTGAGCCATTTTTTCGGCGTCGTTTACCATCGATCGGAATTTCCAAATGAGGAAGGATCGGCCTTTGAGCCCGACGCGTTTTTGAGCGAAGAATACCGGCCCGGGGTCTTCTATTTTAATGCAAGCGGCGGTTACAGCCAATATTGGCGACAGGGTGATCAGAGCGCATATGGAACCAAGTATGTCGAAAAGCCGTTTTAGAGCGATGGTCGTTCCGATGACGAAGTTCCATGTGAATCGCTTGGAACGAGCGCGTAGCGTTAGGCTGGCCCTCCCCGATGGGGTGGCGGCTCTCGCCCAGTAATCTGCGAGTTCGGCGTTGGAGTCATTGGTCTTGGTTTCCATTGTTGGCCAAATGACTTCGTAAATCGTCCAGAAAAACGTTTTCAAAAGCGTTATCTCTCAATGGATTCCATACGATGTCGGCGTGATCGGCGCTTGGGGCGACGAATTGCTCAAACATGGGGGTCGCTTTTTGGTGCCAGCTTCGTTCGATTTGGCGATTTGTGTAGCCACGTTGGCACGCGTCGCGAAGGAGGCGCCGCTCGAAGCGAATTTGCGAATCCGTTTCGATAAAGATCTTTGTATCAAGAAGTTCTCGGAGTCCGGCGTGTTGAAGCGTGAACAGTCCTTCTACTACGAGAATGGGCGTTGGGTCGAGGGGGTGGGCGTTTTCTATGCGCTGATAGTTCGAGTAGCGATAGCCAGGGGCTTGGACGGGAGTGCCGTTCTTTAAGGATTGGAGCTGTTCTAGGAGTAAAGGAAACTCGATTGAGTCTGGGTGGTCGAAGTTGACCGAGCTCGCATCTTCGAGCGACAAAGCTGAGAGGTCACGATAGTACCAATCCTGCTCGATGAGAGTAGTTTCGACGGGGAAGGCGTCGTGAAGCTTTTGGGCGAACCATGATTTTCCGGAACCGCTGCCTCCGGCGATTCCTATTACTAAAGAAGGATGGGGCACGCGATGTTTGTATCGGAATTGCCGGCTTCTGTTCAAGGCTCAAGCCGCGATGTCGTTTCTAGGATAGTCTGGCTGAGCTTTGCATAAAAGTTGGGGCTCGATCCAATCCTGTTTCCCACTGCTATGAATTGTGTAATTGAAGGTAAAATCGATAGAAATGTCCTAAGAGTTGAGCTCGGCGTGAATCGCTTGGACGCATCGGCGTCCCGGGATTTCAAGAAAGAGGTGGACGCCATCTGGTCCACTGATGTGACGAGCGTTGAGATGGATTTCAACCAGGTCGATTTCATTGATAGTTCGGGCGTTGGGGCATTACTGGGCTTGTACAAGCGTCTGCCCGGAAAGGACGGAGTAATGCGTCTGATGCATGTCAAGGCGCCTGTGCAGTCGGTCATCGAACTGCTGCGGCTGCATCGTATTTTCGAGATTCAAAACTAGTGGCTACGATTGTTTCGTTACTCGCTCCGGGATTCAACCGACAGTAAGTAATTTTACGAATCATAATATTTTTAAGATGAGGCCGGAATATGCCGATTAAGATGAAAACCATCGTCTCAGCTTTATTTACTATTTGCCGAATAACATCATGTCGCGAGCTCTTCCATTGGTCTTCTACCGATATTAGGAGTTAGCTTGGCGACTTTTTTTCCGTGTTGTATGAGTCATCCCACCGATCCATTCGAAAACGCTTTTTTAAAATCTCCCCATGCCCAAATCGTAGCTAGTCGGGGTCGCGTACGCGTTGCTAATCGCTCGGCTAGTCAATTGCTCGTTCAATCTCCGGATGCAGCCTCGATTTCGGACACACCTTTGGAGGCTTATTTTGACGATTTTTCGAAGGCGATTGAGCCGGGAATCGAGCCGGTTCATTTGACTCTAAGTTCTCCGTGCGAGAAAGGACCGATGTCGTGCCAAGCTCGTATTACTAGATTGAGCGAAGACGACAATTTGTGGCAGATCGAACCGGTTATTGATGATTCGAATGATTCGATTTCGGAGACTACGTTATCGGAAGCGCTGGATCGTTCGACGGATGGGATTGTCTTACTCGAGAGGAAATCCGATGATTCGGACTATCGGGTTCAATTCGCGAATCGGGCCGCTTGCGATATATTGGCTTTAGGCGATCGCGTCGAAGGCGAGTCGCTCAAAGGAATTTGCGCTTCTTATGGGGTCTTGGAAATCGACACTCTCGTAAAAGAAAGCAGTGCGTCTCAGGATCAGGCATCCCGACGCGAAGTAGTGATTGAATTTGGAAAGCAGACAAAGAGCGTTATCGTTTCGATTCAACGCACGGGGGTCGACGACTATACTTTGAGCGTTGTTGACGTGACGCAGGCTCGCCATGTGGAACGTCAATTGGAGACCAGTTCGCATGAGTTAGATCGATTGAGCGTGCAGGTACCGGGCGTATATTTTCATTTAAAGATCAACAATAGCGGCGATCCTTCGTTTCCCTTTATAAGTGAAAAGGTTGTAGAGCTCTTGGGCGTTGAGGCTCGGGACGTGATGAAAGACGCGTCGATTGCGATGGGAGCGGTATACATCGAGGATCTTGAACGCGTTTACGAAAGCTTGGCGGTTTCTTCGAAAAACTTGAATCCGTTGTATTTGGAATACCGGGTCAAGGGGCCTAACGGCCGCCAGAAATGGGTATCGACTAAGGCAGTACCAGAGAAGCTTCCGGATGATACGATTATTTGGTATGGGATATTCGAGGACGTGACACTTCGAAAGGAGTCGGAAGAGCGTCTTCGGATGGTTTCGGCAGCGGTGGATGTTTCGAGCGACTTTATCCTGATGATGAATGTCGAAGGCGAAGGAGTGTATCACAATCACTCTTTTGGGAGTATTCTCGGATACGATTCGACAGATCAGCTCAATGAATCTGGAGGCGCTACCTCTTTGTTCAATGATCGTGGATTATTCGAGAAAATCGTTCAAGAGACCCAAGAATACGGACACTGGCAGGGAGACGTTCAGATGGTGACTGAGTCTGGCCGCGTGTTGGATGTATATTTTAGAACGGTATCCGTTAAAGATGAAAAGGGCCGTATTACGGCGCTCGTAGCTACCGGTACGGATGTGACGCACAACAAGCGTCGCCAGAATCTCCTAAAACGCTACAACTCGGTTTTGAAGGCGCAGTCGGAAGCTTCGACTGACGGAATTCTCGTGGTAAACGAACGCGGTATCGTATCGAATTATAACAAGCGGTTCCATGAGATTTGGGCTTTGTCTATGAGTGTAATGGATGCTGGGGATCCTACGAAAATCTGGGAAGTGGCGTCGAAGCTACTACCGGATTCGGAAGCGTTTTATCAAACTGCTCTGAGCACTTCGGAAAGCGAAACCGAAACGATCAAGGATGTATTGGAGTTCACGGATGATCGCATTTTCGAACAGGCGTCGTTCCCTATCTGTTCGCCACTTGGCGAGTCGTATGGACGGGTTTGGTTCTTTCATGAGATTACTGAGCAAAGGCGTTCAGAAGGGCAATTGCGTGCTGCGATGCGCGATGCCGAGGAAGCTAATAAGGCGAAGAGTTATTTCCTCGCGAATATGAGTCACGAAATCCGAACGCCGATGAACGGCATCATTGGTATGACCGGATTGGTGAGCGATATGGAGCTCGATCATGAGCAGCGAGAATGCGTCGATACGATTCGGGCTAGCAGCGAATCCTTGTTGGTTGTCATTAATGACATCTTGGATTTCTCGAAAATCGAATCAGGCAAATTGGAATTGGAGAATATCATGTTCGACTTGCGCGATTGCTTAGAAGAGGCAGTCGACACTCTTGCATTGCAAGCGACTGAAAAGGGTTTGGATATCGCCTACGTAATCGATAATGAGGTAGATTCCCTTCTTATGGGAGATCCTACGCGTTTGCGTCAAGTCATCGTTAACTTGATTGGCAATGCCGTTAAGTTTACCGCAAAGGGAGGTATTGCGGTTCAGGTCTCTCCGTATCAGGAGGATGGTGACGATGTAATGCTACAGATCTCGATTAGAGACACGGGTATCGGTATTCCACCGGATCGGATTAGCGCATTGTTCGATTCGTTCAGCCAGGTGGATGCATCGACTACTCGCAAATATGGTGGAACCGGATTGGGCTTATCGATCAGTAAAAACTTATCGGAATTGATGGGAGGCTCCATGTGGGTGGAAAGCGAACTGGGCGAAGGATCTGTTTTTCACTTTACATGCAAACTCCAGAAGTCGGCACTGAATTTTGATTCTGCCGATAAGGATAAGTTGAATGTGTTGGATGGTAAGAAGGCTGCGATTATCGAGCACAATGGTTTCAGCCGGGCTTCCCTCGTTAACCAGTCCGAAAATTTTGGAATGAAGTCGGTTGACTATAACTCGATCGCCCAATTCGAAAGTAATATAACTGAAAGTTCCGATTTGTCCGTCGTGTTTGTGGAATTAGGCTTGGATGGACTGCAGCCCGACGAATTGGTCGATCGCTTACGGAAGCAATGCGGCGATTCGAAGATGCCGATAATCGTATGCGGTCCTATGGGGTCGGTGCATTCTAGTCGCGGTTCGAGTGACAATGTATATTCTCTGTTGAAGCCGTTTAAACTGGCGAATACGAAACGCTACTTGCTGGAAGCTTTGGGCCAGAATAGGTGCAAGGTAAAAAAGGCCGCAGCGAATACGGTGAAGCCAGGCGAAAGCATGCCACTGTCGATTCTTCTCGTGGAAGACAATGTCGTTAATCAAAAAGTGGCAACTAGGCTGTTCGCTAAATTCGGATACAAGATTGATGTTGCTAACAATGGGCTGGAGGCGATCAAGGCTATTGAGCAGAACGAATACGATCTTGTGTTTATGGATATTCAAATGCCAGAGATGGATGGTCTAGAGGCTACTCGCCAGATTATCGAAAAATGGGGAGATAGTCGTCCGCGTATCGTTGCTTTGACGGCGAATGCGATGCGCGAGGATAAGGAAAACTGTTTCGGCGCGGGTATGGATGAGTATTTGACCAAGCCATTCAAGCGGGCTGACCTGCTGGATGCTATTTCCGCGACATATCATAAAAAGACTGCTGCAAACTAGTGCAGTCGATTCTCCGATAGATTGGGAAATGCTGAAATCCGGTTTGTTCAACTTTGGGAATTCGTCACGTATTTGACTTGCGAATGCGATTGCGTTCGGTGTGATCGAGGACTGTTTGCCCGTTATGGATCCATCGAATTCACATGAGAATCGCAGTAGTCGAAGGAGCGAGAACGAGAGTTTGGATTGTTTCCTCGCATCGGAGGGCCGCTTGACGCTTCCGGTCTCGTCGACACCGAAACTGACGATCGTCATTGCTTCCTGGGGATCGGCGGAAATGCTTTGGGCCAGTTTAAGGGCGCTTGAGAAACATGCTGATTGCGAATGGGAGGCGATTATTGCGCTTGAGCGTGTAGGGGACGGTCTCGGCGCTTTGCTCCTTCGTGTGGATGGATTGGAGGTGTTAGAGGTCGAAGGCGCTTCGAGTTTTGCGCGGTTATGCAATGAAGGGACTCGGAGGGCTCGCTCTGCAATCATCCTTTTCCTGAAGGAAGGCGTTCGAATTGAGAGGAATTCTTTTCGCTCAACCTTGGATTGTTTTTCGAGGAGTGATACGGTCGGCGCCGTGGGAGGATTGCTTTTGGATATGGACGGCGCCGCGATTGAAGCGGGCTCGGTTTTGTTTTCGGATGGAAACTGTCGGGGCGTTGGTCGAGGTTGGAACCCGAATGACTATCGACTGCAGTATAGGCGGAATGTTACGTTCTGCTCGGGAGCGCGCTTGGCGTTTCGAAAGGAGGCGTTTGATCTTATCGGAGGATTCGATGAGTCGTATTCGAAGGAATACTACGAAGATGTCGATGCGTGTTTACAGTTGGCCGATAGAGGGTTCTCGGTTGTGTATGATCCTGAAAACGTTGCAATTCAAGAATCGGAGTATCGTGGGGGATGGGACGGAGCTTCGAATCGGATGTTGTCGAATCGAGAAGTTTTCATTCGGAAATGGGCAGAAAAGCTTCCGGCATTTCCATCTTTGGAAGAATGGAATGGCGAGGCTGTTTTTGAAAAAGCCGAGGGATTGCGGATTTTATGGATAGAAGATTCTCCGCCATTTGCTCATATGGGAGCTGGTTTTCCGAGGACGCTCGAGATGCTATCGATTTTACTTGAGTTGGGACATAGCGTAACGTTGCTGCCCACGTTTTTTACGAAAAGCAATTTTGAGGATGTCTATCGAGAGACCCCCAGGGAGGTGGAAGTGGCTCTTGGGATTGACGGAGAAAAATTCGAATCGTTCTGGAACCTTCGCCAGGATGTTTACGATGTGGCGATTTTGTCTCGTCCTAATAATTTGAAGCAATTTCGTAAGTACATGGAGGATACAAAGCGCAGGAGGCCGAGCTTCCGTTTTATCTATGATGCTGAAGCGGTTTTCGCGAATCGGGAAATTAGCGAACGTCGCTATGGGTCTAGCCCGTTCTCGGAAGCGGAAGAGCGTGCGTTATTGGAAGACGAGTTGGTTCCGGCCAAAAATGCGGATGTCGTGTTCGCGATTTCCGAGACGGAGCGATCTCAATTCGAATCTCTTGGATTTTCGAATATTCAAATGTTGCGGCACCATTCGAAGATCGCTCCGACGCCAAGAGGATTCTTGGAGCGCCGCGATATTCTATTCGTTGGAGCGGTTCATTCGGACGAGGCGCCTAATGCTCTCGGCTTGATTTGGTTTATTGAAAATGCGTTGCCGATATTGCGGAATCGAATAGGGCAGGATGTTAAGCTTTTCTTCGCGGGAAAGAATCACTCTAAAGCGCTTGAGGCGTATGCGTCGGATTCGGAGCGATTTCTCGGTTTTGTCGAAGATCTTGATGAATGGTATGATCGATGCCGCGTATTCATTGCTCCGGCACGGTATACAGCTGGAATTCCGCTCAAGGTCATTGAAGCTTCGTCGCGGGGAATTCCGGTTGTGGGGACCGATTTGGCTCGAGAGCAATTGGGTTGGGAGCTGGCTGAGATGCTTTCAGCAGAGTCGGCGGAAGCAATCGCCGAGGCGTGTATTCAGCTTTACACGGATGAAGCATTGTGGGAACGCTTGCGGGAGGGCGCTTTGAATCGGGTAGCGCGTGACTATAGCAGGCAAAGCATGATGGATGCCTTGGAGGCATCTCTAGCTTAGTCTAATTCTTTGATGAAGTCTTTTGGTAATCCCAGAGTGGTTACGATTTCTGGATTGAGCTCGTCGCCGAAGTAGAACGGCATCTCATTCTTAATGTGAGCGGCGCAATTGGCGAGGTGCAGGAGCGATATGGACGAAAACTCGTTGGACGGGAACTCTAGGGGCTCGTGGTGCCAAGCGACGGCTCGGATGATGTTTTCAGGCAGTCCCCACATTGCAAAAAGAAATGCGCCTATTGCTGCGTGATCGCATCCAAAGAGAGCTTGTTCGAGTCGCCAGCAGGGGCGGTTGTTCTCGATGGAGCGTCCCATAATGTCTGCATAGTCGTCGCCCTTGTTCTTGAGCAGAACGAGTTTTCCCAGGTCGTGGAGGAGCGCGAGGCTGCTCAGTGTCTGCACCTGTTTCACGCTTACGTCGAACTTGCGCATTTGCAGTCCACATTGGCTGGTGTCGATGGAGTGCTTGAGGACGGCATTGGCGATCTCTTGCAGTCCTGGTGGCAATGAGAGTTGCTTCTTCGCTAGTTCTGAAATGGAGAGATTTCGCACGAAGTCCATTCCTAGCATTTGGATTGCTTCGGCAATTGTCTCGATTCTTCCACCCGCTCCGAAGAATGCGGTATTGGCTACCTGGAGAATGGTAGCGACAGCGGTGGGGTGCTGAGAGATTACGGGTACGAGATCGTTGATGTCGCAATTGGGGTTGTCCGCAGTCATCAGGAGTTCCTGCATGGGCCGCGTGTTGATGTGAAGCTCCTTGGTGTCGCGGATGATTTGGACGACTTCCTTGCGTCGAATGCGAAGTTGCGTTCTGAGGACTTCATCAACCGATTGGACGAGGCGTTCTGGAGTGATCGGCTTTTCCAGGTATCGGTGTGCAAGGCCGGTGCCTTTTTGGAGAGATTTGGTATCCCCGGGTTCGTGGATTAAGAATCTTAGGGAATTCGGGTAGTCGCGTTTTGTATGAGCTAGCAGAATATCGCCTGGCTTCTTGGGCAGACTAAGATTGGCGATTAAAATATCGAATGGAGAATTTTTGAGAGCGGTTAGCGCCTCGTCACCATTCTTCACTGTTTTTATTTTCCAAGCCGCTTCCTGTACGACAGGATGGTTGGCGACCAATTCAAGGAATTGAGGATCGCTATCGGCCA
>JAPKDW010000396.1 GCA_028822375.1 Opitutaceae bacterium | reverse complement strand
TGGCGTCTCTCATTTTTGCTTTTCCGCGTATTTTTGCTCGTTATCTGTTGATAATGGCGTTTTTTGAGCGTTTTTTGGGAGAGAATCGTCATCAAAAGCATCGAAGGGCGCTTGGAGAGGCTTTTTCGATGAAAAGAGGGGTCAGAACGAGGGTTTTTTCCGAATTTCAAACCAACTTATTGACTGCGCAAAACCAACTGACTAATTCTCGCCGCAAATGTCATCAGAGGTTTCTGCTTCCCCACCACGCTCCGAGGAACGTATTCATGACGCGGTCATTAGACTCGCAGGTAATTCGCAAGACGGCATTCAGTCGATTGGCGGCTTTTTAGCTCGTTTGGCTGGCCGTAGCGCTCAGGAGGTCATGACGTACATGACGATCCCGGCGACGATATCCGGAGGTCCGTCGATCTTCCAGGTCCGCATGGGATCGGGCGAGGTTTTGTCTGCTGGAGACGAGGCGGATGTATTGGTCGCTTTTTATCAGCACAGCTACGAGAATCACATCGACCAGCTGAAAGATGGCGGGATTCTTCTTTACGATTCGGATCACGTGGAGCCGAGAGAAGAAGATACTAACTATTTGAAGGTCGGCGTATCGATCGCGGCTTTGACGGTAGAGGCTTTAGGCGGTTCGACACGGGAGAAAGGGAAGAATCTTTTCACGCTCGGATTGTTGACTCGAATTTTCAGTTTGGATGTCGAAAAGCTTCGAGGAATTTTCAAGGACCGTTTCGGCGGTAAGTCGGAGGATATTTTGCGCAATGCGAATTTGGCATTCGACTCGGGTTTTTCCTTTCCGATCGATAATGTTCTGGATCGCTACTATTCGTTTCATGCTCCGGATAATTCGGGTCCACCTCAGGTTACGATGGACGGGAATACGGCCATCACGCTTGGTTTGATTACCGGTGGCGTTCGTTATGGATCGGGTTATCCGATCACTCCTTGGTCAACGATCATGGAAATGTTGCGCGCTCAACTGCCTAAGTACGGCGGTCTCTTCGTTCAGGCGGAAGACGAGTTGGCCGCGGTGTCGATGGCGATTGGGTTCGCTTATAGCGGCCGTTTGGCAATCACGGGTAGTTCTGGTCCTGGAATCTCTTTGAAGATGGAGGCCCTTGGCTGGGCGACGATGGCGGAGATTCCGCTGATCGTGATCAATGTTCAGCGCGGCGGACCAAGTACGGGCTTGCCGACTAACGTTGAGCAGAGCGATTTGCTTCAAGCGATCTATGGCAGTCATGGCGATTGTCCGCGTGTCGTTTTGGCGGCGCAAAACGTGAAAGATTGTTTCTACACGGCCTTGGAGGCGTGCAAAATCGCTCGCGAGTACAGCGTTCCGGTTTTCGTTTTGTCCGACATGGCATTGGCTTCTCGGATCGAAGCGTTTGACGAACCGGATTTGGAAACGTTAACGGTCGAGCCGACGCTCGATTTGGAAGATCGTCCTGAAGGCTACAAGCCCTATGATTTGGAACGGATGACGCGTCACGCTCCTCCGGGCACCTGGATCGAAGGCGGCAAATTCCCTCAGGTTACTGGATTGGAGCACGACGAAACCGGTCATCCTTCTGGAAATCCTCAGATGCACGTCAAGATGATGAATAAACGTCGGGACAAGATCAAGAAGCTGGCTGATTCGTTTTCCCCGTCGAAAATTTTTGGGGATCAGGAAGGCGAGACGCTTGTGGTTGGTTGGGGGTCGACTTGGGGGCCTATTCGTGAAATGGTTATCCGTGAGCGCAGCAATGGAAAGACAATGGGGCACTTGCAAATCCGGCATGTGAATCCGCTTCCGAACGATTTAGATGAAATCTTCAAACGCTACGAAAACGTTGTGGTAGTTGAAATGAACGACGAAGGGCTTTATGGTTATGGTCAGTTAGCGACGCTTTTGCGGGCTAAGACCTGTAATCCAGCCATTCGAAGCCTGACGAAAACCGATGGACTCACCTACAAGATCCGCGAGATCATGAAGGGCGTCCAGGAGCAGATCGAGCAAGCGTAGTAATAACAGTAATCGAAACCTTTTAAACCTTTTCAGGAAATCTATAATGAGCGCACCTTCTGCCCCATCAAAAGTTGAACGCGGAACGATCACCAAAAAAGGGATCGCTGCCGACCATCCAACCTGGTGTCCCGGTTGCGGCGATTTCGCTGTACTGGCCGCCTTTTTCAAGACCCTCGAGAAACTCCAGTTTCCGCAAGAGAAGATTGTAACCCTAGCGGGTATCGGTTGTTCGTCGCGTTTTCCGTATTTCGTTAATACGCACGGGGGGCATTTCATTCACGGACGTTCGCTTCCTTTCGCGACGGGCGTGAGCTTGGGTCGCGACGATTTGCATGTGTTTGTATTCGGCGGCGATGGAGATGGCTTTTCGATCGGGGGCAATCACTTGGACCACGCTGGCCGAAAGAATATTCGCCTGACCTACGTTATTATGGACAACTTCGTCTATGGCTTGACCAAAAAACAAACATCACCGACCTCGCCGCAAGGTTTCAAGTCGAAGACCGATCCGATGGGAGCGATCGATCGTCCGACGAATCCGATGCGCAAGCTACTCTCGAGCGGAGCGACTTTCGTGGGCCGTACGCACGCTTCGCAGATTAAGCACATGATGGCTTTGTACGAGCGGGCTATCAATCATGACGGATTCTCGGTAGTCGAATGTTTGAGTGAGTGCGTCGAATTTTATAAAGGCGCTTTCGATGCTGCGATTCCGCGTAAGGGTGGAACATTTGATGTCATTGACGAAGAGGAGCATGACGTGACCAATATGGCGTCGGCTCTGGCTTTGGCGGAAGAGGAATGGCCTGGAAAA
>JAPKDW010000095.1 GCA_028822375.1 Opitutaceae bacterium | reverse complement strand
CCGCCAAGCGGGCGATCGCTAAATCAGGCGAGGAAGGATTCGTGCGCAATTTCAACGTTTCCGTCGCAAGTCGAAATACAAATGGAGCACGGGTGGCCATTAAGCTCGTACCGCAAAGCCAGCGCAAAA
Organism: Opitutaceae bacterium; assembly: GCA_028822375.1. Taxonomy (GTDB): domain Bacteria; phylum Verrucomicrobiota; class Verrucomicrobiia; order Opitutales; family Opitutaceae; genus Pelagisphaera. Next base: position 14,354 of record JAPKDW010000095.1, on the reverse strand, counting down.
TAACCGGTGCGGGTTTCGTCGATCTATGGCGTAAAGAGGTTCCAGAGATTCCCGATATGGAGTCGCTCTTTTTCGATTATCTTGCAGGTCCGGGAGGCGAGGCCGCGATCTACATTCAATTGGCTCACCCCGATGTTGATACGCTGCGTCAGGCTTCGGAGGAGCTTGGCGATATGCTGACCCTCTATCCTGGGGTAGCCGACATTCGAAAAGGCGTTGGCAAGGAGATGCCGCAGATCAGTTTCGAGATTAAACCTGCTGGGCAGGCGCTCGGAATCACCGCGCGCGATCTAGGGCAACAGATACGTAATTCATTTTATGGTGCCGAGGCTTTGAGGCAACCGAGGGAGCGCGAGGAGTTGCGCGTCATGGTACGTTTGCCAGAGGAGGATCGAAAATCTTTGAGCAGTTTGGAAGGGCTTTTGATTAAGGGAGCGAATGGGGCGGAGATCCCGATCAATCAGGCTGCCGAGATTATCGAAACTACTGCTCCGGTTCGTATCGATCGTGTAGATGGTGGTCGTGTTGTTAACGTGACGGCTAATGTAGTGGCTGCTGTAACGAATGGAAATAAAGTGCTTTCCGCTATGGAAAAGAAAGAGCTTCCGGAACTTCTCAGTCGGTATCCGGGATTACGTTACACTTTCGAAGGCGAGCAACGCGATCAACGCGAAGCGACAAGTAGCCTTAGTATTGGGTTGACGGCTTCTCTGTTCGCAATTTTCGCGATTATGGCTTCATTTCTACGGAGTTATTCGCAGTCAATAATCGTGCTGTTGACTATCCCCTGGGGATTGGCGGGCGCGGTCTTAGGTCACATCGTTCTGGGATTCGATCTCAGCATCTATAGCGTCCTTGGGATGATCGCTCTTTGCGGAATGGTGGTCAATGGAGGCTTCGTCTTAGCTATGACGCGTAATCGCTACATGTTAAGAGGGCTGAGTGCGAAGGAGGCGATTATTCAAGCGTCTCAACGACGTTTTAGGCCAATTTTTCTAACGGCTGTGACGACGTTCCTCGGACTGGGTCCTATGATTTTCGAGACGAACGAACAAGCTCTCTTCCTCGTGCCGATGGCGATTTCCCTCGGTCTTGGGACACTGGCATCGTCGCTTGTAGTGCTGATTCTAGTACCCGTTGTCTTTGTAATAATGGATGAAGTGACAGAAGGAGCGACAGGAGAAGCGAAGGCGGAACTCGAGTTCGAACCCGAACCCGAACTAGGCGGAGCCGCTCATTCACGAGAAATTCAGTAGGCGAGAGAACTGAAATAGGACGTAACATGCAGGGCTGGTCCGGCTCAGCGTGGACCGCCCCGCGATAAAAAATCGCTCTCTACTCGCTTTAAAGAGGACGACATATTATTAACTGGATACGCTCGTCCCTCCCTAGCGTGATCCTGCTACCGTAGGCATCAGCAGGTGATCGACGGCGATTGATCATTGGCTAATTGGGGTTAAGTGAGCACGGACCCCCTTCCTGTTTGCCGCTTACTTCAGCTGTGCAATCGTAAAGCGCGTCTTCCATTTCGTCGTCAGTTGTCGGTTGATGAAAAACTATGTTATGATCCCTATCGTCAGGTTGTCTAGATGTTAGAGACGCTACTTCTGCGCAATAAACCTAATCACGTGATTAAGTTTATTGCACAATTGAGTAGGGTCAATCTATGATAACTTTTGAATTTTAAAAGTGACGTAATAGAATGAAATTAGGCTATAAGACGCGTGTATTGCTTGATATGATATTGGTCTCCGGAGTTGATGCTTTGGAGTTTCTAACCTATCCAACGAAGTCTCTGGTTCGCGCCGGTGGTTGGGATACGGAACGTAACATGACTCGACATTTTAAGACGATGCGGGATAAGGGCTGGATTCTCTGGGATGACTCGAGGGAAACGGGGAAATGGGTGGTGAAAATCACCGAAGCAGGAAAGAAGCTAGCGCAGGAAGATGTCGATCCGGAGTCCTATTGGTCGCGCCAATGGGATGGGAAGTGGCGATTAATCGCTTTCGATTTGCCGGCTTCGAAGCAAAAGTTGCGTCGAGAATTACTTCTGTGGTTAAAAGCGCGCAGGTTTGGTCGACTACAGGACAGTCTATGGGTGACGCCTCATTTCGAGGAATCCTGGTACGAAGATTTAGCTAAGCTTAGTTTCGATCCCTCCGGAGTGTCCTTCGTAGAGGGTGTTTCTTTTGCGATGAGTTCAGACTCTGACTTCGTCGAAAAATCTTGGGATTTTGATGAGATCGGTCGTCGCTATACTGAACTGATCGATTTTCATGACTCTACGAGATCGCTTAATTTGGATAGCGAATACACAGAATGGTTGCAAAAAGAGAATCTTTTCTGGCGTGAAGTCTTCAAGATGGATCCCTTTTTACCAGATGAGCTTTTGCCCTCGAACTATCAGGGCAAGGAAGCTCTAGCTGCTAGAAAAAGAAACTACGCAGCCCTTTTCGAGCGCTAACGCTAATTGATTATACCGTTTATGAATCTCGTGCGGCGCGCTTAACTTAATCACGTGATTAAGTTAAGCGTGTTGGTTTTAAGGGAGCTTTAAAGTGATGGAGGAAGGTTAGTCTTCTGGGCGTTCTCCGGAGTAAGCCATTTTTACGAGGCGAGGGAAGAAGGGGGCTACGGGTTCGACTAGGTCGCTTTGGGCAACCATGACATGATCGATGTCTTTGTATACGGAAGGAACTTCGTCGATCCTAGCGGATAGGAGGGTGGCGCCTCGTTGATTGAGGAGTTGCTTCGTGAATTTCCTTCTAGGCGAAGTTGTGGTGATTCTCGACGCCGAGCATGACTTCGAGTTTGAGATTTTTTGAAATTGATTTATGGATACGAATATGAGGGAGCTTGCCGTACTTTAAAGTAATCTATTTCCGATTTCCGAAGTTGTCGGTCAGTTCTTCATCTAGTATCGGCGCGATTGCGTCGAATACGGGACGGAAGGCGCTGCGAAGATTGATCGTTTCATTGGCGAAAGGGGATGGCGAAGAAGTGTTTAATCTATAGCGCGATTCCTTTGAATATCAAGCTTGTTGGTGGGGTTGGGCGGGAGTGTCCCGCCCCGTGATGGGCGCGTCAACTTAACTGAAATTCGAGTGAAACCACGCCCGGCCGTCACGTGGCCACGCGAGGGGCTCGCGTGGAAACTGGAATGACAATGGACCTCATGGGTCCAAGTGAACGCCAATGTGGCGGAGTAGGACGCTCTCGCCCGACCTTTTAGGTTATTCTAGCAGGTAGTTATTGATAAGCGTGACGATTGCTTTTCGGTGGGCAAAAAGACTGTAGTTCTGTTGGAGGCGAGTGAATCCTCGGGGAGATTTAGGGATAGGGATAAGGTGACGTTCGGTTACTGAGGTTGTGAGTATTCCGACGAGTTCGTATCCGTTTGTCGTTTTTTGAAACAGGCCACCGCCACTTGCGCCGTTGTATCCGATAACTGTGGTTAGGCTGGAGAATTCAGGACTGCTTAGATCCTTTGCGCTGTAGAGTGGATTGTCCGTTAATTGATTCCGCTCCAGGTGGGCTTCAATTGCGTTTGGGTCGTAGGGTAATACGAAGCCTTCGATTTCGTAGGTAAACGATCCTTGGGGAGCGAGGAGTTTGCCCAGGTAGAAATCTTCACGCTCATTATTTTCGGCCATTGGTTGAATGCCGCGGAGTTCGGTCTCGTAGGTTTTGGTTCTCTCTCTATTGAGAAGCAGAAAGTAGGAAACGATATTTCCAGTTTCGGGAACTATGTCGGCAAAATCGATGAGCGATTCGGATCGAGGCGTATCCGTTTCTTGGGCATGGAGCAATGCGATGTCATTGCGCTCGTCTTGGGCGAGAATGGTGAACGGGAGGGATCGGTAGTTCGTATAGGAGTGGATTACGTTTTTCGAGGTGTCTGAGCTCAAGATGTGGGAAGCGGTCAGGAACAGATTGTCGGTTATTTTGATAGCTGCTCCAATGCGGCGTTTGTCTATCGTGACTGCATAGAGGATCTTGTAGACGTCTTCTCGTTCGATTGCTTGTCCTTTCGATGATACGAATTGGGCGAGCGCTTCGTGATGATTGCGAGTGGAAGCGATCGACTTGACGTGTTCTTCAGTCGCTCGAATTGAGCTCGATTCTACAGCAATCGATACAAGACAGTAGCTGAAAAGGGTAATCCACCGTCTGGCGCGTACATCGCTCATGTTTGCAGATATTGGACCTGCAAGGAGATCGGGTCGATCTCAATTGTTGTTAGGGGCTCTTTTTGCGAGAGGGGAATTCGATTGATTACAAGGGTAAGGTCGTCTCCGCAGTATCTGCTAAGCCGGTTCTTGAGCCCTCGCTGCGTTCTGCTAATAGGTTTCTGTAAAGCAGAAAATAGGTTTGATTGTTTTAGAAAACGTCGTCGTAAAATTCGATGTGGTCGCTCGGAGATCGACCGCTACCTAAATATGCCAAAACCTAAGATTTACCTCACCTACCCTTTGCCGCCCCAGTGCATGCGTTTTCTGGAAGAGAATTCAGAACTCGAATACAATAGTGAAATGCGGCTTCTAAATCCGGAAGAACTTGCTGCAGGTATTCAGGGCAAGCAGGGGCTCTGCACGCTTTCGAGTGGAATAGGGGCTGAAGTGATGGATTCGAATCCTGGCTTGAAGGTGATCGCCAATTTTGGCGTGGGCTATAATCATATCGATGTGGTGGCGGCGACCGCTCGTGGAATCGCCGTAACGAATACGCCTGGAGTGTTAACGGATACGACGGCCGATATTGCCTGGGCGCTGCTCATGGATGTGGCCCGCCGCGTTTCAGAAGGGGATCGCTGGGTTCGCGGGAGGAATTGGGGTGCTTGGGATCCCAATTTGTTTATTGGGGCAGATGTTACCGGAGCTACGCTTGGTTTGCTGGGCCTTGGTCGAATCGGAAAATCGGTCGTCAAGCGAGCGAAGGGTTTCGATATGAAGGTCCTTTATTGGAATCGAACGCGATTGAGCGAAGCGGATGAGACGGAATTGGGTATCCAATATGTGGAACAAGACGCATTGTTCCAAGAGTCGGATTTCGTTTCGTTGCATGTAGCTCTCAACGAGGGGACGAAGCATTTGATTGGCGAGCAACAGTTGAGGCTCATGAAGCCAACTGCTTTCCTTATAAATACTACCCGAGGACCAGTGGTGGATGAGAAAGCTTTGGTTCGGGCGCTGCAAGAGAAGCGCATTGCTGGAGCGGGGCTCGATGTTTTTGAACGCGAACCGAAATTGGAACCCGAACTATACGAGATGGAAAACGTCGTGATACCTCCGCATGTCGGAAGCGCGACAGTGGGGACACGGCTCAAGATGGGGATGATGACGGCTCGGAATTGCGTTGCAGGCTGTCTTGGCGAGCGACCGCCGAATATCGTGAATCCGGAAATTTACGGGTAGATCGGGTTCGATTTTTATTAACAGGATACGCTTCGCTGCATGATGGCTGCGCCAACATGATGGATTGGGTTGAGCGACGGATTCGTTAAGGTGTCGATGGTTTGTCTAAACGAAGAAACGTGAAGGCTATTTATTTTAGTATTTCAATTTTGCGAGAATAGGTCATTTTAAAGTCCCATGAAAACCATCCCTATTATTGCTTTGATTGTCGCGGTTGCAGCGTTGGGTTTCACCCTGAGACAGAGTGAGTTCACCCCTTCGCTTGAGAAATCCAAATCGAACGATGCATTACAGGCTGAAGTTCAGGAACTCCGCGGGAGATTGGCTGCGTTGGAAAACGCGGGAACTTCGAAGGGAATCGCTGCTCCGGACGTAGGGAACTTGGAGCAACAAGTCGACGAGCTCGCGAACAATCAGCAGGATATCGCTGAGCTTGCTTTGGGGATCGATTCTTTGGGTGTTCTGGAAACGCAAGAACGCGAGATTTTGAATGCGTACAAGATTTTGGTCGACGAGAGCAAGCCGGCCGGGGAGCGAGCGAAGCAAGCCGCTTTGCTGAAACGTTACGGTCAATTCGACCAACAGGCGGTCGATTCTATGTGGAAGTTGTTTTCAGATCCCAAGGGAGCGTATGATCAGACTTCGGCGTTGGTGGCATTGAAAGGCCATCTTACGATGGACAATAGAGACGATGTCTTGACGGCGTTGAACTCAGATATTGAAGGGGGATATAAGAATGGGCGGCTCCGTTATTACGGTATCGAAGCGGTCGAATCCCTCTTGCCGGATCCTGCGGTTCAGGAATGGCTGACGCATCTTGCCCAAAATGATCCCGAGCCAAAAATCGCCGGGCGAGCCGCTCGTTCGGTTGGTTTGCCGGCCCCTAAAGGACAGCCCAAGGGGGATCGGAGGAAATAGGTTGGAATTTGGGGTTGTGGTCCCGTTGTTGCGCATAGGCGCCAACTTAAGTCCATGTGGTCAATTGGCATTGGATGTTCCACGCGAGTCCCTCGCGTAGCTACGTTGCAACGCGGTGTGGTTTTTAGTCGAAATCCAGTTAAGTTTACGCGTATTCACCGCCGCGGGGGAATCGGCTGCTGTTGGTGTGCTCGGGAATCGATCACGACATACCGCATTTTGCGTTTGCAATTTTGCGTATAACATCCCTTTATTTGCGTACAGTTCATGCTGGTTGACTATAATTATTCATAATCAATAACTTACATAACTATGTCTATCGCTAGAAATCCTTTTTCATCGGCTTCTCCTGACCCGTATTATGCGATGGCTAGACCCGAGCAGGAGCTGTTGACGGTGCTGCGTTCGGCTGCGGGGTCTCAATTTTTAATCCAGGGTCCCCGGCGTATTGGAAAAACGACCTTGTTGCGTCAGAGCGTTCCTGAATCGCTGCTTATCGAGGCTAGTCTTTATGGGGCTAAGAGTTTCGAGGATTGTTCGCAGTTGGTGTCTGCGGCGGTCGAAAGAGCTACTGGGCGAGCGCTGGCTGCTCAGTCGAAGGTTTCGGGAACTGGGGGCGTTTTCGGATTTGGAGCATCGAAAGAGACGGCCCGTCGACCATCGGGCGATTTGCTTTCTCGGGCCTTTGATTTGTTGATCGATTGGTTGCGCGATGCCAACGAGCCGGCGACGCTCTTTGTTGACGAGATTCAGGTGGTGGTTGAAAGCGAAGAAACGTTGCGTTTTGCACAACGGCTTCGAACGGAAATCCAGCGATCTCTTCATCTGATTAATGCCGTATTTGCGGGATCGAATTCTTCTATGGTCGCGGACTTCCACGGGATGACTAACTCACCGTTTTATAAGCAACTCCATTCCATTGAGCTCGCAAATCTTCCAAGAGAAGAATTTTTCGAATGGGCCAGAGCGCGGCTCGTCGAATTCAATGGCGGCGGCATCGACAATCAGGCCTTCATGGATCTGTGCGAATTCTGCAGGGATGTTCCGGGCGACATTCAAAGAACGCTTGAACGTTGCGTTTACAGAATTCAGCCGAACTCGGTTTTGGGAGAGAATGAAATCCTCGATGCAATCCAAGGAATTAGCGAATCAGTCGGGCAAGATATGCTGCAAGTGGTGAATGGCCTGACAAAGAATCAGTTGCTTTTGGTTATCTTTGTTTCAATGAGAGATCGGCTGCGGTTGGATATTACAATTTCAGGAGCGAAAGCTCAGGCAATCATGTCGAATATGCCGGGAGGAACCATTACGAATTCCCTAAAATCTCTCGTTCGGCAAGGGATTGTTTCGACTTGGAATAATCGCTTGTACATCGATAATCCGTTTCTCGAGCAAGCGATCGTTAATGCCTTCCCGTTAGATGTTGAAAAGATGAGAAAGGCGATTGATGCGTCGCAGTAGTCATTTATGTGGTATTCATATTTTGAATGCCTGAAACCTTCCTCGAATAACTCCCTTACCTATTACCGCCATGGATCATGAAGAGCCTCTAAGTCTATCCCTTATAGAAACTCGAATTTTGGGTTGTCTACTAGAAAAAGAAATAGCGACGCCCGACAATTACCCGCTTTCGCTTAACGCCCTTGTAGGCGCCTGTAACCAGAAATCCAACCGCAACCCGATTCTGCTTTTGGAAGAAAATGAAGTCGAAACCAGTTTCGAAAGTATTCGCTTCAAAGGACTGGCTTCGATCCAGTCTGCCGCGGGGTCAGGCGTTCCAAAGCACAAGCACAAGTTCGAAAACCGTTTCGTCGTATCGCCGTCCGAACGAGCAATCCTTACGGTGCTTCTCTTGCGTGGCCCTCAAACTCCAGGCGAACTCCGCACCCGCTGCGAACGCATGCATCCGTTTGGCGCAACGGATGCCGTCAAAGAAACGCTCTCTTCTCTCATTCAGCGAAACTGTCCATTGGTAAAAGAGTTACCGCGCCAGCCAGGGCAAAAAGATAACCGTTTTGCCCAACTCATTTCAGGAGAAACGGAATTCGATGCTCCTGTTGCCGTCGCAAGCTCCGAGCCACTTAAGGTAGAAGTTGCTATGGTAATGCCTCCTGAGGCTGAAGCCCGCATTGCCCATCTCGAAGCTACAGTCACTCAACTCCAAGAAGATCTCGCCTCCTTCAAGGCTCAATTCGACTAATAAAGCAATTGCCTGGAATTCCTAAGTAACCGCAATGAAATATTGGATACATTACCTAAATACCTATGAAAATATTGTCACTTTCCTTCATTGTAAGCATCCTTTCTTTCTTGTGTTTGGGAGCGACTGAGGACTCGAACGGTTTTGAAATGCACCGTTTAGACTCGCCGCATCAGGCAGGTGAAACGACGCTTCGGGTATTGCTGCCGGATAATTTGGAAGACGGTAAACAGTATTGCGTGCTTTACGTTTTACCGGTTCACGAAGATGGAGAGCATAGGCACGGGGATGGATTGGCCGAGATCAAGAAACACGGCTACCACAATCGCCATGGGCTCATCTGCGTGGCGCCGTCGTTTACAAGCGAGCCGTGGTTTGCCGATCATGATTCGAATCCAAAAATGCATGACGAGAGTCACATGCTTAAGACCGTGTTGCCTTTCGTCGAAGAGCATTATCCGGTTCAGGCAAGCGTCGAAGGGCGTCTTCTGATTGGGTTTAGCAAATCCGGTTGGGGCTCTTTGTCGCTGGTTTTGCGCAATCCGAACGTGTTTCACAAGGCAGCTGCCTGGGACACAGGTATTCGAGTCGACGTGGGACCTATCGAAGAGGCCGATCGGGCTGATCGTATTGCTAGGATCTGGGGCACTGTTGCGAATTTCAACGAGTACCGGATCTCGAATCTCATAAAAACTCGCGGAGCTCAATTAGGAGATAAGGCGCGTTTATTCTATTTCAGTACGGAGGGAACGCGAGCTATCGGGGGAGCTCAAATTCATCAATTGCTAGTTGCGCATGAGATTCCTCACCGCTACGTGTTCGAGCCGCATCGTGTCCATCGTTGGAATACTGGATGGATCCCGGAAGCGGTGGCGTTTTTGATGGAGGAGTAGTTCTGGGCGACGGATTCGGTTTAACTGAATTCGTCTGAAGACCACGCCGCTTTGCGACGTAGCTACGACGAGACCTCGTCGTGGTTCTTTTTGACCCTACTTCTGAATTAGTACGATGTGATAGGGTATTTGCTTCTTGTTGCCATTGAGGATGCGGGCGGAAAGGGCAGCGTTTCCGTTTGGAATCTTTATATTTTGGATACGATCAGTGTCGGTTGCAGATTTTATGTTTAGCGTCTTTCGAACGTTTCCTACCTGGAGCTCGAGAGTGAGATTTGCAACGGGTTCCTTCCAGAGGAATTCGACATCGTAGGTTTTGTTGTTCTCGAAGCTCAATAGCCAGGCTCCACCATCGTCGGTGGCGCGCATGTCTTGAGTGGAAAGAGTGGTATGCGTTTCGTGGGGCGTGCCGAGGATAATGCGGGGCGGAGCGTAGTTGTCGGGGCGGGTGCTGGATACGTCGGCGAACCAACGTTCGTAGGTTCGCATGAGTCGTTTGGAAATTTCGGGGCGCTGTTCGTAGAGGTTGTCCGTTTCGCCTGGGTCGGCTTCCATATCGTAGAGCTCGAATGGTATGTCGCTTGGCATTATGTCATTGGAGAAGCCGGTTGGGTGGGCGAGTTTCCAGCGTTGTTCGCGCACGGCTATGTGGTGTAGGGGCGTGGGGGCGTCGCCGCGATGAATCTGTAGAATCAAACTGCGATCGGGCCATTCGGGACTTTCGCCTTTGAGCAGGGGGAGGATGCTGCGTCCGTCGAAGGGATGGTTTGGGGGTAGAGTGACTTGGGCGGCCTCGAGCAAGGTGGGCATGACGTCGATGTGGGCGGCGATTTGGTCGTTGTGGGCTCCGGCCTTCAGTTGGGCAGGCCAGCGCATGAAGAAGGGGGATCGGATGCCGCCGTCGTGCACTTCGTTTTTCTTGCCGCGCGAGGGGCCGATATAGCGGCGGGTATTGGGGCCATTATCGACCATGAAGATGACGATGGTATTGCGGGCGGCCTCTCGTTTATCGAGGTGGGCAAGCAATTTGCCGACGTTTTGGTCGATGTTCTCCACCATCGCGTAAACGCGAGCGACGGTGTCGGCGTCTTTGTCATTGCCGAGGAGCACGGGCGAAAGATCTTTGTTCTTGTATTTCCGATACAAAGCTTCGGGTACGTCATGGTAGGGACTGTGCGGGGCGTTGGTCGCGATGTAGGAGAAAAAGGGTTTCTTGGCTTGGAGGGATTGGTCGATGAATTCGATGGCGCCGTCGAAATAGACGTCGGTGCAGTAACCTTGAGTTTGTACCTGTTGGTTATTGCGGAAGAGAATGGCGTTGGTGTAGCGACGATTGTTTTCGCGCGGTTCGGAGGGCTGACCGAGTCCGCCGCCGAGATGGATGAGGGATTCTTGGAACCCTTGATCGGTAGCTCGTAGAGGGTAGTTATCGCCTAGGTGCCATTTCCCGAAGATACCGGTTTTGTATCCGGAGTCGCTTAGAGCTTCGGCAATGGTGAATTCTTCCGGGTCCATCATGGAGCGCCCTTTGAATGTATCGACTAATCGGGTACGATAGGCATAACGGCCTGTCATTAAGGAGGCGCGCGTTGGAGAGCAGACTGGGCTAACGTAAAAAGCGTCCATCGAAGCTCCTTCGCGTGCGAGGGAATCGATATGCGGCGTCTCGAGCACGGGATTGCCCATGATGCTGAGGTCTCCATAACCTTGGTCGTCGGTCATGATGAGGACGATGTTCGGTCGCTCTTGAGCGAAGAGAGTAGTGCCTACGAAGCAGATGAGTGAGGGAATGAGGTATTTGAGGGTCATGAAAGTGTTGGGATTTTGGTTAGGCGACTATATTGAAAAGTTGCTCGGCGGTACTTTTGCGGTATCGAATCAATGAGATAGTAATGATGAGAACTTGTCACGGGTAACGCTGTTTTTTTGGAGCCAGGATCGTTTTTCTTCAAAAAGGAGCAAATAACGAGGCATTCAAATTGTGATGTGGAATCGAGATTGATTGCTGGGGGAATTCGGCTATCGGTTTTCTATGCGTGTTTTCTTATCCCCCAAATCGTTTGTCCATTGCTTGGTTCTAGCTTTGATTCCGCTTAGTGGCGCGATGGCTGTGCCGGAGGTAATCAAGGATATCGAGTTTACTCGGCCAAATGGGCATTCGTTGAAATTGGATTTGTATCTGCCGGAGGATCGAGGGGATGCTCCGTTGCCGACCGTTCTTTGGGTGCATGGCGGCGGTTGGAAGAACGGGAGCAAGAAGAATTGCAAGGCGGCTTGGCTGGCGGAAGAAGGGTACGCGGTTGCGAGTATTAGTTATCGCTTGACGGATGTGGCTATGTGGCCGGCTCAAATCGACGATTGCCGCGAGGCGGTACGTTGGGTTCGCCGCAATGCAGGGGTGTTGGGCCTGGATACAAATCGAATCGGCTCCTGGGGCGGATCTGCGGGCGGGCATTTGGTAGCCTTGATGGGGACGTTACCGTATTCGGAGAGCGAATCGGTTTCCAGTCGCGTGTCGGCTGTTTGCGATTGGTACGGTCCGACGGAGTTGCTGACGATGCCGCCGAACAATGTTGGCGACGGGCGTACGATTGCAGACGTAGCGAACTCGAATGGAGCGAAGCTACTGGGCTGTACCGTCCGAGAATGTCCGAAGTTGGCTAAGCAAGCGAGCGCCTACGATAATGTTTCGAAAGACGACTCTGCCTTTCTCATCATGCACGGGGACGAAGACCCCGGAGTCCCTATTCAGCAAAGCATCCAATTTCACGACCGCTTGCAGGAAGCGAAGGTACCGTCTCAGTTTAAGGTAGTCGAAGGCGCTGGACACGGCGGCAAGCAATTCGATACGCCGGAATCACGAGCCTTGATTTTGAATTTCTTTGATCGGTATTTGAAGCGTAGTTAGGGCTTGGGTACGAAGATGATTCCCTAATTGTCGAACTTGTAGATCTGTTTTTGTAAGGTGCGGGATGCTGGGGGGAGGATTACTGAGGGCTCATTGCTGTTTTCTCTTGAGTATTTATCCGATTGAGAGCAATTTTTGGCTACCTCATTTAGTGGCTTTGAAGTTAATGCCCGAGTCTAGCCAGATTTCTATGATTTTATTTAGATGCCCCTCAATCGCTCTGACTCTTAGTCGGATTGTCATTACTTTTTTCTTTTCTAATACGCTTTGGGGAGCGAGTTGGCTTCCGATTACGGAGGAGGAGAAAGCTTCGACCGAATGTCCTTTCGATTCGGATGCTGGAGAGGAGGTTTTGTATAAATCTTTGGAGTTGGATGATGAAGATCCGACTAATTCTTATCGGCATTACTATTTGCGGATCAAGATCTACGATGAGAAGGGGGCTGAGAGCGTTGGCAAGTACCGGATGGTTTATAGTTCGAATAGTTCCAGATTGGGGCGGCATAGCGCACGCATCGTAAGGGCTGATGGCAGCGTCGAGGAAGTTGAGAAAAGCGAATTTTACGATGAGAAACTAAAGGAAGGTCGGAGGAGTTCTGTTCGAGCGAAATCGTTTTCTCTTCCTGACTTGAATCCTGGAGATATTGTCGATTTTCAATACCGGATAGACTTGAATGACTACTACTATTCCCCAGATCTCTTTCTAACGTTTCAGGAGAGGTGGCCACTTCGCCGCGCAAAGGTACGCGTTCGTCCGGCATCCTGGGTCGATGGTTTCGGCTTCATCAAATAGATGACCTCTAAATGCGATGCCAAGGGCATGGTGAAAAAAGGGGACGATTTCTACGAATTGGAAGTAGGAAACTTTCCAGCGGATAACAGCGAGCCTTACCAGCCTCCTGAAAAAACGAATATCGCATGGCTGATGTTTTATATGTCTCCGAATGGGAGGACTGGCGATTCCTACTGGAAGATGGAAGGCGCGAATCTTTACAAGAAGATGGATTCGACGACCAAGGCGGGCAAGAGAGTGAAATCAGTTATCAAGGAATTGTTGGCTGGCGTTTCGGGGGAAGAAGAAAAGCTCGAGGCGATATATGATTATTGCGTAACGGAGCTGATTAACAGCGTTTATGGGAAATCTGGAGAGCTTTCTCCTGAAGAGCGAAAGGAAATCAAAAGCGATATGAACGCGGAGAAAGTGTTGGCTCAAGGGTATGGTAATCCGAGAAATATCAATACAGTGTTCTGCGCGTTGGCCCGCGCCGCAGGATTCGATGCTCGAAATACAGCACTGAATTCGAGAACTGGATACAGATTTTCCAAAGTTCTCGCTTCGTTAAGTACGACAATGAAACGCCGCTGCGTTGCAATTCCGAACGGTGATTCTTGGCGTTATTTCGATCCAGGGGGCAAGTACTTGGCATTTGGTCACCTTGATTGGGAGGCGCAGGGCGTCGTTGCTTTAGTTTCGGATAAGAAGAATGTATTGATTCAATCAACCCCTTTTTCCAAGTCGAACGATACGGTTGAAAAGAGTAAAGCGAAGCTGACCTTAGACGAGAAAGGATCGTTGACTGGTCATGTTGAGTTTGAGCTGACAGGGCATACTGGGATCAATATGAAGCGGGTTATGGACGGTATGTCCCCTCAAAAGCGTAAGACTTTCTTTAAGAATGCAATGAATGATGAATGGTCGGACGCGGTAATCGATTCGATTGAAATTTCGAATGTGACGAGTCCATTCAAGCCGATTCGAATCGCCTTCGAACTGAAATCTTTCCCCTATGCTGAGATCATAGGCGATCGGATATTTCTTCAAGTAAATCCCTTTCGGAAATTCTCTGAACCGGACTTTCCAGAAACGGAACGGACTTCGGATATTTTCTTTGATTATGCTTCGAGCGAAATTGAGGAGGTGGAAATCGCGTTGCCTGACGGCTTCGAACTAGAGGAAGCTAGCGCTCCCCGGCCTTTTAAAGTCGATGGAGTCGTCGAATATGCGGCGAAGTTGGGGA
>JAPKDW010000395.1 GCA_028822375.1 Opitutaceae bacterium | reverse complement strand
CTCGTAGCCTCGGTCACAAGTCGACGCGGCTGTCCGTAGATGCCCTTAAGCTCAATGTGTGGCCCAGGCAAGAAACTACTGCGACACAGTCACTAGCGTGCACTGCCATATCAGCATCGCTCAAATCTAAGACACTAGCGTGAATCAATGATAGGGTTTCATTTCCCGTCATGCTTTCTGGAAAACACTCGGGAGATCGCACAATAGCCTTAACGCGGCATCCCCTGGCAAGCAGTTCCTCTACAAGCAGGCGACCAGTCGCTCCACTTGCCCCAACCACAAGTACCTGTATCGCTTCGTTCGTATTCATATTTCCAATAAACCCATTTCACACACCGAAAACGAGCCCGAACTAAAATGCTCCTAACGTCAATAGATCATCCTCAACCCAATCATCATGCTGCTGCCCTTACATAATAACCAATTATTTCAATCTTCGTTATCTGAGGTGCACTGGTTTCTCGCCGAACAATGGTGGCAAAACATCGCTCCCGTCGTAACCATTGAAGCAACACCTCAACAAGCCATGGACAACATCGCTCAAGCGATGGATGAACGCATGGGTAAGCTCGAGGGCATGATGAAACGATTTTCACCAAAACTAAACCCAGAGACATCGGCTCAAGAATGGTTAAATAAACCCGGAGCCCCCAAAGCAGAGCGTCCCGACCAAACTGGCGGGACCATGGCATACGACGAACTAATCAACACCTCTATTCCGCGCGTTTGCTTGCAACTTATTTTGGTAACCTTACCAAAACGAGTTGCTTGAATTTCACTCGATAGACCCCTCTTCAGCCTTTTATTATTCTTTCACGTCCACGCCCACTTCATCGGCCATTTTATGCATGCGGGACAGCAGTGTTTGGGCTTTCTCTGGGTAGTCTGCGACGCGATTGATTCGCTCGAAGGGATCCGTTACCATATTGAAGAGCTCGAGTTCTCCCGAAGCGGTGCGAAGCTTCCAGTCACCCGAACGGAGAGCTTCCAAATCCCTTTTGAAATAGAAATATTCTTGTCGGGGAGCTGATTTGGTTTTTCCGGTGAGGAAATCTGTGAGGTCATCTCCATCGAGTGTGTGATCGGGCAGTTTTGCGCCGGCGACCGAGAGGATGGTCCGGTAAATATCAGGCATGCCGACGAATCCGTCCGAGACCTGCCCTGCTGCGATCTTGCCTGGCCACCGGAGCATGGCGGGAACCCGAGGACCGCCCTCGTAGGTTTGTCCCTTGGAGCCGCGCAAAGGGCCGACGGAACCAGCGTGCCAGAGTTCATTACCCGCTTGTTGCATCCGCATTGGCATTTCGATCCAAGGGCCGTTATCAGATGCGAAGAAGACGAGGGTATTGTCCGCGATTCCCTTTTCCTCAAGCGCTTTGAGTACCTGGCCGACGCTCCAATCCACCTCCTCGATTACATCTCCATAAAAACCGGCGTTCGATGATCCGCGTCGTTCGTCAGAGACAGCTAGCGGTAGGTGCGGCATGGCGTAGGCTAGATAAAGAAGAAAGGGATGATCACCCCCGCTGCGCTCAATGAGTTGTACCGCTTCCTTCGTGTAGCGAGTAGTAAGCGGGTCTTGATCGAATGGATGTTCCACCATCGTATCCCCTCGAAACAGGCCGAGCGGTTCGTCAGTCTGCACCCAGGGCTTCATATAGTCGTTCGAATAAGGCAGACCAAACCAGGTATCGAATCCCTGATTCACCGGCAGGAACTTTTTCTGCTTATAGCCCAGATGCCATTTGCCCACCATGTGAGTTTTGTATCCAGAATCCTTGAGCGCTTCGGCTAGGGTCCATTCCGAATCGGGCAGACCCCCTGCACCATTCGCACCGGTTTTGCCCAATGGTATGCGAGGCAGGTAGCGTCCGGTCATCAGCTGAGTCCGAGAGGGAACACACCAGGAACCTGTGACAAACGATGTGAGGCGTATACCGTCATCGGCCAATCGGTCGATGTTGGGAGTCTTGATGCTAGGGTGGCCGTAGCAGGCGAGATCGCCATAACCCATGTCGTCTGTGAAAAGGATAACGACATTCGGTCTGGAGGGATCGGCCCCGTCTGCCAAGCTAGTGCCATGGATAAGCGCAACGAGGAGGGTCAACAAACCTGGATTAAGATAAGCAGCAAATCTAGGGATATTCATGAAGGCAGTATGGCGTCGTTTGGTTCTTGGGCGAATAAAAAGGGAGATAATCCGTGCGTCCGTGCTACGCTAGAGAGCTTCGCAGGACACGGTCGCTTTTCAAGGCTACAGTCTTCGTTTTCCAAACTACGCCCGACAGGATACAGGACGGGCTAGGCACCAAAACCTCTATCCCACGCCATCTTCGTTTCAATCAATCACCCCCCTCTCAGTCCTGCGTAGTTCGCAGAACGAAAAATGGATAAGCTTTCTCTGGAGACACTTCGCAATCCTCCAAATCAAAAAGCAAAGTCTGACCCTTTTGGAACTCCTCCGGCTATGCCGGGAACATGATCCTCGATGAATCGAGCAACAGGATTCGAAGTAACTACAAAATCAAAAGAGTCTGCCTCGGTACACAATTTCACAATGTTTCGCATCTGCGTTGCTCAAGTGTCGGCTTCACCCTTCAACCCTCATCCCTCATCATCAGAAAAGCCGTCCTCCTTGCCGACTTGTTCGCCGAAACTCGCAGAGTGAAGGAGGAAGGGCCACCACAACAAATTCAAGCGAAACCTAGCAGAAATCGACAGGCAAGGCCTATCCCAATAATCTGGATAAAATCATATCAGTCCTTATCGAATCATTTAAATGACATATCGAAAATTCAGCTCCAACCCTATTCTAATTTCTCGAAAAAC
>JAPKDW010000094.1 GCA_028822375.1 Opitutaceae bacterium | reverse complement strand
CGGAGTCGAGGGCTTGCCCCGGGGTGGCAAACAAAGGGCGCAGATATTCACTCCGAAATAGTTATCGAAGCCATGTTTCATCGGATCTTCCTTGGGGCCTTTGTTGAGGTGAGTTTTGCCCACCTTCATCGTGCGGTAGCCCGCTTCCCTCATCATTTCCGCGATCGTATTTTCGGTGGAGGGCAATCCTCCGTCGCCATAGTAGTAGGCGCCCCAGCGTTGTTGATAGCGACCGGTCGAAAGCGCTAGTCGCGAATTGCTGCAAACGGGGGAGGAGGAGTAGGCGTTGTGGAAAATCACTCCGGAATCCGCGAGCTTGTCGATGTTCGGCGTATTCACTCCATCGGCAACGACATCGTGAAACCCGACATCGGCGTAGCCTAGGTCGTCAGCGACAATGACGATTACGTTGGGTTTGTCTTGGGCCGTGGCCAAGGAAGCTGCTGCGAAGCAAATTGAAATGAGCATAGTTTTCATGTATTAAGAATAAATGTTTGTCGCCTAAATGTCGGATCGTTTGGCATTCAACTGCTGCATGAAGAGCACCTTCAGTCGAGAGAGTCTCTCTGGGTGTTGGGCCGCTAAGTTGTGACGTTCTTCGTTATCGTTTTGAATATTGTAGAGCTGGAACTGGTCTTGCTTTCGATCGATTTCGATTAACTTCCAACCGTCTTTCATTATTAGAGCACTGCTGCCCATTCGATTATTCAGATTGTTCACGAATACGAAATCATGCGTTTCGTTCTGAGCTTTTTTCAGAAGCGTTGGCAGGTAGGAAATGCTATCTTTGCCAGTTGGCGATTTGGTCCCGACTAAGTCGGCCAGGGTCGCCATGAAATCGTAGTGAGCGCTGAGAACGTTCGTTTCAGCTCCTGGCGCGATGCGACCTGGCCATCGAACAATCATAGGACACTGCATGCCGCCTTGGTAGCCCGTGCGCTTGAGGCCGGCTCGGCCTCCCGCTCCATCGAATACGTCGCCGCATTCCGATGTGCGCCATTTCTTGTCACCGAGATTGGCCGCTTCGCCATTGAGGAGGGTTTGTTTGTGGTAGCTCGGTTTCGGGCCGTAGTATAACTCGTGGCCATTGTCGGAAGTGAAGAAGACAACCGTGTTGTCGTCGATGCCAAGCGATTTGAGTTCCGCCATGATAAGGCCCACATGGTCGTCTAGCATCTTAACCATGGACCCGTACTTTTTCTCGGCCAGCGAGAGCGAAGCATTGTTCGCGAAATCCGGATGGATTTCAGGAATAGCTACTGGTCCGTGCGGTAGTTGCGTTGAATGATACAGGAAGAACGGCTTGTCTTTGCGATCGCGGATATAGTTTAGTATCCCATCTATAAATACATTTTGAGAAAAAGTCTTTCCTCCAGAGCCAACGGGTTCGTCACCTTTTTCGGACATTTTTCCGCAACGAGGATCGAAATTGCCTTCAAGTTCGAATTTCTCGCCATTGCGCCACAGGTAGGGCGGGTAAAATCCATGGGCTCTTTGATGATCGTAGTAGCCTTCGTGGAAGTCCCAACCGAAACGCTCCACGCGTTCCGCCCAGGTTAAAAAGCCACGATCCAGTTTTCCGAATTGAGCGGTGTGGTAACCAGCTCGTTGAGCGATTTGTCCAAGGAATACTTCTTGCGGGCGAATTGGATGGGCCCCGGCTTTTACCTTGGCCATTTCCGTTTGATATTCCGCTTCGGTGATTTCGCCGGAATCGCGTTTGATGGGAAGTCCTGCGCTGTTGTGTTTCCACCCACCCATGCGACCATCGTGCAGTCCGGACAAAAGCGTCCAGCGGGCGGGAGCGCAAAAGACGCCACCGTAGTAATTGTTGAATTTCATTCCCTCGGTCGCAAGGCGATCGATGTGGGGAGTCTTGATGAGTTGTTGGCCGTATGATCCCAATAGTCCAGGACCGAGGTCGTCGGCGAAGATGAGGATTACGTTCGGCTTGGCTTCTATTTGCGTCGATCCAGCGATCGCTGCAAAAAGCGCTGCGAGAGCGATTAATAGGGATAGGGACTTTTTAAAACGGAAGTTCATTGGGAAGCTTATCTTATGGGGCGCTGACTCTGAATATGCCGTTCATGGTCATCCAGTGACCAGGGAAGGTGCAAACGAAATGATGGTTTCCAGGTTTCGATGGAGCGCGATTATTTCTGTCACCTCTTATTCCACAACGGTAACATGGTAGGGTTGCTCGTCCCGAGCAACCGCAGCAGTAGATGCGACTTCCACGACTGCTCGGGAGAAGCAGCCCTACCGAGTAACGCTTTTTATCGCAGCCCTTTTGAATGCGTCAGGGCTGGTCTTGGGTTGTTTACTTGTTTTAACGAGATTACTGCAAATGCCAGTCGGGGGCCTCGGCCATTATGCTGGCATTGATTTCGAGTAGTTTGGCTTTGAGCGTTTCGACCGTTTCGGGCAATGCTTTGGCGAGATCTGTGGTTTGCTTGGGGTCCTGGATCAGATCGTAGAGTTCGTAGTTTTTGTAAGCGCCAGTCTTGATTAACGGAATCCAGGCTTCGTCCGTTTTGTTGGCAGAAGAAAGCTCGGAATTGTCTCGCTTGGCTACGAGAGAGTACTTGCCGTCGCGTATTGCTACGATGGGTACGGATCGGTGTACGTGCCAGAAGAATGGCTGGGGACGAGCGAACTCTGTGGGATTGCCAAGCAGCAATGGTGCGATGTTCGCTCCGTCGAGGTGACGATCGCGTGGAAGGTCGAGATCTAGAAGGGAGCAAAGGGTGGGAAGAATGTCGACCAAGCCGGCGGGCGTATTGAGGGTCTTGCCAGCTGGAATAGTTCCTGGCCAATTGAAGATCCCTGGGACGCGCAGGCCGCCTTCCCAGTTGAGGCCTTTATTGCCGCGAAGGGAACGGTTGCGGTTGCGAAGATAGGAACCGTTGTCGGAGGCGTAAATGATGAGCGTGTCTTCGAGGGGAGCGATTTCGGCGAGCGTTTGTTTTAGGCGGGCGATGGCGCGATCCGTGTTGTCGATGGTTGCTGAGTAAATACTAGCCAATTTCGCTTGGGCCTTTGGGAGGCCTTCGCTTTGTTTGGGGTTTTGGTAGGCCTCGATGATGTCTTCTGGCGCAGCGACTTTTTGATGAGGTTCGTGAAACCAGACATTGAGGAAAAAGGGGACGTCGGGGTCGCGACTATTGTCGAGCCAGTCGATGGCTTCATCGACTACGATTTGGCAGGAGTATCCTTCGATCTCGCCGAGGGCTTTTCCGTTGCGGATGAAATTGGTCGGATTGAGATGACTGGGTTCTGCGTTGTTGGCGGTGGCGAACCAGTAGTCGAAGCCATGTTGGGCAGGAGTCGGTTTGTAGTTGTTGTGTCCTTCGAATGGTAGGCCTAGGTGCCACTTTCCAATATGGGCGGTAGAGTAGTCGGCGCCTTTTAGGATTTCGGCGATAGTGGTTTCACGTTCAAGCAAGTGCTGTTTTTGAGTTTGGTCGAAAACCCAATTGTAAACGCCAGTTCGGATGTGTTGCCGTCCGGTGAGCAATGTGGCCCGAGATGGCGAGCAGACCGCGCAGCCCGAGTAAAAGACGTCGAATTTGGTCCCTTGCTCGGCGAGTGAATCGATGGCTGGAGTGTTTACCGGACCGCCATAGCAGCTGAGGTCACCAGAGCCGAGATCATCGGCTAGCAAAATGACCACGTTAGGGCGGTTTGATTTCGCTTGGATGGAAATCGACAGAGTAGCGATTATGAAGATCGTTAGGGTAGTTAGGGATTTGATACGCATGGGGCTGTGGTGTTTGTTGCGATAAAACTGTAGTAGATGAAATCTAGGGCCAAGAGCTAAATTGAGAGCTTATGCGGGAGTTTTGAAAGATGGGGTTGACAACCGAGTCGGGACGCCTCGATCCACCTGATGATGGGCAGGGCCTCAAAATGCGGTCTTGTGCCTCGGCGGCGTTTGCTCTAGTTCGTTTGGTTCTATGAAGCTCCAATCGATTTCTCTACCCTTCTTGATGCTCGTCGGCGTTGCCTGTATCGCCGGATGCTCGGCTCCAACCCATAAATCCAGCACTGGAGTCGGTGCTGCTCCTGAAGTCGGAGCTGTGGTCTATCTCGATGGATCCAAGTCGACGCTCGAGGCTAATTGGGCTTACTGGGAAGGCCCGCGATTAAAAGCAGAAATGCCAGTGAAGTGGGAAGAAGTGAACGATCCGGTTGATACAGGTACAGCCATTAGCGCGAACGATCCGTCTGCCGCGGGTGGCTTGTATGGAGCGGCGGATATCGTAACACGAAAGAAATTCGGCGACAAACGAGTCCACGTTGAGTTCTTAATAACAACTGAAGGTGGAAATAGTGGCGTGTACTTGCAAAACCGTTACGAGATTCAAATTCTCGATGGTGATAAAACGAAACACGGCATGGCGGCGGTGATTAACGAAACGGAATCGCCGTATCACGCTTACAATGGCCTTGGGAAATGGAATGCCTACGATATTCAGTTTCGCGCGGCGCGGTTCAAGGATGGCGAACTGGTTGAGAAGCCTCTTGTTACGGTTTATTTCAATGGAGAGAAGGTCCATGTGAATCAGACGATCAATAAAGTTTGGGGCGGACCGAATTCTGGGCTTGATGGTGGAAATGACAATGGATTCGGGATAACCGATCGTCCTGGCGGCTTGAAACTTCAAGCAGAAGGTCATGATGTTCGTTATCGGAATATTTGGATTAAAGAACTCGATTTGACTGATCCTGATACGGATTTCTGATTCGCAGACCTAAATGCCTGGAGTCGGTTCTTCGGCTTCTTCGTCGCCAGGGAAGAATAATTCGCCCGTGCTTCTCGCCGGATTGACTGATGTATTGGTGGCGGGGATACTGATGAGGTGAATTGCAGCCTCGGCGATGCTGCCCTACCTTTCTCCACCCTAGGGAAGCGATTCTTGATAGATATTATTTCCAATCATTTTACAACGAATGCGTAGGCGTGGATATGGTGAAGTAGACCAGGGCATACGCGCCTCTTTGTGGCTACGCTTTCGTTAGTTGATGTATACGACGAGGGCTTTGCCATTCTCGGAGGCTGTCGCAATGAAGGTTTTCAGATCGTCGAGGTAGCTTAAAATGTATTCAAAGGATTCATTGAAATCGTCATCCCAAATATCGGGATAGATTTCGTTTTTCTTGAACTCTTCTGGAATGCAGCGGGATTGGAGTTCGCTCTCGTCGAGTGCCGACAATGCCTGATGGATCGCTTTGACTTGAGTTGACGTGAAGGCTCTCGCCGGACTGTATCCCAGGTCGACGTCCCCAATCAGCTCTCCACCGGAAAGGATGAATCCCAGTGGGTTTTCGATATCCTCGGATTTCCCTGACAGTAAGAAATGGATACATTGCCAAGCCTTGTCTATATCCATTTCTTCGCCACTGTCGTTCGGCATCCAGTAGTCGGTTTCTTTCGATGCCTTGTCTTTGAAGAAACCGAAGAAAGTCTTTTTTTCGGGCTCGATTGAAAATTCCTGTCCGTAGAGGAATTTTTCAATTCTCTTGGGTTTTTCCAGCAGCGCTGCGATGTCCGCGTCGCTGGTTGTTTTGAAATTGCCGATCATGCTCATATTTGGAACGATTTAGGAGGTGGCTTCGTCAGTTGGTTTGGAACAATTTCCCGTACTATTGAGTTTCTTCCATTCGGATTCAATCCTGTTATCTACAAAGTCTATTCTTGGGAGTGGGCTTGGAAGGCTGCTCCGTAGGTTCCCGCCCAGTTGCCGAGACTTCCGATTCGGACGTCGACTTGGTGACCGCCTGGGCGCCATTCGATGATGTCGAGTTCGGCTTTGAGAGGGTCGAGAAGTTGGTCGCCGGCGTTAGTGGGGCCACCAACGAGGAGAAATATTTCGGGGTCGAAGGCGTTGATAAGGGAAGTCATTCCGGCTGCGAGCGTGCGTAGGGAGATTTTCCATACGTCCTGAGCTTTGGCGTCTCCGGAGTTGGCTGCTTGGATGAGGTCTTTTAGGTTGTCGAATCTTCCGCCGCTACGTTCTAAGAGTGTCGCGTTCCCTAGGGCGCTATCGAGAGATCCGGGTGTATTGGTGAAGTTTTGCTCGCCGAAAGGATCGAGGGAAAGATGTCCGAAGTGTCCGGCGCGGCCGATGGCGCCTCGGATGAGTCGACCGTCGATGAAGGCGGCTCCGCCTACGCCTGTACCAAGCGTTAGGAGGACGACGTAATTGCAGGCTTTGGCCGAACCCATCCAAATTTCTCCGAGAAGGGCAGCATGGGCGTCGTTGATGATTTGGATGGGCGTTTGCCAATCGAGGGCTTCGGTCCAGTCAAGACCCTCGAGGCCGACCATGCGCCCGGGCATGAAACCTATGGAGCGGCAGTCGCGGGAGGCTAGTCCGGGAGCGGCGAGGCCGATTGGCGAATCGCGTTCCGGGGACCATTTTTCGAGCTGAGCTCGGATGGTTTCGAGCCAAGCGGGTTTGCCGTTTATCGATTCGCCGTCGAGCGTCGGAGTGTGGAGTTGTTCGACTAAAGTTCCGCTTTGGGAATCGAAGAGTCCGAATTTTATCTGAGTTCCGCCTAGGTCTACGCCGATGATCTGAGAGCTATCCATTATTTAGAGATTTGTCCGTCGCTGACCGACCAACCTCCATCTACGGCGAGCATTTGTCCAGTAACGAATCGGGATTCGTCGGACATGAAAAAAACGGCTGCTCCGTCGAGATCTTGAGGATGGCCGATTCGGCCGCCGTCGAGCGGTTGCTTGGTTTTGATGAATTGGGTGATGGCTGGGTCTTGGGCGGCGCGTTGGGCCATCGGAGTTTCTACAAGGGCGGGGGCGATCGTGTTTACGCGGATGTCTTGAGCTGCGTAGTAAGAGGCAATTGATTTGGCGAATCCGAATACGGCTGATTTCGCGGCTGCGTAGACGTGCGTTGAGAAGAAGGAGGGCGAGGGTGAGTATCCGAGAGTAGAGGCCATGTTAAGGATGACGCCTCTTTGATCGCGTTCGAGCCAGGTTTGGATGGCGGCTCGATTGGATAGGATGACAGAGTGGAGATTGAGTTCGAGAGTGGCTTGGATCCCTTGGTCGGTCACTTCGTGCAGGGGGCCGTCGCCGAGTTTCCGTCCGCTGCCGCCGGCTACGTGATAGAGACCGTCGAAGGCGCCCCACCGCTCGAGGCAGCGGTCGATTGCTTTTCGGGAGACGTTTGGGTCGCTGGCGTCGCCTGTCAGGGTCGAGCATTGGTTGCTGCCAAGGGTCTCGCCTGCTTGGGCGGCGCTGTCTGGATTGCGTCCGACGACGACGATTTGGGCCCCTTCTTCGACGAAACGTTTCGCTGCGGAGAGTCCTAGACCGGTGGTGCCACCGATGATTACGAGCTTTTTGTTATGAAGACGCTGCATACGACGGATTCTTCGGAAGGGAGCGTGGGGTTCAATCAATTAGTGTCGGATGTGGACGAAAGTGATAGGGTGTTTTTTTTAAGGTTGAAGGGTGAATGGTGAAGGGTGAAGGGTGAATGGTGAAGGGTGAAGGGTGAAGGGTGAATGGTGAAGGGTGAATGGTGAAGGGTGAAGGGTGAATGGTGAATGGTGAATGGTGAAGGGTGAATGGTGAAGGGTGAATGGTGAAGGGTGAAGGGTGAAGGGTGAATGGTGAAGGGTGTTTGGGTATTGGATTGTTTTTGGGAGGGGTTGGGGGTAGGGGTTGGTTGATGTTGGAGATTGGATTTGGTTTTCGGGAGGGGGTGGCGGTTGCTTTGTTTGTCGCGATCGCGCTGTTTGAGAGTTTGTTTCCATTCCGAAAGCAGCTGGGACGTTGGAGGCATTTTGGGAAAAACGCTTTGTTTGCGGCGCTCAATTCGACGATCACTGGATTGGCGGCGGCTGGAATGAATATTTGGCTGTTTGTTTGGATCGAAGAAAATGGGATTGGATTGCTGCATTTGTGGGAGATTCCGTTTTGGGCGGCAGCTTTGGTGGCTTCTTTGGGCTTCGATATGTGGCTCTATTGGTGGCATCGATTGAATCACGTATTTCCGTTTTTGTGGCGATTTCATCAGGTGCATCACAATGACACGGACATGGATATGTCGACGGCGTTGAGGTTTCACCCTGGAGAGATTTTGTTGTCGTCGCTTATCAATGTAGTGGTGATCGCGATACTTGGAATCTCGATCGAGATAATGGTGGTTTACAAGTTGATCTTCAACGTAAACGTATTGTTTCATCACAGTAACGTCGCTCTTTCTGAACGCTGGGATCGCTGGTATCGGTTTTTTCTGGTCAGTCCGAATATGCACCGAGTTCATCACTCCATGCGCTTAGCGGAGACGAATTCGAACTACGCGAGCGGCTTGGCAGTTTGGGATCGTTTGTTCGGAAGCTATCGCGAGCGAGATCCGAGAGAAATCGTTTTTGGCCTCGAGTATGATCGTAGTAAAGAGCAGCAGAAGTGGTTTAATTTGCTGAAGCGACCATTTCGTCCGAGAGGCAGACCTGGCTCGGGGAGTGACCCATGAAGTGTATTTGGGGTGAAACCACGCCTGCAGTATCACACTCGATTCAGACTATTTTCGGTCTATGCGTATCAGTGTCCTCAGTGGTTGAACCTTGTTTCGCTTTGGTTTTTTTTACCATTGAGAACACTGATGCTTTTAGCTTAAATCTTAGCCATGCTTGCTTGGGAGAATCGGCTTCGGTATCTGCGAGGATTTTCGCCGGATTGATGGCGGAATGCGCGGCTGAAAGAGGCGGATGATTCGTAGCCGCAGCGGAGGGCGATTTCGCCGATCGGCAATTGGGAGTCACTGAGAAGCGAAGTGGCGTGGAGGAGTTGTTGCTCGCGGAGATAGCGCCCGAGAGTGACGCCGGAGGTGCTTTTGAATTGCTTGCGTAGGGTGGAGGGGCAGATGCCTACCGATTTACTGAGGGCTTCGATCGTCCTGGCTCCGGGCCCTTTGTCGAAAATCCAAGCGTTCACTTTACTGATGAGGTTGTTTGGCTCGGGTTTTGGTTGTTCGCGATTGCTGTGGGAGTGAGTGGCTATTAATTGGTAAAGAAATTTTGAGAGAGTGAGCTGTATGTAAGCGGGTACGTTAGGCTTGTCGCGGTTTTTCCACAGTTTGGCGACTTCTAGAAGCAAATTTTGAGAGAGTTCGTCGAGGTGGAGTCTCCGGTCGCGTAGGACATGGATGTCGGTCGCTTTTACGCCCTCGAAGGTAATAAATAGCCAATTGAGCTGCTCGTTGTCGAGTTTTCCATAAAAGTGAAATTGGAAGGGAAAGACGAGGAGGGCGTGCTCGGGGAAGAGTTTGAAGACTGCGTGGTCGAGATTGATCTCACCGTTGGTCTGTATCGGGATTGCTAGGACAAATCGATGGTGAGATTTATATTCGAGAGATCGTTGCCGCAGGGTGGTAGTCGTCTGGCGAGAAAAAAGAAGCACTCGTTTGGGGATTATGAGGGCGGATTGTTCGTAGCCGAGGAAATAGTCCTGAGGGGTATCAATCGTTGAACTGAGGTCTGCAAGTTCGTTAAGCATTGTTGAAGGTCAGAAATATCAACAAATAGGGTAATAATGTCAATAGTACGCATTAATGATCTGCTATAATGAGCTTTCCTCTATTATTTTAGACTCTCAACTTTTTGGCAGCGTTAAGATTGAAGGCGCTCTTGGGACGGCTTTCTTGGTTCGTCGGCTGGTTCAAGAGGGTCGATTTCTTTTCTTGTGGTGATGAGTAGACAGAGGGGCGAAAAGCTGCATCATTCCGCGGTGAACAGAATTTAACTCCCTTCCCAATAAATATATGAATACCTCCATTCGTTTTAAGCTGTCTTTAATGATGTTCCTCCAGTTTTTCGTCTGGGGAGCTTGGTTTGTCACTTTAGGGACGTATTTAAGCGGCATGTCTTTTGACGGCGCCGAGATTGGGGCGGCTTATAGTACAATGCCATGGGGGGCATTGATCGCGCCTTTCTTTGTTGGAATGGTCGCGGATCGGTTTTTCAATTCGGAACGCGTGATGGGCATCTGTCATTTAGTTGGGGCCGCAATTTTGTTTTACGCCGCTTCGGTTACGGATGCGAATTCGTTGTTCTGGGTGCTCTTCGCATACGCTTTGGCTTATAACCCTACATTGGCCTTGGTGAATTCGATTTCGTTTTCTCAAATGGACAATTCTTCAAAGCAATTTCCAGCAATACGTGTTTGGGGAACGATTGGTTGGATTGCCGCGGGTTTGCTTGTTGGAACCATGGGGATCGAGAACACGGCCTTGCCGATGAAGATCGCAGCAGGCGCGTCAGTTGTTCTTGGCGTATACTCCTTTTTCTTGCCGAAGACTCCGCCGAAATCCGCTGGCCAGAAAGTGACGATGCGCGATGTTCTGAATCTCGATGCTCTGAGTTTAATGAAAGATCGTTCGTTCGCCGTCTTTGCGATTGGCTCGATGCTGATCTGTATTCCATTGGCGTTCTATTATAATTTCACGAATCTCTTTCTCAATGAAGTGGGCATGGAGAATGCGGCTGGTAAGATGACGCTCGGGCAAATGTCGGAGATATTCTTCATGGTTGTGATGCCTTTCTTTTTGGTTAGATTGGGCATTAAGAAAATGCTCCTGTTTGGAATGTTGGCGTGGGCTGCTCGCTATCTGCTTTTTGCTTTGGGCAATTCGGATAGTCTGATCTTTATGTTCTATTCGGGTATCATTCTGCATGGTATTTGCTATGATTTCTTCTTCGTAACAGGGCATATTCACGTCGACAATGTCGCTCCGAAGAAAATCCAGGCTAGCGCCCAAGGATTTATTGCTTTGATAACCTATGGTCTCGGTTTGCTGATCGGTACGAAAATTTCTGGCATGGTCGTTAAAATGTATGAGACGGAGCTCGCTTCCGGGGTATTCGTGCATGACTGGAAAACGATTTGGTTGATTCCTGCAGTCATGGCAGCGGTTATTATTATTGTATTCGCAATCTTCTTCAAGGAGCCCAAGGCGAAGTCGGTTGAAGCGTAGTTAGAGTTAGTAGAAACGTCGATATGAAGAACGGAATATTTCAAGGGTCGTCGCGTCGCGATTTTCTGAAGGGCTTAGGCTCTGTCGCCGCATTTTCAATACTGCCGGGTCACATCTGGGCGAATTCGCCGAGCGGCAAGCTACGGATCGCTCAAATAGGCGTGGGCGGTCGCGGCAAGGGCAATATGGCTTCACTGGTTCGCCTTCCGAATATGGAGATCGCTGCGCTTTGCGACGTAGATAGCGATGCGTTGGCAATGGTGTCCGCTGAACATCCGAAAGCGGAGACGTTTAAGGACTACCGCGAGTTGTTCGAAAAGATGGGCGATCGTTTTGATGCGGCATTGGTTTGCGTGCCCGATCATATGCATGCGCCGATTTCGAAGCTCGCCATGGAGTTTGGAAAGCATGTGTATTGCGAAAAGCCGCTCGCTCATAACGTGCTTGAGAATCGTGAATTGAGACTCATGGCCGAAGAGAAAGGTTTGGTTACTCAAATGGGTATTCAGGTTAGCGCGAGTATTGGCCAACGGATGACCGTGGAGTACATTAAAAGCGGCTTGATCGGAAAGGTCAGCGAAGTGCACGTTTGGTCGAACAAAGGATGGGGCCGAGACGAGCTTGCTCTTCCTGTAGCGACGAATCCGGTGCCGAGTAACCTCGACTGGGGATTGTGGTTGGGCGTGGCAGATGAGCGTTTGTTCCGCGAAGGTTATTTCCATCCTGGACAATGGCGTCGATTGTTGGATTTCGGAACGGGAACGCTCGGCGATATGGGAGTCCATATTTTCGATACGCCGTATCGGGCCTTAGAATTGACCGCTCCAAAGTGGGCGAGAAGCCACTGCCGTCAGCCGAATGGATTTTCTCATCCGGAAAGCGTTAAGACCGAGTATCAATTTCCGGCTACGGCTCACACGACGAAGTCTTTGAAATGGACCTGGTACGATGGCGAGAATGGCCCTCCTTCGGTTATTCCGGGATTTAATGATGACGGCAAAATCAAGCTGTCCAAGCAGGGCTGTGTGCTGATCGGCGAGAAAGGATCTATGATGATGCCGCATATGAGCGGTCCGCAGACCTTTCCAAAGGAGCTGATCCGTAGCGTTCCGCGTCCGAAGCTCGATCCGATTGATCATCACGGCGAGTGGGTCGATGCCTGTTTGGGTAAAGGCGTAGCTCGTTCGTCATTCTCCTTTGCGGGGCCTTTGTGCGAAGCGCTTCAGTTGGGCGTAGTCGCGAGCCGTTATCCTGGCGAAAAGCTCGCTTGGAATGAGAAGGCGATGCGTATCAGAAACAACCGCGATGCGAATCAGTATCTGAGTCGCGAATACCGCTCGTTCTAGGAATCGACGGAGTCAAAAGGATATATTATGGCATCTGAAGGAAATCACCGCGTATTATGCGTTGGAGCTGGCAATACCGGCCGCTCTCACATCTTGGCTTACCATCGTTTGGACGGTTTTGAAATTGCAGGCATTTGCACACGTAGCGCAGCCTCTCGAAAACCGGTAATGGATGAGATGGGTGTCGAGTACCCGGGCTTTGACGATTATGCTCAGGGCTTGGCTGAGACAAAACCAGACGCCGTTTGCATTTCGACTTATCCAGATACGCACTACAACTATACTAAGATGGCCCTGGAAGCGGGGTGTCATGTGTTCTTGGAAAAACCGCTTGCAGAAACGATCGAACAGGCAGAAGAGCTTGTGGAATTGGCGCGTTCGATTGGGAAGAAATTGGTTGTAGGTTACGTGCTGCGTCACCATCCAAGCTGGAAGCGTTTCGTGAAGAAAGCGCAAACCTTGGGTAAGCCGCTAGTTATGCGGATGAACTTGAATCAACAATCGTCGGGCGAGCAGTGGCAAACGCATCAGAATTTGCTTTCGTCGATATCGCCGGTTGTCGACTGCGGGGTTCATTATGTTGACGTCATGTGTCAGATGACGGGCTCGAAGCCGATACGCGTGTCCGGATTGGGGGCGCGTTTGAGTGACGAATTGCCGGAGGGAAAAATCAACTACGCTCACTTGCAGGTGTCCTTCGAGGATGGGTCCGTAGGTTGGTACGAAGCTGGTTGGGGCCCTATGATGAGTGAAACGGCGTTCTTTATTAAAGATGTTGTAGGACCGAAGGGTAGTGTTTCAATCGTGGCCAATAAGGCTGGAGCTCAGGGGCAAAGCGCGAACATCGATTCGCACACTGGGACCCAGAGCTTGCAAGTGCATCACGGCGCTTTGGACGCCGATGGAAAGTTCGTTCGCGAAGACGAGTTTTTGTCGATGGAGAACGAGCCTAACCACGATACGCTTTTCCAGCGCGAACAGGAGTATTTCCTCAGAGCCTTGAATGAAGATTTGGATGTAACGGAAATTTTGGAAGCTGCCTGCAATGCGAGCCGAATCGTGCTGGCAGCCGATGAAAGTTTCCGCACTGGGAAAACGATTGAATTATAACGGAGTAACGTTTTTTAGCCGACAGATTACACAGATGAATTCAAAGTAGCTCAGTGCTTTAGCCTGAGGCATTTCCTTAAGCCTTATCACTTCTACCTTCAACCTTAGTCACCACCCATTCTCATGAAAAAATTATACTTACTCCCTCTTTTTCTACTGATTCCTTCGATCGCGGGATTCGCCGTAAATCCTCCAGAAGGTTTTACTGCGCTATTCAATGGCACGGATCTTACCGGTTGGTACGGCGACAATCCGCATACGTCGCGCAAGGCTGACGACAGGGCGACCTCAATCCGCGAACAACAAGCGGACTTCCAGGCTCACTGGAGCGTGGACGGCGACGAGTTCGTCAATGACGGAAAAGGTCCCTATGCAACGACCGATCGCGATTATGGCGATATTGAATTGATGCTTGAATACAAAACCGTGGCCTTGGCCGATAGCGGCATTTATTTGCGCGGTTCGCCTCAGGTTCAGATCTGGGATACCACGGAAGCAGGCGACAAATGGAAGCTCGAAGCGAATAAAGGTTCAGGCGGCTTGTATAACAATCCTAAGGAGTATGCGGATACAAACGGCAAGAATCCGCTTGTTTACGCTGACAAGCCGTTTGGCGAATGGAATTCAGTAAGGGTTCGTCACGTGGGCGACCGCATGTGGGTATGGTTGAATGGGCAGCTCGTGGTAGACAATGCGCTTTTCCATCCATTTTTCGATAAATCGAAACCGATGCCAAAGACGGGACCGATTCATTTGCAGACTCATGGCGGCGAGATTCGCTGGCGCAATGTATTCGTGCGAGAGATTGGAGCTGAAGAGGCGAATGGTTATTTGCGCGAGGACGAATTCGGTTCGGATTTCGAACCGATCTTCAATGGCCGAAATCTCGATGGTTGGATGGGAGATCTAAAAGGTAAAGCCGCGTCTTACGGAATTCTGAAGTGGACGGATGGGGAAAATATTTACACGAAAAAAGAGTATGCGGATTTTGTATTTCGATTTGAATTCACGATGTCAGCTGGTGGGAATAATGGCTTAGCTATTCGTTCACCTGGAGAGGGCAACCC
>JAPKDW010000394.1 GCA_028822375.1 Opitutaceae bacterium | reverse complement strand
ATTATCTTGAGCGCGGCCATTCTTCTCGGATCAAGAGTGTGGACAAACCAATGACTACACTGATCAAGGACCTCAAAGAAAAGGGGATGCTTGAGGACACGTTGGTCGTATGGACCGGTGAATTCGGCCGCACCCCGGACAACAACCGGCGCGGCGGCGTTTACGCGCTCGGCCGGGGGCACAACATTGATGCCATGACGATGCTCATGGCCGGCGGTGGTGTGAAGAAGGGGTCGATCGTGGGTTCGACCGATGAAATCGGCGCGGAAGCCGCCGAAGTCGTCCATCCAATCCGCGATCTACATGTCACGCTGCTACACCTGCTTGGGCTTAATGACAACAAACTCGCTTATTTCCACGCCGGTCGCTACAAGCAACTGAGCCAGTTCGGAGGCAAGGTGATTAAGGAACTGATTCAATGAAAACAAGTGGACTTAACCGGCGCAATTTTCTTCGTGGTGCGGGTGGAGCACTGGTGGCCCTGCCGCACTTGAACCTGATGGCCGAAGGGGCCAAGGCCACAGCCGTGCCCATGCGAATGGTGTGCGTGGGGACAAATTTTGGATTTGTACCTAAACTTTTTTTTCCTGAAGAGACCGGCCGCAAATACAAAGCTCCAGAGTTGATACAGCAACTCCAGCAGCACCGGCAAAACTTCACGATTTTTTCCGGCTTGGACCATGGAACCGAAGGAGTGGGTGGCCATGGTGGGGTGCATGCATTTTTGTCAGGGATTTTGTCAAAGACTTCCCGCGGTTTTCGAGAAAAAAATATTACGGTAGACCAGAAGGCCGCTGTTCATGTCGGTGCGGCCACACGTTACCCTTCCATGCAGATGACAGCCGGTAGTGGTGGCGGGAGTACCCTTTCATGGAGCGCCGCCGGCGTGGCCGTGCCGCCTATCCGTGATCTACGCCTTCTTTTTGCCATGCTTTTCGAGGCAACCGGGCCGAGGCAGATGAGCGTGCTGAAAAAAGCGCATCGACAGCAGGTAAGTATTCTCGATTTGGTTCAATCGGATGCGAAATTCTTAAAAAAACGGGTTGGGATAGAAGACCTCGAGAAACTGGACCAGTATTTCACTTCCATTCGTTCCCTTGAAAAACGCCTCATTCAGTCGGCGACCTGGCTTGACCGGCCCAAACCGAAGGTGAGCTATCAACTTCCTGAAGAGTCCGACGAAATGGATTTTGTGGATCGTGTGCCTCTTTACTACGACTTGACGGTTCTGGCCCTACAAACAGATTCTACGCGAGTTGTCACTCTGGAGTTTTCAGACTTAGGTCCAGATTCCGGTGGGTTCCCTGTGAGTCGCAGTTACCACCAGTTGACGCACCATGGGAAAGTGGCCGGTTATATAAAGGAACTCTCCATTATTGAACGGTTCCATACGAAACAATTCGGGCGCTTCCTCGACAAGTTGGTCGCTGTACGTGAACCAAACGGCCGTACTCTCTTGGATAATACCATGGCACTGCTTGGCAGTGGAATGGGTAACGCCAGTTCGCACAGCAACAAGAACCTGCCGTTGTTATTGGCAGGAGGAGGCTTCAGGCATGGGCAACACCTACGGTTTGAGCCCGGCCGGGTTCCTGCTGCAAACTTGTTCGCCTCCATGTTGCAACGGTTCGGCGTTGAGACCGATTCCTTCAACCGTTCCACTGGCACATTGAACGGACTGGAAGTGTGATGAGTATTGTCCACGCCATTGCATCGCTCACCGTTTTTTGGTTGGCAACCGGAGTCGGGTTTTCCGCTACGCTTAATTCGTCCGTGCCTGTTTTCGTCAAGCGTTACTGCATCAAGTGCCACGATGCGGATAATGAAAAGGGCGATCGCAATTTCGAACCGTTCCTAGCTAACCCTAGCAAGGCCGGGCATGACGAGATTCTGAAGGAGATGCTGGACCAGCTGAACCTCGGTGAAATGCCGCCGCGAAAAAAGGATATCGCCCAACCGCCGAATGGGGAGCGTCGACAGATGGTGGCTGCATTGGGAAATTATCTCGCTGCGATTGAATCCAGCAAGGCGCCCACCGCCACGGTGATGCGTCGCCTCACTCGTCACGAATACAATTACACCATGCGTGATTTGCTCGGTGTGGATACGGCGGCAGCCGATGCTACTGGTTTGTTCCCTGAAGATCCTAGATCCCATGGATTCCCAAATTACGGGCCCGCTCAAGCCCTTTCGGGTCGTCAGCTTCAAATCTATATAAAGGCGGCCCGCACCTATATTGATCGGGCGTTGGTCTTCGGTCAGGAACAACCCGAGGTGCAGCAATGGATATTCAAGCCTGAGGATTTAATTCACACGAAGAAAAACGTGGGTACAGTACGTTACCGTGTTATTTCCAGTGATAGAGAACATTTGGATATTGGTCATGGCAAACCAGCTGAGAGTGGCCCGACTTATCCGAAGTCATTTGCCGTACGCGGCGTACCAAAAGATGGACTTTATTGCATCCGAGTCAGGGCGACCGCCGTTGGACGAAAGAATCCCTACGCGCCGGAATTGTTTCCTGTCGATCTCTCTCATCCACTGCAGTTGGGCTTGTGGCATGTACCGGGTATGGCGTTCCTGAAAAAGCGGACCAATGTGGGAAGAGTTTTCATCCGTGCCTTTGACCTCACGGAGAAAGATCCAAAAAGCTATGAGGCTACGGTTTGGATGCCGGCTGGTTCCACGCCCTTTGTCCACTGGATCAATGGTATTGGAGCTAGCAAAAGGTCGCTGCGAAAGGTTATCCAGCGCTATCACCCTGAGGCTCGACGTAAGACTCCCTACGAGGTTGATCGACTGAAGGAAGCGGGCCTGCCTGTGCCGAAGGATGCGCTGGTAC
>JAPKDW010000393.1 GCA_028822375.1 Opitutaceae bacterium | reverse complement strand
CGGATGCCGAGCCGAAGCCGGCCCGATTCGCACGCCCGCTTGATGATGCTCTCATCCAGCGGCCCCGGGAACATCCCCGGGAACAAGGTCAGCACATCAATTTTCATGGCTGCCCAAAAAATCCTCACCGGCCATCAGGGCCGGGTGACGCCGGCTCACTCGTCCGCGGCGTCGTCCTTCTCGTCGATCACTTCCAGCCGGGTGAACTTGCCCGCCTTGGCACTGCCCGCCTGCATCAGGGATCGGATGGCGTTGATGGTTCGGCCCGACTTGCCGATGATCCGCCCGACATCCGTCGGGTGAAGGCGCAGCTCGTAAACCGTTGTCCGTTCCTGCTCGACCTCGGTGATGTTCACCGCGTCCGGATTATCGACCAATCCCTTGACGACCTGTTCCAAAAAAGCCTGCATGCTGTTTAGTTGCCCACCTTGGGCGCGTCGGCCTCTTCGGCAGCTGGCGCTTCCGACTCGGGTTCTTCCCCGGAGGCGGATGCCTCGGTCGCTGCGGGAGCTTCCGGTTCTGTTGCCTTCTCAGCGGCGGGTTCCTCCGCCACAACGGCTTCCGGCTCAGCAACCTCTTCGGCAGCGGGTTCCTGCGCTGCCGCAGCTTCGGGCTCGGCTGCGTTCTCGGTTTCAACCGGAGCGTCAACGGCCTCAGCCACCGGCTCTTCCGCCGAGGCCTCATCCCCTGCCTTGCGGGCTTTCTTGATAAACGAAGTCACCGTGTCCGACGCTTGGGCACCGACTCCGAGCCAGTAATCAACCCGCTCGAGCTTCAGGGTGAAATTGTTGTTCTTGAGCATCGGATCGTACGTGCCGATCTCCTCGATGATCCTGCCATCACGTGGCGAACGACCGTCTGCCACCACAACGCGGTAAACCGGTGTGTTCTTCTTTCCGAAACGCCTTAAACGAATTTTAACCATGACTGTAAAACAGATGACTTCGCAGAGATCTGAAGTGAATTAGTCTGCAAAACCAAGACTCCCCCGAAATTGGGGCTGCGCAACGTATGCGCTCCCAACCCTCATTGCAACCCTATTTTTGAACTTTTTCGCCTGTTTTTCGAGGCGTTTTGACCATCGCGAACAATGCATCGCACGCTTTGCCAAGCACATTCCTTGGCTACCGATTCAGTGCAATTTCGTTGCAATCCAGTTCCCCCGTCCATAAACACGAACCCGTTGGGCGTATTGCGCAAACATTTGGAAACGCCAACGGGAGAGAAGGATTCGGTTGCTTGGCCTGTTTCGCATTTAAGTCGGATATACGGATAACTCGTGTTCACCTCTTCACCTAAATAGCTGTGTTCTCACTGTCGGGCACTACATGGTGCATGGCGACGGAAAAGGAGTTTGTATCAATGAAATGTATTTGCCCTATTCTAAATCGACCGACGGGAGTTGATAAAACGGGTTTCCACCAGGAGGCGTGGTCACTTGTACGGTGTCAAGAAACCGGGTTGGTCTTTCTGGCGGATCCTCCCGATTATTCGCAACTTGAAAGTGAATTTGCTTGGGAAGAGACTTCAACTGCGGAAAGGAAACGACGTATTTTAGAGGAACCTTTCATATCACGTTTGTCTTCACTCATCAAAAAGGCGAGATCGATCGCCTTCCCCAGACGAAATAAAATCGCATCGCTCATGATGGCCGTGACCAAGGGCTGGAGCCAATCGGAACCACTCCATCTGCTGGATATCGGTTGTGGATGGGGGAATCTCATGGTGGACATTTACAATCGATCTGCAACGAGGGGGCAGAAGGTCGTTCCCTGCGGTATAGAAGTATCTGAACACCTCGCATCACTTTCGGCAGACCGAGTGGGCGAACTTGGCGGCAAAGTGATATCTGCAAATGCCATTGATGGATCCTCGGAGTTTCATCCCGACAGCATTCACGTCGTGGTCATGTCGTCCTTTCTAGAGCACGAATGCCGCCCGTTATCCTTGCTCAAACGGCTCCACCCCATTCTCAAGTCAACCGGTGTGATTATCCTCAAAGTTCCAAATTTCGCCTGTTGGAATCGAATCATCAGGGGGAAAAAGTGGTGTGGTTTTCGGTACCCAGACCACGTCAACTATTTCACGCCGCGCACCCTACGAAGACTGGCGCAAGAAGCAGGCTACACGGTTTCCCGACAAAACTTTTTAGACAAGTTTCCTTTGAGCGACAACATGTACGCGATACTAACTAAACACGCCTGACAAAGAGGGCGAACAAAGGCACGTATGCCTTTCAGATGCACAGCGATAGTGATCGCACGAGCGGCGTGGAAGTTTGTCAACCGCCGAGACTGTAAAATGCATTTGAGCGAGTCTTGCCCATGAAGTTGTAACCGATCTCGACGAGTAAAGTCTCGATATCCGACTTGTCTCCCAAGTGCTCGATCTCTAAGTGTTCGATCGAAATCCTTTTGGGCCACATTTTTTTTGAGCAACGAGTGAAAAAAGGCTGCAGCGCTCGGAATTCATAACCCTCTATATCGATTTTCAGCGCATCGATTTGGCTGACACCTTCTTTGTCTAGAATATCTTCCAGTGGAACCACTGAGGTTTTGCCGGTTTCATCGTCTCTCACAGTGTTTACGATGGCCAGATTTTCTTTGTTCACCTCTAAATTGGCAAACCCGCGGTAATCGCCGATGGCCACTGCGTGAACAGAGACATTGTCTAGTGTGTTTGCGTTTATATTAAACTTCAGCCTTTCCAACGTCGGCGGATTAGGCTCGATGGCTATAACCTTACCGCCGAAACAGCCGATAGCCTTGGCAATGCGGATTGAATACAGCCCGATATATGCGCCGATGTCCACGAATACTGAGTTGGGACCTAAACCAGCCTTTAGATAATC
>JAPKDW010000392.1 GCA_028822375.1 Opitutaceae bacterium | reverse complement strand
AAAAGGAACACCAGTTCCTTTTTCAAGGACATCGATCAGCTCGCTGCCTTGCCATTTACGCAATCGGTAAAGCGTGGAAAAAGAGAAGTCGGGCGCTGCGCCACCTTGGCCGCCGACAAGCTCGGCTCCACGTCTAACGTTGTCCTGCATCCAAGCGGGGAGCAGTAGGTGGTACGGGTTGCGCGCTACTTCTTCAACGTGTAGTGACGTTGCTGCTACAAGTTCGGCTACGGTATGGGCGTCCGATTCGACCATTAAATTGGGATCGTCCATCGCGCCCCAAAACTCGGTCTCAACCGTGGCGCACTCAAAGTCAGAATCCATTTGCTTCAATGCATCCAGAATAAGGAAGTGAGTCGAAATATGGCGCGAATTCCAATCTTTGGAATGTGGGAAGAAAATAATCTCAGGCTGAAATTTTTTCAATATTCGAACGATGTCTGAAACCTCCAGGGATTGGAATGTATCTTTCCCTTGGTAATTCTCCCATCCGAGATAATCGCAGGCGTTTTTCAATTCCTGCGCTCGCCCGGCTTGCCGTTCCACATTGCTGCCGAAGGTTACCGGAATATTGATCACTTGCATCCCAAGCTCTTGGGTTAGCCTCAGCGGCATTGCGCCAATGATGCATTCGTCGTCCGGGTGAGGCGAGAACAGCAGCGCTTTCGAGCTGGATTGAATCGGTTCGGTTTTTCCGGATACGCTCGTTTTGCGGGCCGTTTCGACGCCGGCTAGTACGCTCTCAACAAATTCAAGATAGGGATTCATTGCGTTTACGTTAGAAATGGTAGACTTGCGGCGGCTACGGCTTGGCCATGCCGTTTTTCTGTTTCGCTGGGCGTAACGAATTCGATTTCTGCTGACAATTCGGGAAATAGGGCGTCTAGCGTTTCACGGGCTTTCTCGATGATGACCGTGCCGCCTTGACCGCTGGTGACTCGACCGAGCAGCAATATTTTCCTAAAAGTGTAGAATTCGCTGAAATGGGCAATGCTGTAGCCCAGGTAGGTGCCGATGGTGGAGTAGATATTCGCGGCGCGTTCATCGCCTTCCGCCATTAGGCGTTGCACTTCGATGAGCTGTTCTGGGAATGGCGTACCTGCTGGAAAATCTATTCCTGCCAACGGAGCTAGGCGCGCTACGGCCTGTTGCGTCAGATACTGAGCGCCGCAGCCGAGATCGCCCGACCATTCGTCGGCTGGCGCATCTTCGCGGTAGTCGACCGGCACGAACGCGAGTTCATTCAGCCAAGGAGTGATGCTGCCTTCGTCAGTTATGTAACCGGCTGCCAGACTGGTGCCCATCGAGATGCCGAGCACGGCGTTTTCGCCCATCGACATGGATCCCGCCAGGGCTGTGACCTCGCCGTCGTTTACGACTTCGAAGGGGACGTTCTGCCACTCTTTCTTTAAATCGAAAAATATACGGCGGACTTTCGAGTCGAAATCGTCCGGGGATACGCCTCGGAATAGCGACCCGACGCGCACTTCGTTGTTCACATAAACGCCTGCTGCGCTACCGCCGATTGCATCAACTCGGGGGAGGTGAGCCGCGGCGCGTTTCAGCGTATCCTTGATTCCATCGATATGATAGCTGGGATCGCTTTCGAAGTAGGGGCTCCATTCAACCTCTTCGGAAAACACGACTTCGCCATCGATAACGGCTGCGCATTTGCGGTCGCTCCCGCCAAGATCGAAGCCGATGCGGCAGCCGTCCAAATTGTATCCCATCCGGATTGACTGTTCGTTAGGCTGTGGCAGGTCTGCTTCTTCGCATTGCTTGAATTCCAATGGGTGGTCATAGACTTTCCCGCCAAAAAAATGGTAATCGAAACTGCGGGCGCCGTTTTCCGAGTAGATAGCTGACAACTTTTCTACCAAAGGATCGCAACCGCTGATCAGCACATTGCTGGCCCCTCGCTGCCAAAGCAGGAATTTGAGGAGGCGCTCGAGATATCGAAGTGTTCGCTTTTCGTTTTCCTCCACTAGCGGTAGGATTTGAATTCGATAGAGCGAACAGGTTTCGTCGGGCCTCATCAGAGCCAACGTTACTGCGACCGGATTTGATGATGCCGCAATCTGTTCTCGATAGTCTTGGTTCCAGATTGTGGACGGAGTGAAACCAGGGTCCAAAATTGGCTTTATAATCGTATCCATATTGTTCGTTGATACTGCTTTACGAAAGTGTAGGCTGCATTGTAGGTTAAGCCGCTCTGTTAAACCCACCCATTTTTAACTTAAAACTTAGCATTTTTGATTTGATTTGGGTTTCGCCCTCTATGAATCGCCGGATTTGGTTAACGAAAGCGATCTCGTCGGTAGTGGAGTTCACATGTGTGGATTATCTAGAAAACGGAAAAGGAGTCGTAGGGTGATCTGGTAAGCGTCAATAAGTCCAATTTGTATCACGTTTTGAAATACCATCGCCTGGTAGGGCTCAATCGCCGAGGGAGCCGCTTGGGAATGTCATTTGGTAGGGCTGTTTGTCCCCAAACAGCCGCACACAGGTTAATTTAACTCCGCGGATCGTTGGGACAACGATCCCTACCATCTTAAGGTTACGGAGCTAAAGGTGACGGATATCATTGTACCCGTTTTCGGGCTTCGTCCCTATTGTAGGTCGTCTCGCTGAGGCGACACGCTTGCAGGGCTGGCGGGTCAGCGACCCGCCCTACAGTTGATTTGCTCGAAGACATTGGACTAATTAAACAATCTCTAAGAAAAAACACGCGTCGGGACGCCACGCGCCACCACAATTAAGCCCCAGGTGGTACGTGGCCTCCGGACGCGTTCTCCTCCATCCAACCACAAAATCGCGCGTCGGGACGCCACGCGCCACCACAATACAAGCCCCAGGTGGTACG
>JAPKDW010000391.1 GCA_028822375.1 Opitutaceae bacterium | reverse complement strand
TTATGGCATGAGCGCAGGCTGCGCCAATATGTGTTTGGTGCCATTGACCGGGATTACTTCCGACGAACTGGGGACGGTGAGACTGGGGGTCGGAGGTTCGCCTTACGAGGGTAAGCAAACTGCGGATGAAAACGTAGGGATGGTGTTGTCGGCGGAACCAACTACTGACTATACTTTTCTCAAGTGGATGATCTCTTGGGATGCAAATGCCTCGGATATGGTAAAGAAGCAACTCCAAGACCTCAATAGCACTGCCTCTACTGTTAACCCTCTGACCTTAGATGCTCATGCTGATTTGCAAGTGACTGCCGTATTCGTTCCCAAAGGAAGCTTTTATACCGTCCAACTCTCGGTCGAGCCCAGCCCCGATGGCGAAGTGGGCTCTGTGAGGATTCTTCCTGACGATGGAATTTACTTAGCCGACAGCGACGTTACCATTGAAGCGTTCCCGATTGAAAAATATATTTTCGGTGGATGGAAGGGTGACCTGAATAGCACGGCAAACCCTCTGGTCTTGAGCTTGGATCGTTCCCTGTCCCTCGTCGCCTCTTTTTATCGAGAGGGCTCGGTTTTGAGCATCAACGGTTCTGTTTCTCCAATCGATATCGGTTCGAGTCCTACCGTCGATCCTGTTCAACCCGGGGTCATCGAAGGTACCGGATTGTTTGCTCAAAATGAAGTGAGAACTTTGAGGGCGAAAGCTCATCCAGGATACCTTTTTTCGAATTGGGATGGGGAAGTTCCTTGGATTGGCTCTGATGAAAACGTTACCATTACCGTCTCTCAGGGTTATGTTTTTACGGCAACGTTCATCAAAGATACAAATGATTCGGATGGAGATGGCTTGGACAACCATACCGAGATAGTTTTTCTTAAGACCAATCCATTATTAGGCGATACAGATGGAGACGGGATGAACGATAAATACGAGAACCTTAATGGTCTTGACCCTCTTCGTAGCGACTCTGTTTTAATCAATTTGATCAAGGCACAGCCCAGTGCATTCAATATGCGCCTTTATGATTCCAACGAGGTTAGTCAGGCTCGATCTCAGGGAGTGATTGATGGCAACGCTGAATCAGTGAAGCTTTGGGCGGACTTTAATTCGACTATGGCTCAAAATGGTTTTTCTTTTCACCATATTAATGAACGCAACGACCTGTATCGTTTTATTGCAGGGCCTTCGGCACCCGGTCAAACGGGGTTGGGCTGGTTTTACACAGAGCAACACGGTTGGGCGTGGTTGCGACCGAGCAGTCCCGGTTGGATATACATGCACAATGGTCGTGATATAACCAATCTTGATGGAACAACCGTAAGTCTCAATTGGCTCAACCTTAATCCCGCCCAGTCCGACTTCGATCAGACGATAGTGGTCGAGCCGAGTTATCCGTTCAGCCAAGAACAGTTTTTCTGGCTCCAGGGACAGAGTCAAGGAGCGCATTATCCGCGTAATGCCGCAATCACGGGTTCGCCGTCATCGGGGAATGGAAATAATTCCAATGTCGGTGGTACCTCCCAAGGCAATTCAGGAGCTGGATCTGAGACTGATTCGAACGATGGATTTGGCGATCTCTTTGGGAACTAACCTTCGATGAAGATTTGTTTTGATTTGAGCGGCGTTTTTCTGTGCTCACTGACGGGATTTTTGACCCTTCCGCTTTTGGGTCAGCATTCGCTTGAGTCGGATGCCTTGTACTTGGATGAATACGAAGTCGCAGCCAGTGCGATACCTCCTTTCTATCAGAGTCTCGAAGAAAAAAAATATTATCATTCCCGTCAAATTCATGGGATGAAGAAGGATTTGAATTCCCATTCCAGAAACCTCCAAGACTTGAGGGCTAGATTTAATCAAGTATTCTATGGGCGAGTCGGATTGGATGCGAACGGAGCCCCATTCCGTATCGGCGATGAACCCAAGATGCCTTCCCGCGAAGAGTTGAAGCCGAAAGTCGTTTATATTCCGCCTGCGACTTTTAACCCTACTTTGTTTCTCGAGGGTTCTGGTTCAGCCGTAAAGAATACTTTCCTCGAGCCGCCAACCCAGTCGCCGCCGGCTGAAGACATGCTTGCGTTTTCCGTAGAGGCGCCGGGTGATTATTTAGGTCATGACGGAAATCCTGTGACCATTCCCGGAGATTCGGGAGTTATTTCCGAAGTAAGGACACCTCGAGCGTTTAGCTATTACATTATGCCTCGAGCAGGGATTGCTGTGACCTCAAAAATATCGAAGCAACCCCATGCATATCGACGATACGAACCAGGGTTCAGCGGGAGCTTGCTTGCTGGCATTCGCATGGACCGCTGGCGAATGGGACTGGAAGTTATACATCAACGAAATGAGCTTCATCCCACAACTTGGGTGGCAAGCAAAGTGACAGGTGTAAGATATTATGCGAAGGGCAACACTTCGACTAATGCTGTGCTTGCAGATTTTGCATATCAGATACCTGTCATTTCATCTCTGGGAATAATTATAAACGGGGCTATGGGCTATCGTAAAACAACATCTTCCGCTGATTGGACTGGGAAGACTATTGCCAGTGCAGATGATGGTTTCGTTTGGTCTGCAGGAACTGGGCTTGAGTGGAGCTTTTCCGAACAGGCTTCTTTGATTTTGGCTTACCGTTATTTTGCCGAGGAGACTGTCCCTACGCACAACGCTGATCTCGGTCTCGAGTTCGACTTTTAGGTTTCTTTATGAGCGAAGGCGGCAAAATTGTCCCCGCCTCTTCCCTGCGGGCGCATGGATTTCTTTATCGCCTTGCATTGTCTCCACTTGGTTTGCTGTACCGAATCTGGCTTCAGACCTTGAGAATGGAGACTGTTTCATCGGAGGAAGACTCGGACCTTCACGACGTATCCG
>JAPKDW010000390.1 GCA_028822375.1 Opitutaceae bacterium | reverse complement strand
TTGAGAGCATCTTCAGCGGCCTGCTTGCTGGCGTTTTGCTCGGCTTTGCCGGGCAATTCAGCCACGATTTTGATCGAGGCATTCGGGTTGGCAACATTCCATTCGCCGATTTTCTTCTTG
Source organism: Opitutaceae bacterium (assembly GCA_028822375.1). Taxonomy (GTDB): domain Bacteria; phylum Verrucomicrobiota; class Verrucomicrobiia; order Opitutales; family Opitutaceae; genus Pelagisphaera. Next base: position 2,749 of record JAPKDW010000390.1, on the reverse strand, counting down.
AATCCTTCAACGCGCAGGAGACAGGATTGCGCGTCATCGTAACTGAGGATGAGCACTTCGCCGCCCTTGTTTTCCAGCGCTTCGATGATGGCTTGTCCTGCAAGTACGCCGCCGCCAAAATTATCGGTCATCACGTTGCAAATCACTTTGGCTGACTTGTCGGTACAGCCTGTGTCTGCAGTGAATACCGGGATGTTCTTGGCGTTCGCTTCTTTTATGATTTCGCCGATTCCGTAGTGATCGGTCGGGGCGATGATGATGGCCGCAACACCCTGGCTGATGAAGTCGCGCATTTGATTGGCTTGTTTTTCAGCATTATCTCCACTCAAAATCGCCTTGACCGTGAAGCCGTGTTTTTCAGCCTCTTCTTTTACTGCATCGCCGAGCTCTACGAAAAAGGGATTGCTCAAAGTCATCAGGCTCACGCCGATAACTTTCGAGGAGGTTTCTCCTCCTTTGGAGTTTTCTTGGGAAGAATTTCCTCCACAGCTGATCAAAGTGAAGGCTCCGATTAAAGTAGCGAACGAGGTAATAAATATTTTCATGATTTTCATTTCATTTTGCCATCTTCAGTATGGCTTCAGCAGAACGTGACTAAAACAAGTAAGCCCTAACCATTATTTCATTTTTGGATAACTGCGAGTCATATCAATTCACTTTTCCAGCCTCGGAAAGGCCTCACAAAAAAAGGGTCAGCGCTTGATTCTTGATCACCGATTGGGCACCCACTTCATGATGTGGGTGGCTACCGCGACGAGCTGATCATCATCATTCGTTATTTCTATTTTGGCGGACGACCGGGCTGATTCGGTATCGTAAGATTCCACAGTGTAACGGATCGTGATCGTATCATCAATAAAGACCGGCTTGATAAAGCGTATCCGGTCATAACCCAGCGATATCGGCGTGGCATCATTTTCAGCCACGGAATAGTCTTCGATGATTTGAGAGGAAACTTTCGACGTATACGCAATCAGCAGTGCGCCGTGAGCAATACGTTTCCCATAAGCCGACTTTTTCATAAACGTCTCATCGACGTGATTAGGCCCAAAATCGCCAGACAGCGCAGCGAACTGATTAATATCGGCTTCGCTGACCGTCTTACTAAACACGACCTCGCTGCCTTTCCGTAGGGGTTCTTTATCGCTCACTGGGGAAATTGAATACGGTGCTCTAAAGGGGTCAATATCCAACTACGCGCAATAAAGCGAACCATACTCTTTTCTTTACCAGTCGCCACGAACTGCTATTGATAATCTATAATCAAATCACTTACTCCTCCCCATCCCCATGAACCGTTCAACCCAGCCCCTCAAACCAATTGGAGCGATTGCAATCGCGATTGCCGCTCTCTTCTTTTTCTCCGCATGTTCGGTAGACAAACAGGCTTCCGACTCGCCTGCCCGGCCGAATATCGTTTTTATAATCGCTGATGACCTGGGTTGGTCGGACGTGGGTTTCCACAATGGAAATGTACCCACTCCAAACCTACGAAAGCTGGCGAGCGAGGGCCTCGAGATCCGCCAGCATTACGTCGCTCCGGTTTGTAGTCCAACACGCGCGGGATTCCTAACGGGACGCTATTGGAGTCGATTCGGCATTACCACTCCGACAAATGAACTGGGGCTCCCGTTTGAAACGATTACCGTAGCTAAGGCCCTTGGTGAAGCAGGCTACAACACCGCTATCACTGGCAAATGGCATCTCGGATCGAAAGCCGAATGGGGACCAAATCATTTTGGATTCGACCACAGTTACGGCTCGATGGCTGGCGGGGTCACGCCTTGGTCTCATTTCTACAAGAAAGGTCCCTACTCGGAGACCTGGCATCGCAATCAAACGCTCATCACCGAAGAAGGCCACGTCACCGATCTGCTCGCAAACGAGGCTGTCCAGTGGATTGAGAAACAAACCGGCGATGAACCCTTCTTTCTCTACGCCCCATTCACTGCGGTTCATCTTCCAGTTCGCGAACCCCAAATTTGGCTAGATCGCGTACCGAAGGAGATCACCGGAGAAGTGGCACGCCACTATGCCGCGAGCATTCTGCATCTCGACGACGCCGTTGGACGTATTGTCGAAGCAATCGAAAATACAGGTAAGGCAGACAACACCCTGGTCGTATTCACTAGTGACAACGGCGGCTCCACTGCGGAAAACAACGACACGAAGTACCCGAATATCAATGACGACTGCCCCAACGGCGCCTTGCCCGGTTCCAATTTTCCGCTACGAGGCAAAAAAGGCGATCTCTACGAAGGCGGCACGCGAGTCCCGACAATCGTCCGATGGCGAGGAACGATCGCTCCTGGAACCACCAACGAAACGCCCGTTCACATTGTCGACTGGATGCCTACCTTCTGCGCCTTGGCGAAAGCGAACGCAGGTACCACTAAGCTAAAGTGGGACGGGTCCAACCTTTGGCCAGTCCTTTCAGGCACTGGCTCCCTTCCCGAACGAACGCTCTATTCCGCCGGAACCCATTTCCGTTCGCAGGCATTGCGAGACGGGGACTGGAAATTGATCCTATTCAAGGCAAACGACGGCGAAGAAATCAGAACCGAGCTCTACAATCTCGCGGAGGATCCAAACGAGAAAAACAATTTAGCCGAAACCCGGAGCGACAAACAAGCCGACCTTCGATCAAAACTCCACGCTGCCGCTGCAAACGATCGCGACGCAGTCGCGATCATCGAGTAAATAATCCCCGGAGCAAGCTCTCGACCTTGCGGTCGCCTTGCACTGCGCG
>JAPKDW010000389.1 GCA_028822375.1 Opitutaceae bacterium | reverse complement strand
ATTACGGGTATCCAATCATTCGTTCCTCGCGGGAATGACATGCCGTAAGCGGGCGGATCGGTCTACTTTGTTGAATGCGTATTGGGAGGTCGATTGGCTTGAGTAGATTCGAATCTGCCGATTGATAATTAGATCAAAAATCCCCCGTCCACTGGGTGGGCGGTGCCAGTAACAAAGGAAGCTCCTTCGGAGCATAACCAAAGTACGGCTGAAGCAACTTCCTCGAAAATAGATAGGACGGGGGTTCAATCCCTCAATAGTTCCTATGCAATCGGTGGGAATAGTTGCCGATCGATGGGGCCCAATAGTGTTTGTTCAAGTTTTGATTTAGCGTCGCGCTCAATGTGCCTACGAGTGACTCGTTTTCTTCTAATTCTGCTATATTGATGTTCTCGTGCGGGTCGCGTTCGTGGTCGTAGAGCATTCGAGCCGTCCTGTTTCGGTCTTTGTCGTGCCACTCGGAATAGAAGTAGCGTTCTCCAATCAAGGTGACACCTTGCATCCATTTGCTAATGGCGAAGTCTTTCACGATCGCGTTCGGGTCCCTTAGCATTGGTGAAAGGCTGGTTCCTTGTAGAACGTGATCCGGTTTCGGAATGCCAGCGAGCTCCAGTACTGTTGGGTACAAGTCGACATACTCGACAATTCCATTGGCTTTGCCCTGAGTTACTCCGGGACCGGATATGATAAGGGGTGTCCTCAAAGCAGTTTCGAAATTGACGTGTTTATTCCAAAGACCGTGTTCGCCTAGATTATATCCATGGTCCCCCATCAAGATGACAATGGTGTCGTCGGCCAATCCCAGTTTTTCAAGTTCGACCATTACTTTTCCTACCAAAGCATCGGTTGCTGACACGCAAGCGTAGTAACCGTGCCGCAAGGTTGTCGCCATTTCCTCGCTAACGGGACCCCCACTTGGAACTCCATAATAACTTCTTAGTTCACCCCAGTTGAATGCTGCCTGATTCGGAGCATTTTTTGGGAAAAACGGATTGTTCGCGAGTTCGATATTCTTTCTGTCATACAAATCCCAATATTTTGAGGGGGCATTGAACGGTAAATGCGGTTTAAGAAATCCCAGACAAAGGAAAAAGGGTTTTTCGGAGTCTTTTTGAGATCGAAGGTAGTCAATCGCTTTGTCAGCGTAGATTCCGTCGAGGTAGGTAGAGTCGTCGACTTCGGCCTTTTCCCATGGCCAGGCCGCTCCGTTGCTAGCGGTTTTCGCTATGGCGATATTCTCTTCGGTGATGTAGTTTTGCCATCCCTTATCTGACCAAGAACCATCCTCTAAGCGATGATGGTCAAAGCGGTAGGGCGTATCACTCCAGGCTTTATGTTCACTATCAGCGGGCGTGTGGAAGATTTTCCCGACAGATAGGGTGGTGTAGCCATTCTTTTTGAGGTGTTCGGGAAGTGTTGCGACCTCCGGTACTTCTATACTGGCTTGGGCATAGTGGAATAAAAACCGATTGTAGCCGGGGCGGACCCCCGAAAAAAGACTCGCTCTAGAAGCGCCACAAACGGGTACATTGCAATAAGCTCTCGTGAACGTAACACCTGAAGACGCTAGGCGATCAATATTTGGCGATTTAATGAATGACTTTCCATAGGCGTTTAATTCAGGTCGCAAGTCGTCAATGGCGATCAAAAGTAGGTTCGGGTGTTTTGCAGATGGGCGGGTACTTGAGTTCGAGCACGCGGACAGCAATAATGCGGAAATAGCAATGAAAAGATTCGAGAGAAGGCGGATCATGTGAATTAATCTAGGCTCGCCGACTTTGAATGTCAAATGTCGACTATGTCCTTATCCTACACTCGTGTCGCAAGGCTTTTGCCGCCTTGTGCTGCTTCGATCTCGGCTGGCTCCATTGGTTCATTTATGCTTGGAAGGGGTATTATAGGACAGGAGCGAACGCTGATAGCTCATTGTTTTAAAGCATAAATATTTTCCAAATCTCGATATTCGCGAAATTTACTCCAGCAGATCTGGGTTTGCCGCCACAATATCTTGCCAAAGGGGTTTGTAACTAAACCACCCGGCAATGGGAAATCCCACCTCTTCATTGCGAGTCTTCAAGGCTGTTTCGTGATCGATCATGTGAATCTTATTGCCGGTTGACTCTGCTAAGATTTGCGTCTGGCAACATCGCTCCATGCTGATAAACCAAAAAGCGACTTCCTCTACCGAACCTCCAACCGTAAGCAAACCATGGTTTTTTAATATGGCTGCTTTTTTATCCCCCAATGCCTCCGCAATTCGATCGCCTTCGCTGAGGTCACTCACCACGCCTTTATAATCGTTATACAACCCATGGTCGTCATAAAAAGCGCAGGCATCCTGCGTGATTGGGTCCAGCTTTTTCCCAAAAACCGACCACGTTTTTCCATAAATAGAATGGGCATGGGCAGCGGCTATTGCATCCGGTCGAGCTAGATGAATTCGTGAGTGAATGGCAAAGGCCGCTTTGTTCAGCAATTGATGCTTTCCTTCAATGATCTCGCCTTCTTCATTTACCAAAATCAAGTCTGACACTTTAATTTTATTGAAAGAAATACCGAAAGGATTGACCCAAAAATGATCTGTCAATTCAGGATCACGAGCAGTGATATGCCCAGCTACGCCTTCGGAAAAACCAAATTTTCCGAAGACTCGAAACGCTCCAGCTAATTGCTGTTTACGATGCAATCGTTCCTCTTCAATTGTAGGCTTGATGGACATAAAATGCTCGTATTTGGCAGGATTTGTGACAGTCATATATCGTTGTTGGTTGTATTCAAATATTAATCTTATAATGCATTTAAAAAGCGTCAGACCATGAATTTCTCCAGCTGAGCGTAAGGATACGTAAACCGGTTGTAGCCGGGCCTGACTCCTGAG
>JAPKDW010000093.1 GCA_028822375.1 Opitutaceae bacterium | reverse complement strand
CGTCGGTTCGATCCCGTCTGGCTCCACCAATCTTCGCGATTTCAAATGTGAAGCGAAGATTTCAGCCTTAGTTCCAATTACTCATTCGGCCCCTATGGGCATTGTAATGTAATCCCTGTTGGCTTTTGGGATTTGTGTATCGCATTGACTGGGAAGTCTAATTCGTTAACAATTTTTTAACATTCGGGGGTGTTGTTTGCATCCTCTTGGTTGAAACTCGGACCATTCCCACTTTATGAGCATCTATCTATACGGTTTTACGTTTTCAGGCGCCCCTCATGATTTCGAAGATTTGCAAGGGGTAGATGATCGGGGACTTTTCATGGTCACTTTTGGTGATGTTTCGGCGATTGTTAGTAGTTACGGTTACGATACGCTTCATATCCGAGGTAAGGATATTTTCGCTCATCAGCAGATGATCCGATTTTTGATGGATCAGGCGAGTATCGTTCCGTTGGAGTTTGGCCTTACGCTAAAGAACTTGGCGGCGGTCGAGGATGTCTTGGTGAAGAATCAGGAGCATTTACGGATCGAGCTCCATCGTATCTACAACAAGGTGGAGATGGAGGTCGCGTTGCGGTTCGCGACGAACGATCTATTTGAATACATGGTCGGGAAGTATCCTTATTTGATGGAAGAGAAGGCCAAGATCGTGAACGGGCGACTGTTGTATTATTTGGGCGATCGGGCACGAAAGTGCGATAAGTTCGAGAAGATCTTAAAGAAAGAGAAGGACTTTTATGCGAGCAAGGTCGATGAGTTTATCGGTCCTTGGTGCGCGGAGATTGCCCGGAGTCGATTGATCCAACGCGATCACGCGGTGGCGACGTTCAATTGTCTGGTTAATCGCGAGCGCTTGAAGGTGTTCGAGCGTTCGATCTGCGAGGCAGCAGAACTTTTGGGAGGGGACTTGCTGTTTTCCTTCAATGGCCCCTGGGCTCCGCAGCATTTTTGCAATGTGAGCAAGATCGCGTACGCTTAAAAGCGGTTTAGACTTTGTCGCCGCGGGCGAGAATTACCTGCATGTGCTTCTTTTTGACTTTGCCGCGATTGAATTTATTTTCTGCGAGTTTGGTGAGGATATCCCAATCTTCTTCGTCCGGAGTGAATGTTTCCCATTCTTCGAAACGGCTTAATTGCCGATAGAGGGTGAGTTTATCGCCGAAGAATCGCGCTTCGATCTTTAGCTTGCCCAGTTCTGGGTCTCGTTTGTTCCATCCGATGGGTCTTGCCATTCCGAATCATATGATGGGGTTTATTGGCGGATGCAACTTTTGCTTTGCCTAGGTTTATAGGTAGACGGAAATTGGAAAGGAATGGCGATGGATTGGTTATTGGGGAGTGGTGTGTGGACGGATTGGTTCTTCTTAATGGTCGATTGGTTCAGGGCAATGGGGCCTTATGTTTGGATCGCGATTGCTTGGGGAATTTTGTTGATGGCGATTTTTTTGGGATTGGTCGGTGTTGTCGTGCCAGTGATTCCAGGTGGTATCGTTCTTTTTTTCGGCGGCTTGGTTCATAAGGTGATGGTGTCTGAGGGGTTTTCTTGGTGGGCAATTGGAATCCTTGGCGGGCTCATGGTGTTGGATCGAGTGGTTGACCTTTTTGCGACTGCGTTGGGGACGAAATGGTTCGGCGGTACAACATGGGGGATGATCGGAGCGCTGGTTGGTGGCGTCGTCGGTTTGTTTCTTGGGATCGTAGGAATCTTGATTGGCCCGATAATCGGCGCGGTGGTTTTCGAGCTCATTTGGGCGAAACGGCATCCGCGGGATGCGGCTAAGTCGGGCGTTGGAGCGGGGCTTGGTTTGGGCTTGTCGGCGGCGGGCCGTCTAGTCGTTTACTTTATGATGCTCGGCACGCTCATTGTTGATTATTCGATGGACGACGAGGTTGAGCCCGTTGAGGAACCTATCGAGATTGTTGGCGAAGTGGTGTGAGTTTGGTGGTCTGAAGCGAGAATTGGCTGATTGCTAATTGAGGACCGTACTTGAGAATTCGATAAACTGGACTAGGTTTGTTTAGATTAAGCGAAGCTCGGCGTTCTGGGATTTAGCGAATGGGTCGAACGTTGCGAAATCGTTGCAATTGCGGGTTCTCGATCTTGAGTTGAATTCAAATCGAGTTGATGGGGATCAGTTAAATCGAGGAGCTGGGCATTTCGGCCTTAGCTCGCGAGATTAGGGATTGCTCCGCTGCCTAATTGCAGGAGCGGGTTTACCCCGCGATAATACGTGTCTATACCATGGAAATGAAAAATCGCGGGATAAACCCGCTCCTACACTGACTTATTTTACGGTCTCTGAGGGATTCTGTTGAACGAAAGAAGGTTCAGGAGGTTGAGCAGGACGAATGGGTTGAGTTGTTTCGTGATTGGTCGTTTTATGCCGTATTTCTTCGCGGGCAAGTTGGATAGCGGCAATGTGCGCGAATACTTCATGATGAGGCGCTCTATGAAATGGGGATCAAGGAAAAGGAGCATGAGGTTCATTTTATGAACGCCATTAAGGATGAACGTTGGCTTCCTCTTTTTGAAAGGCGGAGGAGCGTTTCTTTGTATTGCTTGTCTTTTGTTTGGCGTATCCAGAAAACGGTGTTGAGCTTCGCATCGCAGGCAACGAAATCGGTAAGACCATCCTGGTCGAGGTCGGTTGCCTTGAGGTGAGCTATCCACGGTTGTCCTTAGACTGCGCCTCCGATCGGAGTGGAAACGTATTCTATAGAGCTCGAAGGAGCAGTAACGCTTGGCGGTGGTTTCGGAGCCTAGCAGGAGACGAGCAATGAAACGATGAGTAGGCATGCTCCCAGGGGGAGAAAGCGATGATCGGTTCGGTTGGAGGGCATTCTTTCGACTTTGGTTTCGAAGGAGTTTCCAGCAACTGGAAAATGAGGGAATTGAATCGCAACCGGGTTTGGGTCTTTTTATTAGAGGACGAGAAGTTGTCCGGGCATGAAAAAACCGCCCTTGAGCATGGACGGTTATCGTTGAAATGGCTGCCCCGGTAGGATTCGAACCTACGACCAAGTGATTAACAGTCACCTGCTCTACCACTGAGCTACAGGGCAACGATGGGGGAGGAAGAAGTCGCTTTGTAGGGGGCTTGTCAACCCTTTGGTGAAGCTTTTTTTAGAAATATGGGATTAAGCGAAACTTTTGATTGATTTCCGAGGACTGCCCCTTACGTTACTCCGCTTCTCTCAATGGCGCGATGCCTTTGAGAGGTCGGATTTCACTAAAATGAAACAGCTTACAATCAACGCTTCCACTCGTAATAACGGCGGATCTGCCCATTCCGGACGCCTGCGCCGCGACGGCAAGGTCCCAGCTGTCGCCTATGGCAAAACCAGAGAGCCTTCGATGCTTTCCGTCGACGCAAGTGATTTGCGTGTTCTATTGAAATCGATTGGAAACAACGCTCCTATCGTTCAGCTTATAGAAGACGACAGCAAGCCGCGTACTTCTATTATTCAAGAAGTACAGCGTCATGCGATTAAGGACACTTATATCCACGTCGATTTCCGCCAAGTCGCCGATGACGAAGTCGTCGTCCTCGACATTCCGGTTCATCCTTTTGGCCTAGCGACTGGCGTGAAAAACGATGGTGGTACTTTGGAAACTGTGGCTCATACCGTTTCCGTACGTTGTTTGCCGAAGAATATCCCTGATTTCGTCGAAGTTGACGTGACGGAATTGGCGATTAGCGACCTCATCCACATTAAGGAGCTGCCTGCTCTCGAAGGCGTAGAATATCTGGATCATGCTGAGCAGCCAGTATTCACAGTCATCAAGTAGGGTATTACTTTCCCTGCGGGCCCTGGCAAACGCTAGCGGCTCGCTTTTTTGTTCTTTTCAATCTTCCCAACCGTTTCATCCATGAGCTATCGGCTAATCGTCGGTCTCGGAAATCCAGGCAGCGAGTACGAAAGTACCCGCCACAATATTGGATTTCGCATAATCGACGCATTCGCGGTTAAATGCGGAGCCAGCGAATGGACGAAACAACGCAATCTCAAAGGCGATCTTTCCCAGCTCTTGCTGGAGGACGGCTCCAAACTGCAATTACTGAAACCTAGGACGTTTATGAACGAAAGCGGGGTCAGTATTCAAAAAGTTTGCAGCTATTATAGAGTGCCGCCTGAAGAAACGCTGATTATCTACGACGACATCAACCTTGATGTTGGCGTTGCAAAGGTCAGCGAACGTGGTGGATCCGGCGGGCATAATGGCCTTGCGGATATTATTACTCGTCTTAAGCCCACTTTTACGCGTCTTCGCATCGGCATCGGCCAGAAAACGCATAAAGAGATGGATCTCGCTGATTACGTGCTTGGGAAATTCAGTCAAGAAGACCAAATTTCGATAAACGCCTCGATGGACTATTACTTGGATTGCCTAGAACGGCTTATCCGAGACGGAACGGAAAAGGCAATGAATCACATAAACCGAAAAACGAAAAACACAGAAGATGGCCAACTATAAGGCAACATTCATTCTCGATACACGCGGACGCGAAGAGAGCGTCGACGAACTCGTCGGCAGTCTCAAGGGCGAGCTTGAAAAAGTGGGCGCGGAAGTGTCTAAAACTGCTGATACCGGCAAGCAAGACTTCGCTCGCGCAGCGGATCGTCGCTACTTATCTGGGGTTTACGCTCAATACATGATCAGCGGCGACGCGACTCTTCCAAGTAAGATTGACGAGACTCTTCGCTTGAATAAGTTGGTATCGCATAAGATCATCCAACGTGTCTAATCGCGTTCTAATCCCCGACCCAGCTAAGATCCAATGCCGAATTTCAGCAAAGTTTACCTAATGGGCAATTTGACCCGCGACCCAGAGTTGCGCGCTACCCCTTCGGGCACGGCTGTGTGCCAATTCGGTCTTGCGGTCAATCGCGTCTACAACAACTCGAATGGCGAGCGTCAGGAAGAAACGACTTTCGTGGACGTGGAAGCCTGGGGACGGCAAGCCGAGACAGTTTCCAAATACGTTTCCAAGGGCCATCCGCTATTCGTGGAAGGTCGTTTGAAATTGGACTCCTGGGAGAACAAGGAAGGCGAGAAGCGCAGCAAGATGAAAGTCGTCTTGGAAAACATGCAGCTGATCAGTCAGAAGGGCGAAGGCGGAGGAGGCAGTTTCAACCCTTCGCAGTCGGTCCCTCAACAACGTTCCGATAGTGGCGCATCCGCACCAGCTCCCGCCGCTTCTCCTCCCGCCGCTTCTCAGAAAAGCGAAGATATCGAGGAAGACGTTCCATTCTAATAATACCTTCACCAACTACATTTTTTAAAACACACTAAGGCCATGGCTACTAGCGAAGTTCTACTCATCAAACCCGTCGAATCATTGGGCGCGGAAGGCGATCAAGTTCAGGTAAAAGCGGGTTTCGCTCGCAATTTCCTTTACCCTCAAAAAATAGCGGTTCCCGTTACTCGGGCAAACCGCAAGCAAATCGAGGCTCTCAAGGTCCGCCGCGCAGATCGCGAATCGAAGAATCTTGAAGATGCGAGAGCTCAGGCAGCTAAGATTGCTTCGACGCATTTCGCGATTGCCGTGAAGACTGGCGATTCCGGAAAGATGTTCGGCGCGGTTACGGCAATCAATATCCACGAAAAGCTTGTCGAAGCAGGATTCGAAGCAATGGTGCGCAAGCAAGTGCAGCTCGAGTCTCCAATCAAGGAATTGGGACAGCACACGGTATCCATCAAGGTCTACCAGGATGTGGAAGCCGAACTGAAGTTCGACGTCGTGTCGGAAAATCCAATCGTAGAAGAGAAAGCTGCCTCCAAAAAAGAGGAAGCGCCTGCTTCTAAAGATTGATTGAGAATCGAAAGGCTTATAAACGGTCATGCCGGCTAAGCCTGCGAGTTCTGATAATCTTAACGCTCCCGTAGATCTAGCGACTGCGGGGCGCACTTTGCCGCACAGTCTCGATGCTGAGAAAGGTTTGTTGGCGGCCTGTTTGATAGACCCGGCTGAAGTGATTTCTCGTTGCATGGCTCAAAAGCTGCCCAACGATGCCTTCTATAGTCCTGCTCATCAGACGATTTACGCGACCTGCGTCGAGGTCTTCGAAGAGAAATCGATCCTCGATGCGAAGGTTTTGGCAGAAGAGCTGAACAATCGCGGCCAGCTTGCGGAAGTGGGTGGACCGATTTACGTGGTCGAATTGGCTACGCAGATCGAAACGACGGCCCACGCGAACTACTTTCTCGATGTTGTTCGAGAGAAGTACCTGTTGCGTCGGCTGATCCACACAGCGACTAAAACCGTTAAAAACTGCTTCGAACCCCAGCTTGACGGAGGTTTGGAGAACTTTATCGACGATATCGAGAAGGAGATTTTCGCAATCAGCGACGATCGCGTGGCCGATACGTCGCAGCCGATTAAGAAGTCGGTCGACGATGCGGTAAAGCTTGTACAAAAGCTGATCGCCGGCCGCGGCGAGTTGGCGGGATTGTCATCGGGCTTCGTTGATCTCGACAAGATGACTTTTGGTTTCCATGGGCAGGAAATGATTATTTTGGCGGCTCGGCCTTCGATGGGAAAAACGAGTTTGGCCATGAATATTGCCGAAGCGGTCGCCTTACCTGAGAAACCGGGGGCGGAAGGCGCGGGAGTGTTAATTTTTAGTTTGGAAATGAGTTCCGAGCAATTGGCGATGCGTTTGCTGACTAGCCGAGCGAAAGTAAGCTCTCAGCGATTGCGCGAGGGATTCGTCAATAAGGAAGAGCAGCAGGCTCTTGCCCAGGCGGCCAAGGAATTGAAGAACGCCCGCATGTGGATCGACGATTCGGGTCAAATGACGATTAATCAGCTTCGCGCGAAAGCCCGACGGATCTGGGCCCGTAACGATAAGATGGGCTTGATCGTGATCGATTATTTACAGCTGCTTGCCGGAACCGATCCTAAGATTCAGCGTGAACAACAAATTTCTGAAATTTCACGGGGATTAAAAACGCTCGCAAAGGAACTCAACGTTCCCGTGATTGTTCTAAGTCAGCTTAACCGTGACTCAGAAAAAGAAAAACGACAACCGAAACTCTCCGACCTTCGTGAATCGGGCTCTATCGAGCAAGATGCCGACGTAGTTTTGCTATTGGCGCGACCAAAGGACGTTGGAGATGAGTTTTCGGTTGCAGCCGACACCGCGGACCTAATTATCGCCAAGCAACGAAATGGTCCAGTTGGGGATTTGAAACTAAACTTCCGAAAAGAATATACTCGCTTTGAAAATTACACGGAATAGCGCCGCACGATTCCTTCTTCTTCCACTTTTGACTATTGCTCTCTTCTCGGCAGCTTATGGTCAAGACGAAGGGTCTCCCGATGAACCGCAGCCACCGAAGATTCGGAGGCTCATCGTCAACTTCACGGGTCTCTCGAACGTGAACGAGGAGGTCGCTCGGGCGAATATGTCGCTTCGCGAAGGCGAGGATTACGATCAAATCGCGATCGACCGCGATATTCGGACGCTTTATCGCACCCAGCTTTTCGAGCACATCGAAGTGCGTCTTCAGCCTGTAGGCGAAAGCGAAGTCGATCTGCTATTTGATATTCGTCCGAAATTTCGCGTCTCATCTATCAGTTTCGATGGAAATGAGAAATTGAGAGACAATCGATTGGAGAAAGAATTGGAGGTCTCGGTTAATCATATTCTCAACGAGCGAAGGGTCAAAGACGGGGCAAAGGCTCTGAAGGATTACTATTTGAAGCGCGGCTATTCTCAGGCTCGTGTGGAATACGAGATTGACCGCAACCCCGCGACGGGTTTTGGAAATGTTGTCTACAAGATTCGCGAAGGCGGTAAGTACAAAATCAGCAAGGTCAAGTTTACCGGAAACGAAAACATCAAGAGCCGCAAGTTGCGCCGGAAGATAAAAACGAAGAAAAAAGGAATTTTCTCTTTGCTCACGGGATCGGGGAAATTCGATGCGGACAAGTTCGAAGATGATCTGGAAATACTCGAAGATGTATACATGGAAGAGGGGCATCTCGACATCGGAATCGATCAGTCGCAGGTGAGATTTTCCTATCCATCGAAGCGCCGTATGGTGATCGAAATAGCGGTGGACGAGGGCAAGGAGTACAGGGTTGGAAGCATCGGTTTCGAAGGCAATGATATGTACAAGGGCGACATCCTTCGTTTGATGCTCGGAGTGAGATCGGGGGATATTTATCGTCCTGAGAAAATCGACGAGGACGTGGATCGACTGGAAGATTTCTACGGCCAGTTTGGTTACATGGAATCGCGCGTTCGTTTGAGCCGCATTCCGAATGTGACGACGGGCAATATGGACATCGTCTATCAGATTTACGAAAGCGAGAAGTACCAAGTTGAATCCGTTAAGATCGAAGGTAACACCAAGACCAAAAGTACAGTTGTCATTCGCGAGCTCGCAATGGGGCCGGGTAGTACTTTCGACAGCGTTCGTATGGACGCTTCCAAAATGCGTCTCGAGAATACGCGTTATTTCGAGGACGTAAGCCTTACGCCGCAAACGACTCAGATCCCTGGACGACGGGATTTGCGGATAACCTTTCAAGAAGGACGTACGGGGAACTTTTCGTTCGGAGCGGGATTTAGTTCTCTCGAGAAAGGCACCTTCTTTATTGAGCTGACGCAGTCGAATTTCGATATCTTAAATTGGCGTGGAGCGTTTCAGGGCGATGGTCAAAAGTTTCGTTTACGTGCTCAGATTGGATCGCTTTCGAGTCAGATCATGCTCGCATTCGAAGAGCCTTGGTTGTTCGAAAAGCGCTTGGCTTTTGGTTTTAACATTTTCAAAACCGAAAGTAGCCTCTCGGATCTTTATTCAGTTGGACAAGATGGCTTCGACGTCTCGCTTCGTAAACGTTTGTTCGAGCTGATCGAAGGTCGCGTTTCGTACTCTCTGGTTCAATATGGCTACTCGGACTTCGGACCTCAAATCGATCAAGCGCAACGAGCGTTATTCGAAGAGAGTAATGGCAACATTTCCAAGGTCAACTTGCTGTTGTTGCGCGATACGCGCGACCGTATCATCAATACATGGAGCGGTTCGCGGTTCGAATTAGATCTGACTGCGGCTGGAGGGCCATTGGGCGGTAATTTCCAATATAACAAAATTGAATCGCGCAATGCCATCTACCTTCCGCTGACGCGTTGGCATACGCAAACGATCGAGGTATTGTTGAGGGCTGGCGTAGTTAAGGAAGCGGGCGATAGTACGTTCGTACCTTACGAAGAACGTTTTTACTTGGGCGGGCCCAATACTCTGCGCGGTTTCGAATTTCGCGATGTTTCGCCAAAAGAGGGTTTCTATGCTCCGGCGGTGGGACAAGGACGTGTTCCCTATGAGATTGGCGGCAAAACGTATGGTTTGTTTAGCGCGGAGTATTCGATCGGGTTCACTGAGGGATTCCGCGGGGCGATTTTCTATGATGGCGGTTTCGTGAACAAAGCTGCGGGTGATTTTGGCTTGAAGCGTGACATCCAGAGAGATGCTTTCGATGGACAGCAGGTCGTACTCGGTTGGAATAATAGCGGCTGGAACGATAATTTTGGATTTGGCATCCGAATTTCAGTCATGGGAACGCCTTTGCGTCTTGATTATGCTATTCCAATGAGTACATCTGGGGACACTAGTGCGGGTGGAAATGACAATGGCGCTCAATTCAACTTTACATTTGGTGGAAGATTATAGTTTGTAGTCTTCCCAAAAAATATAATTCTCTATGAAATCTATCAAGTTCTACACCTCCCTCCTAACAATTCTTGCAGTAGCTAGCTTCGGTTCAGCGTCTGCGAAGGCTGAGCTCGTGATTCTCACGATCAGCGTGAACAAGGCTGCCGAGCAGTTCTACAAGGTTCAGGATTTTCTCAAAGAGCTCCAGTCGAGCCAGGAACAAGCTCAAGAGCGTGTTCAGGCGATCAACGATGAAGGCAAGTCTCTCGAAGAAGAGTACACTGAACTGGCAGAACAGGCCAACAGCGATATCTTGACTGAGGAAGCTCGCAACGAAGCTAAGCAGGATGCTGGTATCAAGTACCAGGAGATTGCTCAGAAGCAGAACGAGTTGCGTCAGTTCGCTGAAAACGTGCAACGCCAAATGGCTCAGCGCCAGGGCACGCAGATGAGCCTTTTCACTAAGGAAATAATGGAAGTGGTTACCGAGGTGTCTAAAGAGCGTGACGCTTCATTGGTTCTCGATACTTCAGGCGCATCTCAAAACGGCATGCCAGCGGTTATTTCTTTCGATACATCGATCGATATCACTGACGAAGTCGTAAAGCGTATTAATGCAGATCAGCCAGCCGCGGAAGCGCCTGCTGCTGAATAAGCTTTAAAAACGAATTTATTGAAGCCCTGCCTTGATTGGCAGGGCTTTTTCGTGTCCAAATCAATCGGAGTTCCGGTGAATTCGTCAATTGGGCGGATGATGAGTTTTTTTAGAGGCAATCAGGGTGTTGCTGCCAGTGTTCTGCCGGACGAATTTCGTAGTTAAAATGAGTGATAGGCGAATCGAGTTAAGCATAAATGATATCCGAGAGCGATCGTCGGTCATTGAAGAAATCGGTTCATTTGGAAGCGGCTCGGTCACGGGCATCGCAACCTTGAAGGAATCTAAAGCGGGAGATCTTTCGTTTTTGGGCCTCGCCAAATACGCGGGTGAGTTAGCCGATTGCTCAGCATCGGTTGTATTTGTCCCGGAGGATTGCGAGGTCGCTCCTAGGACGAACCAGCTTTTTTTAAAAGTAAAGCACCCGAGCCTATCGCTAGCCCGCGCTTGCGAGTCGATTGCTCAGTCGCTTTGGCCGAAGAAACCGGGAGGCGTTCATCCTTCTGCGGTTGTGGCGGATTCGGCGGAGGTTCATGAGACTGCGTTTATCGGTCCGCTCTGCGTGATCGGGGAGAATTCGAGTGTTGGGGCTGGCGCTCAGATCCATTCGGGAACGGTGATCGATGAGGCGTCGACGATTGGAGCGGATTGTTGGCTCGCCTCGAATGTCAGCGTTGCGCGGGACACGAAGATTGGCGATCGGGTCCGAATTCACTCGGGCGTGGTGATTGGAGCTGATGGTTATGGCTACGAATTTAATGGGTCCTTTCACGAAAAGGTGCCGCAGCTTGGTTGGGTGGAGATCGAATCGGATGTGGAGATCGGGGCTAATACTGCCATCGATCGCGGTCGATTGGGGCCGACGCTGATTGGAGAAGGCTCGAAAATCGACAATCACGTGCAAATCGGGCACAATGTGAAGATTGGCAAGCACTGCATTCTTTGCGCTCAAGTCGGCATTGCCGGCAGTACGAATATAGAGGATTTCGTGGTCTTCGGCGGGCGTGCGGGAGCTTCGGGTCATTTGACGATTGGAAAAGGAGCGAAACTGGCCGGTTGTTCGGCGGCATTTAACGATATCGCTCCTGGTAGCGTTAGCGGTGGAACGCCCGCGATTCCGTTGAACGCATTTCAACGAATCACCGTAGTGCAGAGAAAGCTTCCTGATTTATTTAAGCGGGTCCAGCGATTGGAGTCGCAAATTGGAAAAGATGGCTGATTTCGACCGCGTTTGTTAGATACTTGTCTAAGAATTATTACTACTGCGGAAACCATTCTGACAGAACTGTGTCAGAATCACAGACAATGGAATTTAGTTGGAAACCTATGAAAATCATTCGTAACGCATTTATCTCACTTTTATCTATCGGGCTCGGCACGCTCATGTACGGCGAAGAGTCGATAGCGGATTTGATCAAAATCGATTCGGCGCCTTTGGATCGTTCCTTGAATGGTGGCGTGGTTAGCTATTCCGAATCGCTTTCGGCAACGCGTCCCGCTGTGGTTAATATTGCATCGACAATGAAGGTAAAGTCGGGCGGTACTCCTTCGAACGATCCGTTTTGGCGTTTCTTTGGAGAAGGCCAACAACCGAGAGAGCGAGAAGTTCAAGGTCAAGGATCGGGAGTGATTATCTCGGCAAATGGATACATTCTCACCAATAATCACGTGGTGGAAGATGCGAGCGAAGTAACGGTTAGTTTGCAAGATGGGCGCACGCTCGATGCCGTTGTGGTTGGAACGGACCCGCAAACCGACGTTGCAGTCCTCAAAATCGAAAGCGAAGAATCGTTTCCGTTCGCTCGTATCGCTGATAGCGAGCAAATCGAAGTGGGCGATGTTGTGTTCGCTATCGGAAATCCGCTTGGTGTCGGACAAACCGTAACGATGGGAATTGTTTCGGCGAAGGGTCGTGACGATTTGAATATGATCCAAGGTGGTTTCGAGAATTTTATTCAAACGGATGCGTCGATCAATCAAGGGAACTCGGGCGGCGCTTTGGTTGATGCCACGGGACGTCTTATTGGAATCAATACAATGATTCTGACTGATGGGCGTAGCTCTGGTAATATCGGAATTGGTTTTGCGATTCCAACGTCTCTAGCTCATAGCGTTATGGTTGACTTGGTCGAAAAAGGATCGGTTGCTCGCGGTTTTCTTGGAGTCGGTATCCAAGATTTAGATTCGGAATTGGCTGAGTTGATGGGGTTTGATGATGTGAGAGGGGTTTTGATTACAAGTGTTTCGCCTGAATCTCCAGCAGATGACGCTGGACTCCAATTAGACGACGTTGTCGTTAAAGTAGGCGAACGAGAGGTAGATTCGGCCAATGGTCTAAAGCTACGCGTTGCGGCTGAAGATCCCGGTACGAAGGTTGAGTTAACGGTTTACCGTGAAGATCGTTATTTCAAAACAGACGTCATTCTTGGGGAGCGTCCAAGTAACAGGGAGCTGTTTCTAGGAAAGACTAACGATACAGGTTTGTTGGATGGAGTGGAAGCCGAGCCGTTGAATGATGATTTACGTAATAAATATCGTTTTGGGGACGAAGTGGAGAGCGGTCTTGTTGTTACAAGCGTCTCGCCTGACAGCCCTTATGCTCGTCAACTTGTCGAAGGCATGGTGATCGAGAAGATCAAAGGCGAAGTCGTGTATACGGTGAAAGATGCGAAGAAGCTACTTGAGCCTGGAACGAAAGTAGCCCTTTTCGTATACGTGCAAGGGTTTTATCGATACATGGCCCTCGAGGTTGAATAGGATCGGCGACAATTATTCGATAAAAACTTAATTGTCAGGGACCTGGCTTCGGCTTTTGACGAATTCGACAATGCCGTCGTCGTTGTCCAGGTTTGCCCAGACTACCCGTAGGAATTCTGCGGGATGAATGTTATGGGTTTGGAGAAAAAGTCTGTCTCCGCCACAGCAATACATGGTTTCTTCGGGAAGCTGTCCGAGCAGTTTGCCTCGAGCCTTGGGTAACATGCGCGGAAGCCAGACGAATCCGTCTAGGGTTTCGCTCTTACCTGGTAAATCGGCTGACGAGATTCGCTCGTTCGAAGCGACGCCTTTTTGAATGTGCATGAAATATTCTCTGCGAACTTGCTCGATTGACTGGGCAATCTCGTAGGAAGGGTCGTTGTGGTGAATCAGGTCTTCGGCGTAGTCAAAGAAATCCTGAGAACGCCAGCCGTTTGCATCTATGAAAGCGGCTTCGTCTGCGTTGAAATAGGTGTCTTTATCGCGGTTGCCTTGGTTGTAGAGCGATACGGCTTTATCGTACACGTTTTTGAAAGTCTCTTGGTAATTGTAATGTTGCATGGCTAAGTATAACTGATGACTAGTTCTTGAGATTGCGAAAAAGAGATATCAGGTTTTCGAAGCAATCCTGTCTAGGCTTATTTTGAAACGCGGAAATCGACTTGTCGTTTGAATCGATCGACCCGATGGACGACGACGTTTATTTTTTGACCAACGGCGTATTTCTTGTGGGTGCGGCGTCCGACGATGGCGGTACCGGATTCGTTTACGCGGTAGAGATCGTCTTTCAATGTGGAGATGTGGATCATTCCGAATGCATTGGACTCAGCGAGCTCTATGAACATTCCATGATTGCGAACTTCGGTTATTATGGCCTGGAAACGCGTCTTCTTTGGTTTCTCTAGTTCGCGTTCGAAGAATTCGAGCAACTTGACCTTTACGGATTCGCGTTCGGCTTCGGTACTGTTGACTTCGGTGTGGCTAAGGTGTTCGGCTAGAGTATTGGCTCGAGAGATGTTGTACCGCGGCATTTCTCCATCAAGCGCTTCCCGACCTTTGAACTTTACGAGAAAGAAATCGAAAACGCGATGTACGGCTAGATCGGAGTATCGACGAATTGGCGACGTGAAATGGCAGTAGTCTTTTTTATGGAGTCCGTAGTGACCGTCTGGGGTTGATCGATAGCAGGCTTTTTTGAGCGAACGAAGTAGCTGTGTCTTTAGGATGTGTCCCTGCGAATGTTTTTCTAGGATCTTGATCAATTTATTGACTTCGGATCGTACGTTTAGGTCGGCTACGGTGATGCCGTAGGTTGCGAGAAATTCTCGCAAATCGTTGAGGCGTTCTTCGTCTGGCTCTTCGTGAACACGATAGATGCAGGGTAGGTTGGCTTGACGCATTGCCTTTGCGACCGCTTCATTGGCCGCGAGCATGTATTCTTCGATTAGTTGGTGACTCTCGTCGTTCACGACTTTTTCGAGTCGATCGGCGTAGCCGTTCTCATCTACGAATATTTTGGTTTCCTGCATATCCAAATCCAAGCTGCCTGATCGCATGCGATCAGCTCGCATCTTGGAGGCGAAAGACCAAAGGGTTCGGATGGAGGATTGCAGTTTTGCAAGCTCACTATCTTTCAGTTCAGATAGAGGGCGACCTGTTGAGC
>JAPKDW010000092.1 GCA_028822375.1 Opitutaceae bacterium | reverse complement strand
GGTGGCGGTGGCGGTGGCGGTGGCTATCGCGGCGGCGGCGGCGGCGGCAAAGGCTCCCGACGCGGAGACCGACGCCAGACACGCGACGGCTTCTAGAAAGCAATTATTCGAAACGACAACCCGCTTTTCATTAAAGAGAGCGGGTTTTTCGTGCCCAGAGGACGCCTATTCTTCGTCCAGGTCCACGGTTCCAATAACCTCCAAATCCCCGGTAACCACTTCGCCAGGCCCTACGAAAGTCTTCGTCTTACCCAATTTTCCATCGAGATTCGTTCCGAAATAGTTCGCGGCCCCACGACTCAACGCAAAGTGAGCGTCATCGAAGCCCACCCCAATCGCATCCATGCTAAAACGAGTCGACCAAAGGAGTTTTTTCTCGCCGGTCTTTTGCATTTTCTGCCAATCGAACGCCATCAGAACGAGAAAGTAGCGCTCCGAGCGAAGCATTTCCTGTAACTCCAATTCATCTTGGGGCATCAATCCCCTCCGCTGTAAAGCGCGATCGAAACCAATCAACTGGGCATTATCTTGCTCTGCATTAGAGAAACCTTCTTCACGTAGATAGGTCTCAGGATTCGTAAGCTCTTCCTCTTCTTCATCCGATTCTTCGGCAGCCTCTTCTGAATCATCAACGGGAAACAATTCATCCCAATCCGCTTCAATCCGAGTAATCCCGCGATGCACGATGATCACGAAATCCCCCTCCTCCTTTGCTTGGGCTGGAAAATAATTCCGCGTTTCCAATTCCCGAGCCAAACCTTCGGCCACTTCGATGAAAGCGACCTCGCGCAAAGAACTATCCCGTATCACTCCGCCATGAGATTTTCCCTCGACCATGTGATACGTTTCGCGACGCGCAGACTCACCCGCGTCCTTCTTCTTTAAATAACTTTTCTCGGCAAACGAATCGACCAAAACGCGGGTCTCGCCTTTCTTTCCCATCGCCAAGGAAGCCAATGCGAAAAAAACTAAGCAGCCCACCAAAGGCCCGATTCTCTTAGTTGATACTAGAGAGCCTCTAGATCCTCCCCAAGTTTTAAGAAACTGCCTCATTTATAAATAGACCCACTATGACCATTGACGGTTACACAAAACCTTGAGAGCACCCGACCCTTCATCGATAAGGACTAAGCCTATTCTACCGCTTCAATACTAAAGGAGGAAAATTGCTTGGACGAATGGATTCCCACAAAAGACTACTCCTCCAAACCGATCTTCTCCAAAATTCGCTGCAAATCATCGTTTCCAGTATATTCGATAACGATTTTCCCTTTTTTGGGGGAGTGCTTCAGAGCCACTTTAGAGCTAAGATAGGACATCAAACGCTTCTCGATATCCTCGATCGCCGCCTGTTCCGCAGCTGGAGCTTCCCGGTTCGGTCCAGATTTCGTTTTTCCCGATTTCCGGATCTTTTGAATCAAATCCTCAGCCGCTCTTACGCTCACACCTTCTTCGATAATTCGCCGAGCAAGCAACGCTTGCTCTTGCTTGCTCTCCAATCCCAACAAAACCTTAGCGTGGCCCGTCGAGAGCATTTGCGTCGAGAGGTACCCGCGGACTTCTTCGGGAAGCGTCAATAAGCGCAAGGAATTGGCAATCGTCGCCCGGCCCTTTCCAACGCGATCCGCAACCTGCTCTTGGGTCAGATCGAAATCGCGCACCAAACTGGCGTAACCCATAGATTCTTCAATCGGATTGAGATTCTCGCGCTGCAGATTCTCTATCAACGCCATCGAGGCCGCCGACGAATCGCCCGCCTCAATTATACGCGCTGGAATCTTCTTCAGCTTCAATTGCTGAAACGCGCGCCACCGACGCTCGCCCGCGATCAATTGATACGATCCATTGGACTCGCGGACTACCACCGGCTGAATCAATCCCTCGCTCTGGATACTCTCCGCGAGATCCTTCAGCTGGCTTTTGTCGAACTCCTTGCGCGGCTGAAATGGATTCGGCTGAATCTTATCAATCGGCAACTCCAAAAAGTCCGGCTTCTTCTCCTCTACAGCAAACCCCTCTTTCGTGACTGCTTTCTTCGCCGGA
This sequence comes from Opitutaceae bacterium, assembly GCA_028822375.1. Taxonomy (GTDB): domain Bacteria; phylum Verrucomicrobiota; class Verrucomicrobiia; order Opitutales; family Opitutaceae; genus Pelagisphaera. Next base: position 12,713 of record JAPKDW010000092.1, on the reverse strand, counting down.
GCGTCGGAAACCGAGTCGGTTTTCTTGAGGGCTACCTTTTTAGCAACCGTCTTTTTAGCCGTCGAAGCCGGCTTGCCTGAGCCTCCTGCTATCAAGCCTGCTAAGCCTTTACCAAGTCGAGATTTGGGATTCGCCATCTATTTTATAAAGTCCTAGTTATGAGGAATAAAAAGCGTGCGGCCCGCTTGCAAATGCCGAGGGCTCGCTATTTTATTCGCATTCTGAATCCAATCGACCGTCGAATTGAATTTCTTCGCTATGGATGAAAGATTATCACCGGTACGAACAATATAAGGCGTACCCGTATCGGGAAAATTTTTAGGGAAGCTCTTTCGTAAATTCGGATCAGGCTTCGCGGAAGCCGCAGGCAGTCCGCCAATGCTTTTCTTTACGCTATTAGCGAAATCCGTAATCTCCTGATTCACCTTCAAGATGATCTCGTTTTTCATCTTCTCGTCGCGCATCTCGAGACCCGCGACCGCCTTGCTTACCGCTGCGTTCACCTGTCCGATCGTCGCCAATTGATCCATACTACTCCCAACGCGGGTTTCGTATTCGCTGACCTGCACGCGCAACTGACCATTCTCGCGTCGCATGCTTTCCAATTCCACGCGCATCGATCGAATCGACTCATCCAAAATCCGCATATCCTCCGCCATGTTCGCAACTTGATATGCCAAGTTACTCGTTTGCGCCTGTGCCAATCCTTGCCCAGCAAACAGACAAAGAGCCACCAGCCAAACCGCTTTTCTCCTTATAATAGTCATTGAACCGCCCATGTTTCGAATCGTGAAAAAATTGGTTGCGAAAAACAAGCCTCAACCCGAGAGAGATCCCCCGACCGACCATGTAACAAATTTTAAAAAGAAATTCACAACCCCCGTGACAAAAACGTGATTTCTAGCTCACCAAAGTCGACATCGACCGCGACTCGAGCACCGTTCCTTCCGCCAAATCGTAACCTCGAACGAATGCTTCCGCATCGAGCATTTTACCCCCGGGCCGCTGCAGACGTTTCAGATACAGCAATCCCGAACCGCAAGCGATCGCCAAGCCGTCTTCTTCCAATCCTAACACTTCCCCCGCAATTCCATCTCGAGACTCCAAAACGAAATCGGCCAAACCAACTTTAATCGCTACCTCTCCGTGGAAAACGCGTGTTCCCGGCCAGGGAAACAAACCGTTAATGCGATTAGCCAATATCTGCGCAGATTGCGAAAAATCCAAATCTCCATCATCCTTGCCAAGCTTCCGCACATAGGTCGCCGCTTTTGCCTGTTGATCAATCGGCTCGACTTCGCCCGTAAATATTCGACTTAAGTTTCGCTCAATCAGCGGAACGCACGCTTGCGACAATTTCGATTCGACATCCAAAGCCGTATCCAATCGCCGAATGTCGACAGTCTCGACATCAAGTATCGGACCTGCATCCATCTCGAGAGCCACTTTCATAAGCGTCACGCCAGTTGCCGAATCCCCCGAAGCGACTGCGCACTGAATCGGCGACGCTCCGCGATACTTCGGTAAAATCGAAGTATGCAGATTCCAAATACTTTTTGACGGTGTGTCGATCAAGACCTGCGAAAGCATATGCCCAAACGCCATGACCAAAATCATATCGACTCGCATATCGGCAATTGCCAAACGATCGGCCTTTCGCATTCGCTCGGGCTGAAAAACAGGAATCCCATTCTCTTCCGCCCAAAGTTTAATCTCGTTAGCGACCACTTTCTTGCCGCGTCCTTTCGGACGATCCGGCTGCGTGTAGAGCCCCGCAATCTCAATATCCCCGCAGCGTCCCGACTGAATCAACTCCAACAAAGGCAAGGAAATCGGATCCGAACCCATGAATATCATTCGCTGCTTCATCGTCGCCTCAAGCCTCTCTTCCCTGGAATCGGTTGCGCCAATAAATCCTAATCTTCCCTAAGATATGGATTCTTCTTATTCACCAAATCGAAAACGATCGGACAACCTTCTAGCTTAAAGGCCTCGACTACCTTCGACTGCAAATAGCGCCTGTAGGAGTCGTTCAGCTTTTTCGATTGGTTGCAGAATATCTTTATCCGATAAGGACGCTTGGCTGTATGCACCGCATAATAAGCGCGAAAGCGACGACCATCCGATTTCGGGGCTGGCATACGCTCGGAAGCCTTGTAGATCAAATTATTCAATCGACCCGTTGAAATAGTTTTCTCAAGACGCTTATCCAATTGGCGCGCATCGTAGAGCATCTTTTCGATATCAATATTCTCTAAAGCAGACACAAAACGAATCGGCGATCCAGGAGCAAAGAAAATTTCCCTGCGCAATCCCTTTTCAAAAGCTTTCCGAAATTCGCTTTCCGTCTCGAATCCATCGATCTCGCTTTTCTCCCAAGCAGCGAGGGCCAAATCCCATTTATTGACGACAATAACGATCGGCTTGTTCAGCTTGGCCGCTTCTCCAGCAACCGCCTTGTCTTGGTGCGTTGGACCTTCCTTCGCGTCCAAAACCATAAAAACCACATCGACGCCATGGATCGCATCCAGAGCGCGAACACGCGAAAAATATTCTACCGACGAACTAAGTTTCGTCTTCTTTCGAATCCCCGCAGTATCGGTCAACACAAAGTGCCAATCCTCTCCACGTTTCGATTTCCAGGTGAAAGGCGTCGCTATCGAATCCCGAGTCGTGCCTGGAATATCGCTCACGATAAAACGATCCGACTTAACCAAACAATTGCTCAACGAAGACTTGCCGACGTTCGGCCGACCGATGAAGCACACCTTGATTTCTTTTTTGTTATCCAGTACTTTTTCCTCTGGCGGACCAACAAGCTCATCACGTTTATCGATGACGGCTTTGGTCAATTTCGAAATACCTCGTCCGTGCTCTGCGGATACCAATACGGGCGACCCCAAACCAAGCCTGGAAAACTCATCGATTTGAATCGGCGTATCATCTGCGTCCACCTTATTGACAACGAGACAAACGGGCTTCCGGCTGCGTCGTAGAATCTGCGCCATCTCGATATCCAAAGGAACCAAGCCTTCCCGGCCATCGACTATCAGCAATACGTAATCCGCTGCATCGATTGAAAATGCGATCTGCCCTTCAACTGCGCTGACCAGCTTTTCCGGAGTGTCGCTCATTCCAGCGACTAGCCCCATTCCTCCTGTATCCATCAACGTATAACCGTCTTCCATGTCGTGGGTCAGGATATCGCGCGTTACGCCAGGCATGTCATGCACAATGGATATACGCTTCCCGATCAAACGGTTAAACAAGCGGCTTTTCCCGACATTAGGGCGACCGACGATCGCAACTGTAAAGTGTGGTGTCATAATAGATAAAGACGGTTCGTCCGCAGATAGAATTACTAATTCGAAAGACGCGTAACTTCAGCGTTCTCGGAAATTTTGGAGCCAGACGCATCGAGAGATTTCACGAAACGCTCTATGCGATTGCAGGCTTCGATAAGATCATCGTATCCCGTAGCGAAACTGCAACGTACGAATCCTTCGCCATATTTGCCAAAAGCCGTTCCAGGAACCATGGCAACCTTTTCTTCCTCCAACAATCGCGTAGCGAATTCCGTCGAAGTAAGTCCCGTCGATTCAATATTGGGAAAGGCATAAAACGTCGCCTGCGGCTTATGGCAGACCAGTCCGATTTCGTGGAAACGGCGGATCACCAAATCGCGACGCCGCTTATACTGAACCTTCATCTTCTGCACGGCGTCAGCGCCATTTTTCATGGCCTCAAGGGCTGCATCTTGAGCAATGATCGAAGCGCACATCATCGAATATTGATGCACTTTCATCATCGCTTCCGTCAGCTCCGCTGGAGCGCAAGCGTATCCAATCCGCCACCCGGTCATCGCCCAAGCTTTAGACCAGCCATGTAGAAAGATCGTCCGTTTACGCATTCCAGGCAGGCTGGCGATGCTCACATGTTCGCCCTCGTAAGTCAGTTCCGCGTAAATCTCGTCGCTGATCACGATCAAATCTTTCTCGATCGCAAACCGAGCGATCTCTTCGAGCTCCGCTCTCTCGGCAACGCCGCCAGTGGGGTTACAGGGCAAATTGATGATCAACGCTTTACAGCCAGGTTCCCAAGCTTCCTTTACCGCGTCGGCCTTAATCGTAAACGCGGAGGCCGCTTCCGTCTTGATCGCAATTCCAATCCCATGAGCCAGGGTCACCGTCGGGTGGTAGGAAACGAAACAAGGATCCTGATACAGAACTTTATCGCCCGGATTGATAATCGCCCGCAAAGCGATATCCATAGCCTCGGAAACGCCGACCGTTACAATCGTTTCGCTCTTCGGATCGTATCCAATACCAAATTGCTCATCTACATATCGGCAAATCTCGCGACGCAACTCGATCGTTCCGAGATTCGACGTGTAATGCGTGCGACCCTTTTCCAAAGAATAGATAGCCGCCTCGCGAATGTGCCAAGGTGTCGTAAAGTCCGGCTCGCCGATTCCCAAGGAAATCACGTCTTTCATGGCCGAAACAAGTTCGAAGAAATCGCGAATTCCCGAACGCGGGAGTCCGATTACATGATCGGCTATAAAACGGTTTGGATCTTCTTCTGACACGGTGAACTAAAGTGAAATGTGATGTTTATGGATGGGGAAATAGGTTACGGACGCCCTTCATAGGGCCCGAAATTGAAAGGAAATGTCGCGGCGCGCTTTACGGCGTTACGTCGAGACGATCTTTTTCCTCCTCAACTTGCTCGATCAAATAGCCCTGCTCCTTGTAGGCGCGCAACATGAAATGAGTCGCTGTCGAAACAATCCCTTCGATCGTGGACAAACGTTCCGAAACGAATGACGCCACCTTGTGAAGCGACGATTGTTTCACTACAACCAACAAATCGTAAGCTCCGGACATCAAATAGCAGGATTCTACCTCGTCGAAACGAGCAATCCGTTGAGCCAAGCGATTGAACCCGCCACCACGCTCAGGAGTAACCTTCACTTCGATTACCCCCCTAACGATATTATCGCTACCAGTCGACGGATTCAAAACGGGAATCCACCCGAGAAGCAAACCTTCCTCCTGCAACGCCGCCAATTGAGCGTCTACGTCCTTCTCGGACAGGCCGAGAATTTCAGCCATCTGGCTTTCGTTTAGACGTTCGCCTTCGGCGAGTAGCTTGAATACCTCGTTCATGATGGCCGAGAAAATGCGCATTCCCGCTAGAAGATCCAGCCGTAAATCCCTCAATCCCTTTAATAGAGCGGGATAGCGAACCTCAGCCCGCCATCTACCTGCTTTCAATCAACAAATTCTGAAGCGAAAGCTTTACCCTTCACCACGATCCATCCAACCTGCTCACCCTATGTTCGAAAGCCTCACAGACAAGCTTAGCAATGCCATGCGCAACCTTCGCGGAACCGCGAAATTGAGCGAAGAAAACATGGGAGAAGCGCTGAAGGAAGTACGCGCAGCACTGCTTTCCGCTGACGTGCATTTTAAGGTCGCCCGCGAGTTCATCGAAACCGTCAAAGAGAAATGCGTCGGAGAACAGGTCCTCAAAACGGTTTCTCCCGGTCAGCAAATCATCAAAATAATCAACGACGAGCTCGTAAGATTGCTCGGCGAAGGAGACACCGAACTTTCGAATAAAAAGCCGCTCAAGATCATGATGGTCGGACTGCAAGGCGGCGGTAAGACCACCACATCGGCCAAGATTGCCAAATTCCTCAAAAAAGAGGGATACAATCCAATGCTCGTCGCTTGCGACGTCTACCGTCCTGCCGCCATCGACCAGCTCGAAGCAGTCGGAGCGCAGATAGACGTTCCCGTTTACGCCGACCGCTCGATTACCGACGTTCCGAAGATCGGAGAAAACGCGCTCAAGAAAGCGCTCAGCGAAGGCCGCGACCTCATCATCTTCGATACTGCCGGTCGCCTTCAAATCGACGAGCCACTGATCGACGAGATCAAGGAACTAAAACGCCGCATCAAACCCGACGAAGTCATTCTCGTCGCCGACGGCGCGATCGGCCAAGAGGCAGTCAATGTCGCCAAAGCTTTCAACGAAGCGGTCCAACTAACCGGTATCGCCATGACCAAACTCGACGGCGACGCCCGAGGCGGCGCGGCCTTGTCGATGAAGCAGATCACCGGCGTCCCAATCAAATTCGCCGGCACGGGTGAAAAGCTGGAAGATTTTGATCTATTCCATCCAGACCGGATGGCATCTCGAATTCTGGGCATGGGCGACGTCGTTTCGCTCGTCGAAAAAGCTCAAGAACAAATCGACGAAAAAGACGCCGAGAAAATGGCCAGCCGTATGATGGCTGCCGACTTCAATTTTGAAGACATGCTCAACCAATTCCGCCAAGTTAAGAAACTCGGCTCCATGCAAAGCATTATGGGCATGATGCCCGGCATGAGTGGAATGAAAATGGATGACAAAGCAGAAGGTCAAATGAAGCAATCCGAGGCGATCATCCTTTCGATGACCACCAAGGAACGCCAAGCGCCCAACGTTCTTAACGCCAGTCGTCGCAACCGAATCGCCAAAGGATCCGGCGTCAAAATCAGTCAAGTTAATCAACTCATCAAGCAACACATGCAGATGAAAAAGATGATGAAGAAGCTAAATGGCGGCGGCAAAATGAAGAAGATGATGAAGCAGATGCAGGCCCAAGGCATGGATCCTTCGCAAATGCCTCAAATGCCAGGTGGAGGTGGTGGAGGCAATCTCGGCGGCGGACTCGGAGGCTTCAAAGGCAAATTACCTTTTTAGGACTAATCCAAAGTCCTATTTCCTCCTCAGTATTCGAACGCAAAAGAAGCAGACCCAGTAGACCTGCTTCGATATTTCTTATTCTAAGCAAATATCGCCTATTCAGAATCGCCCTCTTCCCTCTTCTTTTTCCCGAGAGCTTTATTGAGCGCGCCTAACGCCTTGTCCAAAGCGCGCGCCATTTGCCTCGAATCAAAATATCCCGCGCGTCCAGGGTTGCCAGCTGATACGCCGCGATCATTCGCTCCTGCCATAAAAGCCTCGTCGTTCCGCATCGTGACCATCATTTCATGAGCCGCATCTGGATCGAACTCCCTTAAACGAGCCAACCGCTGGCGAGGTCTAGGATCAAGACGTTCCATCAAATCACGCTGCTCACGCAAATCATTCCCTTCGACATTCAAGGTCTTCAAGGTGATGACGTCCATTTCCTCCCCATTCAAATGAGCAGGCAAACCTTCGTTCATCTTATCGTTGTGGAGCTTGGCACTCTTATAAAGCTTCTTGATTTCCGCTTCATCGAAAACGGTCGTTCTCTTGATTTTGACATTTTCAATAGGAACGTCCGCTTTTTTCTCAGCTTTCGCCTCGATCTCCATTTCTCCTATTCTCGGCTTCTCAGCCTCTTCTGCTGCGAACACGAAACTGCCGCTAGATAAAAGGAAAATGGACAATGGGATGATACGAGGGGTCATAACTGTAAGGGATGAATTTCAGAACCACTATAGCAATTGAGCAGACGGAGGCGAATCAAAAATCACTCTAATCAAATTTCTCAAGGGCTACTTTGACCTGAAAAAGCTTATTTCGATCCTTAATTCCGGGAGAAATCTCTACACCGCTATTCAAATCAACCCGACCCGCTCCCGTACGGCGAACGGCATCCGCGAGATTATCAGGCCCGAGTCCCCCTGCCAGCGTCCAACGCTTATCCGGAAATCTCCCAGACATTTCGCGAAAAGCTTCCCAATCGCTAGTCTCGCCCGTACCCCCAAAAAGGTCTTTTCGATAAGCATCCAGCAACCACGTTTCCGCCCGATCAAGCGATGATTCGTCAAAAGATTCGTTCGGACCGATTTTCGGAGCCAACCACAACCTCGAAGGTGACAATCGCTCCGACCAATCGCGTGTCCGGTCCTGCGCCTCGAAATCCAGAGAATAGTGAATCTGAAAATAGTCGAAGCCCAATCCTTCCAAGGAATCCAGCAAAGCCTCATCCGGAGACACCGTCACCGCAACCTTCGGCAGATCAGGTAATTGAGGCAAAAACGCTTCGAATTGATCCAAGCTTATTTTGCGCGGCGATTTCGGATAGAAAATAAAACCCAGAAAGTCCGCCCCAACCAAGGCTGCCGCTTCCGCGTCCTCGGAACGGGTCAATCCACACACTTTCACTTCTATTCCGCCAATCATATCTATTCTACTGAAATGCGTTAAGCGTCTCTATAACGTAACGCGCTTCCTCATCCGTCAACTCAGGAACGATAGGCAAGCTCAAGCAGCGTTCTGCCAATTGCTCAGCCACAGGAAAGTCTCCACCCGTGTATCCCAGAAAACCAAAACACGGCTGCAAATGCAAAGGATGAGGATAAACGATATCCGTCCCAATTCCGTTCTCAGCTAAATAGGCCCGCAATCGATCGCGCTCAGGATGCTGAATTGTAAACATATGATACACTGAACGTCCCCAGTCCATCACCTGCGGCAATCCAATCTCCGAATGCCGAATGCCATTCAAATACGTATCGGCGATTTGCTGACGTCGCTCAGTCTTTCCTCGAAGCGCCGGCAGCTTCACATTCAACGCCGCAGCCTGGATCCCCTCCATTCGATTATTGTATCCAACATAGTGATTCAAATACCGCTCCTTCGATCCATGAGCTCGCAAGATTTCTATATGATCCAATAGCTCCGCATCGCCTGAAGTCACGCAACCGCCTTCACCGAGACCTCCCAGATTCTTCGTCGGATAGAATGAAAACGCCCCTGCATCGCCGATCTCCCCGACCGGCCGACCCTTGTAGCAAGCCAAGTGCGCCTGGGCCGCATCTTCGACAACTCGGATTCCCCTCGAAGCAGCGAGCTTCATTATCGGATCCATATCGGCTGCCTGCCCAAACAAATGCGTCACTACAATCGCCTTTGTTTTATCCGTAACCAGAGCCTCAACCGCAGCAGGATCCAAGGTATACGATACCGGATCAATATCGGCGAACACGACCTTAGCCCCCACGTATTGAGCGAACCATGCCGATGCGATAAACGTAAAACTGGGTATGATCACTTCATCGCCTGGACCAATCCCCATAGCGCAGGCAATAAGGTGCAGCGCTTCGGTTCCACTTCCAAGTCCAACGCTTCGCGAAACGCCCTGTTCCTTGGCAAATCCCGCTTCGAAAGCCGTTACATCCGGACCCAAGCAATAACCGCCATGGTCGATCGTATTCTCGAAAGCGGCCAACAACTCCGCTTTGATCGGCGCATGCGCTCGCTGTAAATCAATAAATGGAACCTTCATACTCACCTACTCCGTTTTTCCGAAATTCTCCACGACCGTCTCCACCAGGCTTTCCAAACTCGCTTCTTTCGCTTGAAAACTCATCGGCATTCCTTGCTGAGCCATGCTCGCGCTCGTGATAGGACCAATACTAATCGACTTTGGCCGAACCGCATCCGCTTCAAGCGCCAAGTCCTTCGCCTGATCGACAAACGACTTCACCCCCGACGAACTCGTGAACAAAATCGCATCCGCTCCCTGCTCGCGAAACAACTTTGCTGTCGGATTTTCCGAAAGCTCTGTCGCCTCCGTTTTGTAAACCTCAAAACGATCTACAATCGCACGCGCTTCTTCCAGTTTCGTCGTTAGAATACCTCGTCCCAAATTTCCGCTAATCAGAAGAATTTTCGCGCTATCCAGACTATCCGTCGCCACAAGGGCATCCGCCAAACTGCTCGCATTGGCTTCGTCTGGTATTAAATCCGTGGTGACATAAAATTTCTTAATCTCCTTCGCCGTCGACTTTCCAACCGCAGCTATCCGAAGGAATCCCAATGAGCGGATATCATCGAATTTCTCGAAAAACGTTTCGAAGAAATAGCGCACTCCATTCGGACTCGAAAACACGAGCCAATCGTAAGAAGCGATCTCAGCGAAAATGTCCGAGGCCGTTTCCTCGTCCACATTTTTCTCGATAGAAATCAGTGGCAAGCCCATCACTTCCGCGCCGAGCAACTCCAATTGCTCACTCAATTCACTAGCCTGTCCCTGACTACGAGTAACTACAAGACGTCGCCCCTGAAGAGGCTTCGATTCAAACCAAGATAATTCATCACCCATACCAGCATTTTCTCCAATAATTATAATCGACGGAGCCTTTAAGCCAAAAGCATCCGCATCCGCGCAAATTGTGCCCAAAATTCCTCTACAAACTCGTTGCCTCCCCAGTGTCGCCCATTCCACGCAAGCGACAGGAATGGAATCCGCATAACCCGCTTTTTGCAATCGCCCTACAATCGCATTCAAACGGGATACTCCCATATAAACGCACAAAGTCGTATTCGATTTCGGCAAATTATCCCAATCGACCATGGTCTCCGGTTTCTCCGGATCCTCATGGCCAGTAACCAAAACCAAAGTCGAACTGGTATTCCGCTGCGTCAGCGGCGTTCCGCTATAAGACGCAGCGCCTATCGCTGCCGTAATCCCCGGTACGACTTCAAAAGGTACGCCATTCTCTTTTAAGAACAATGCTTCTTCGCTACCGCGCCCGAAAAGATAAGGATCTCCCCCTTTTAATCGAACTACGTGCTTCCCTTCATTCGCCTTCTCGAGAAGCAAAGCTTGAATCGCTTCCTGCGACTTCGAATGGTTGCCCGCTTTTTTGCCAACGTATATCCGTTCGCAATCTTTTCTCGGAAAATTCAATACGACCGGGTGCACAAGATAATCATACACCAACGTATCGCAATTCTGGATAAGTTCTTTCCCACGTATAGTCAGCAAACCGGGATCTCCAGGACCCGCGCCAACCAAATAAACCGTTCCCTTCGAGGCTTTTGAATAAGTCACTTTGGAGGTTACTATGTTATGTTTACGACAGAACGAAGGGAAGATGGCGAAGCAATCGAAAGGTGGCTTTCGATTCGAGCAATACTCCCGCTAAGCGGGATATTGCGACATGAGAAAACTATTTTCGAACTTAAACAGAACGAGAAAACGAACGAAACGGACTTATCCAACAGTCTCTTAAGCATCGCCGAGTTCGAGTTGGCGGATGAGTTGGTCCGCAATCTTATTCGGCTTCTTCGTTGCGTAGTCGAACGGAATGGTCCGTATTTCCTTGCCGCACTGACGATGATAAATGCGAAGTTTTTCATCCGTATAGTTCACAGCGAACGCAACCTGACATCCGCCTCCGAGACGTTCCATGAACACTCGTTCAAGACGCACTGCGACGTTCGTCGCACCATCGAGAGCCCCAGCGTATTTCTCCACATCTTCTTCTCGACACTGTATTGCAATCGCAGCTTGACCAACGGCCGGGATGCATTCGTCAAGGGAGAGCCGCTTAAACGTGACTCCCTTCCAACCATCGATGCCAAGGCGCTTCAATCCCGCGGCCGCGAGCACTGTCGCATCCGCATAGCCTTCGGCGATCTTGTTGAGCCGCGTATCCACATTCCCCCGGATCTCTATAAATTCAGCTTCTGGATATAGATAACGAAGTTGGATACGGCGACGCGGACTTCCTGTCGCGATCACCTTCGGAGTCTCCACGCCTTCCCGCAAAATCAACATATCCTCCGTGGACTCGCGCGGCAAAAAGCCTGCAATAGCCAATCCTTTCGGCATATCCGACGGCAAATCCTTAGCGCTGTGCACTGCAAAATCTGCACGTCCTTCGAGCAAGGCGTCTTCTAGTTCCTTCGTGAACAGCCCTTTGCCGCCTTCTTTTTCCAAAGACCACTCGCGGCGCTGATCACCAGTTGTCACCATCTTTTCGATGCGAATGGACGTGCCAGGCATTGCTTTTTCAAAACAGGCAGACGCCAAGTCTGCCTGCACCAAAGCAAGCGGACTCTTGCGCGTCACAAGCACCAATTCTTTCGCGGACTGAATCATAACGGCGTGAATCTCAGAGCTATCTGCTCAAATATAAAAGTTTCTAGCGAAGCATCGCCAGATTGCCGGTGCGGCCCAGTTCCAAAATTCCAAATTTCTCGATTAGAGTCAAGAAAGCCGCAATTTTGCCTTCGTCACCCGTCAGCTCCGCAACAAGGTCAGAATGCTGAACGCTAATGATCTTGGCACGAAACAACTCACAGATCTGGATCAATTCAGGACGATTATCCGAACCTACCTTGATTTTCACGAGAATCAACTCGCGTGAAACTGCTTGGCCTTTCTTGAAATCATGTACCTCGATAACGTTGATCAGCTTTTCCAACTGCTTCGTTATTTGATTCAAAACGGAATCATCGCCACGCACCACGGCCGTAACGCGAGAGACCTTAGGATCGTGAGTAGGCGCCACATTGAGCGTGTGGATATTGAATCCCCGACCGCTAAAAAGGCCGGAAATGCGTGCTAGAACGCCAAATTTATTTTCTACGAGGACGGAGATGGTATGTCTCATGACTGAAGGTGATTAAAATTAAAGTCGCCTTCATAGAGAGCCGCTCCGTGGCATGCAAGTGGGATATTCGATAAGTACCGAACCTGAAACCAGGCGATTTCCAATCGTTCGCGTATTTCCGAAAATAAGCCTTGCCAAGGCCATATGATTTTTCCTTATTGCGAGCCTTTTACGATGCGCGGGTAGCTCAGTTGGTTAGAGCAACTGGTTTACACCCAGTAGGTCGGGGGTTCGAGTCCCTCCTCGCGTACCATTTTTCGCCAAAAACATTCTGCGTTTAGACAACGCAATATCGCCAATAAACGCCTCCACAGGAGGGACGAG
>JAPKDW010000091.1 GCA_028822375.1 Opitutaceae bacterium | reverse complement strand
AGAGTATAATCACCCGGATCCTCGCGTATTGGACGGCTTACCGTTTCAGCAATTCGGCAGTGTCGTGATTGGCGACCAAGGGAAACTCATTTTCAATCGGACTCATAGCCGATGGTTCGTTCGTTCGCATAGTGGAATCGATGGTTTCGACTGGCCGGAGAAAACGATTGCCCGGGCGAAGGATCAAGATCCGTATAAGGAATGGTATGACGCGATCACTGGTAAAATCGATCAAGCCGAATCGAATTTTGCGCACGCTGGTCCGTTTACCGAAACTATCTTGTTAGGCGTGATTGCTCAGAAAAACCCAGATGCGAAACTCGAGTGGGATTCCGAGAAAATGGAAATCGCCGGACGTCCTGACCTTAATAGCATGATCAAGCGCAAGTACCGCAAGGGCTGGGATTTAACGGTGTAGGTTGCACGCTTGTAGGGCCGGCGCTTGCGCCGCGCCGCGATGGAAGACCCAAATAACGCGGCATGGCGCGAGCGCCAGCCCTACGGAATTACGCTCAGCAAACTTAGATCCACGCCGTATTCACGGCGTAGCTACGCGACGATAGACGCGGGAATTTGCAATACACCTTAATAAGGTGGATCGAGGCCTCCGGACTCGGTTATCACGCAGCCCTAAAGCGACTTGATAAACAGAACCAATGATTCCACTTGTGAATCCGTCAGCACGCCTGCGTAGCTGGGCATGGCGTATTCGCCTTTCGTGTATTCGGGTACGACCTTGTCAGTTGGATCGAGGATAGATTCACGAAGGTAGGCTTCATCTGCAGTGATGCTGGTCTTCTCTCGGTTAATAACAACGGTTCGTTCACTGCCAAAAAGTCCGCTCCAAGTGGGACCGACTTTGGGCATATCGGAACCGGTTAGCGAATGGCATGCAACGCATCCCATTAGTTGATACAGTTTTTGGCCTTCTTCGATTGAGATGGGGCCCGTGTCTCTTGAAACGGCTTTGCGCGGAGTCAGATCGACTGTTAGTTTGCCGAAACCTTCCCTGACTGGGTCGAAGTCTGGAAGCGAATAGGGAGTTGTGTAGGCGTTTTCTTCGAATGATTTGCCGGCTTCTGTTTCAAGGGACCAGCCGATCCTCAATTGCATGACGGGTTTCATTTCGGGAATGCCTATAAAGACGCTCCGATGGTCTTTTGAGATGTAAGCGCTGCTTGGAGTGAGCCAATCGATACCCGCTTCGCCATCAGCTTTGTATTGGCCGGATCCATAGTTGTAGGTTCGCCGGTAGCTCCAGCTAGAGAGCGAGTAGCTGTCGAGGTTTATTGCTTTGTTGGGATCGAGTTTTTCATCGAAACCGAGAAGCACGCCTTGTCTCATTGGAACGACTTTATAGGGGAGAGCATCGGTTGAACCGGTGTATCGAACACGGCTGAGGCCGCTGAGTCGGTCAACGGTTGTGCCCCAACCGATTATTTGAAAACCTGCGATGTAAAGCTGTCCGTCTTTCGTATTGACCGAACCGTTAAGGAGTGGATGTTGAAAGTCAGAGGTAATACTGGATACGGCTGCTTGAAGGCGGGGGCTATGTTCGTTTAGGACGATTTTGAATACCTCCGGTCGATTGAAACCTATATGAACCAGTTGATCGTTTAGCGGACCCATTTTTGCTCCAAACATCCAAACTTGTGAGGTGGCTGAAGCATTGACCGAGTGCGGTATCCACGTAATGGGCTCAGCAATGGGAGCGGGATATTTTTCCCGTTCATGCAATCCTTCGGAAAGGTAGCCGTAGAATTGCCTGTCGCGCACGGCGTGTAATGGCGTGCTGGGAATGTACTGTCCTTCTTGGTCGCTTGAGGTGACCAGACCTGTCTGAACATTTACTCCGATGCTTGGTTGGCGAAACCCGTAGCCCAGAACAGTCGATGTTCTGCCGTCTGCTGAAATGCGAAGGACGCTGCCGTTATGCTTTCCTAGGGTAGATGCCTGTTGGCCGCCTTTTGCGATAATGAATTCACCCTTGGGGGCGAGTCGTATCGCGCTGGGAAATTCACGCATATCAGCGGTCTGGGCAAAAGCGTTCGAGAACATTTCATGTACGTCGGCTTCGCCGTCACCGTTCGTGTCCTTCAGGCGCCAGATGCCGTTTCGGTCGAAAACGTAAATCTGGTTGTCGCGAATAGCGACGGTCATGGGTTCGTGGAGGCCAGAGGCGAAGCGCTTCCACTGTATTGAATCAAGCGAACCTTCTAGGCCATGAGCCAGCCAAACGTCGCCATCTATAGTCGGCAATACGCCGGTGCCGTCCTCCAGGAACTGGATGTCACTCGGGCGTACATTTCGCTTCCATGGATTGCCTAGCGGCAAATCTATGTCGTCTACGACAAAGGCTGCCTTTTTAGATGAGAGTTGGGCGCTTGTAACGGTCTCCTGTGGCCAGCGGGTTCGCGATGCTTGGATTGAAATCGTTCGCGGTTCGATAGAAGGAGCTGGTTGGTTTTCAGTGAAGGTGACGCAAAAGCGGATTGGTTCTTCATGAGTGGGGATGCGGGCGACCCAACGCGATTGTTCTTCAGTCAGTTTGACGATGCGCTTTCCGCTTGATTGGCCAAGGTTGACGCCTCCATTGGCTTTCATCCCCAGTACGAGCAATAGAGGATGATCGGATTGGCTAATCTCAAAATGGCGTTCAACGACGAATTGCTTGTCATATTTGGAAGCTGAAATTGATTCGCGGATACGCGTGTTGCCAATGGCATATTCCAGTACGGTTTCTTGATCGCTTAGGTGTATTGATTTAAAGCGTCCTTGTTTTTCGTCCAGCGGACCACGTCCGACTTCTTCAGGACTAGGGGCGGCTTCGCGCGGATCGCCAAGTTCGAGTCGCTCGCCGATTTGCCACCCAGGGTATATGCCGTTGGCTATCCAAACGTTGGCGGAAGGTTTAGGTAAGACAACTTGGCCTCCTTTTGTTTTACCTCCTGATGGATGGTAAGACTTTTGCGCAAGGGCTTCGGGCGTTACCGCATCGCCTCGCCAAATAGCTGAGACGCGGAGTAGATCCGTGTCGAAACAGGCCCAGCAATTATTGCCGAGATTTAGGATTAGGCCTCGCGGAGTGAGGTTGTTGGATGGGGAATTATCGCCAGCATCGCGGGCGTCCAAAATTGAAGAGAAAAAGGGGAAATCGGGTTCGAGCCAATCGGCCCATGGGCTTGGTTTATCTACTTCGGCAGCGTTTAGGAGAGAGGCTATGAGGCACCATGCGAAGAGGATGCTGGGAAGAAAGGGACGGAAAAACATTTCTCGGGAAGTTTGAGTGAGTTCGTAGAGGCCCGCAAGGATTACCTAAACGTTTAATAAACCACGGAGGACACGGAGGTATGGAGAGAAAGAAGTCGCGAGGTCTCCGTACCTCCGTGTCCTTCGTGGTTGAAAAATCTATACGATTGGAGGCTTCTTTTTGCGACAGCGAAGACTTGCGCGAGCCGAGACGTCTCGCGCCACCTTTATGGAATCTAGTCAGGTGGATCGAGGCCTACGGACTCGGTGTTGGATAGGGCTGTCAACGAAATCGATGGATTTTAGAACTCATGCTAAGCCGCTAAGGATTTGATTCCGCAGTGGAAATGTAGCTGAGAAGATCGGCTACGTCCTGGTTCGTTAGAATGCTTTCCATTCCTTCGGGCATGAGGGATTGGCCAAGGCTTTTCATTCCTGCGATCTCTTTGCGTGAAACGGTTTTTTCGGCTCCTCCGACCATGCGGATAGTGACGTCTCTTGTGTCTTCATGGGCTATAATTCCGGAGAGAGACTCGCCATTCGTCAGACTGAAGGCGAAGGCTTGGTACTGAGGAGCGACTTCGGCATTCGGATCGAAGAGATTTTTGATGATGGATTCGTTACCGGCGTTTTTGAAAGTGGTTAAATCAGGACCGACCGCAAATCCGTCAGCTTCGGGAGTTTGATGGCAAGTGAAGCAAGCGGAGTTTGTGAAAACGACTTTGCCGCGTTGTTTATCGCCTGTGAGTTTCAAGGCTGATTGGTAACGTTCGACGATGGTTTGGCGAGAAATTGCTTCGTGGATAGGAAGCGCTTTCGCAGCGAGCGCTTTGACTTTCGAATCGCTGTGATTGCGAAGCATGGCAGCTGCGCTTAACGGGATATCCGATTGGGGGATGGTTCCGGATTGGATGGCTTGAAGCAGAGCGTAAGCGTTTGGCGTATGGGAAGAGAGAGCGGCGATTGCGGCGGTTTTAATATTCTGCGAAAATCCGGGCCAGTTTTCGATCAGAGCTTCGCCGTTGTCTGAGTTCAATGCGTTTATGGCCTGTGACCGAATGGAGTCGGAAGCATTTGTATCCGAAATAATTTGACGAATAGCACTGGTCGAATTGTTCGAGTTGTCGAGGGCCAGCAATTTGATGGCACTGATTCGAGCCATTTCTTGGGCATCCGAGTCGGTGATTGTCTTTATCGCTTTGGCAAAGAAGGGCGCTAGACGGTTGTTGGAGTCAACTTGATTGAATTCGAGTTTTGCCGATTGAAGACCTTCGCCAAGCGCGATCAATAATTTTTCTGAGTTTTGCGAGAAACGTGTAGTAGCTATGCTATCGATGACTTGGTCGATCGCGAGGGCCTTGCCCGTTTTACCAATCATGTTTGCGAGCTGTATTTGAAATGAGAGCTCGGCGTAGTTGGTATTCCATGATGAAAGCATTTCTTCCGGAGTCGTAAGGCCGTTTAATTCGAAAGAAGTGCTCCAAGGGTCGGATAAAGCGTAAGATTGGGTGGGAGGTGATTTCGTCTTTGGAATTCCTGATTCGTATGCCAGTCGCTGGTTGGTGACGTGTTGCCAGCCGGAATCGCGGTTCAGTGAAAACGCAGGTCGCTCGAAATTGGTAGGGACGACGCGCCAAATCCGACCTCGATTGTTGCCGCTGTCGAGATCGACGTGTTTCTTAATTCCCTGAGGAAGCGACCAGGGGTGTTCGATGACTTCGCGATACATATCGCAAATGTAGAGGCAACCGTCTGGGCCGTTTGCGAAGTTTACAGGGCGGAACCAGTTGTCGCGCGAGCGGAGGAATTCGATTTGGGATTCGTCGCTTGGACGTTCGGCGATTGGTTGACTCTTTCCGGGTTCGTTTCGAACGATTTTTCGGTGCACCAAGTTGCTACCGGCGTCGCCGATAAATGCGTTGTCGTCAAATGATGGACCAAACGCGTCGCCCGTGTAGAGGGTGATCCCGGTTGCGGATGTGAAATAGCCTGAGACTCGACCGCCTCCTTCGACCATACCTTGAACGACGCCGGAAATGCGCCAACGCGTTCGGACGATGCGCCACGGTTCGTCGGGGCTGATGCGATAGACCGGAGCGGCGCCGCCTGCTTTAGCAATGCTCACGAGCGGTTTTGGCATCGTGTAGTATGGATTGTTTTTCTGCGCTTCTCGCTCCCAGGCGACCCATTGAATATGGTCGGAGTTACTGGATACGAAGCGTCGACCTTGACTGTCAAAACTCATTCCGAATTGGGCTGTTCCATTTTCGGCTCGAATATCTCGGGTTTTGGGATCGAATGAAAAGTCGGCTCCTTGTAGATCTATTGCTTCGCTATTGGGCTGATCGGGACGGCGAACCAAGCCACCGTTTCGAGCAGTCGCGCCCCAGATCCGATTGTCGGGTCCCCAGATTAAGCTATTGACGAGGGCTTGCATGTTCAAGCGAGTTGCGGTTGCGCCGAATCCGGTGAAGACGGTTTCTTTAATATCGGAAACGCCATCGCCATCGGTGTCCTTGAAGTAGAATATGTCGGGCGACGCGGCGACGAAAATCCCTCCGTCGTAACAGCAGACCGAGGTAGGCCATTTAAGGTTTTCGGCGTAGATTGTGGCGCGGTCGAAAATCCCGTCGTCGTCATCATCGACCAGTAGTTTAATGCGACCTAGAGCATCTTCTCGATGTTCCGAGTACCCGCGCATCTCGACAGCGAATAGGCGTCCGCTTTCGTCGAATTCGATATCGATCGGGTCAACGACGAGCGGTTCGTGAGCAGCGAGTTCGAGTTTGTAGCCAGGTCGAATCTCAAAAGTTGCAAGCGCATCGGTCGGTTCAGTTACGGGGATACGTATGAGTTCATTTGGATCGGCTTGAGGTTCGTTTTGCTCCGTTACGGAACAAGAAATGAGAACCGTGGTAGAGAGAATGAATAAGAAGGACAGCTTCATTGATGCGTATGTGGTATCGCTTAGGTCGTAGTAGGGGCCTGCGAGTTCTAGCGTTGATTAAGCAGTTTACGACTGAGCGATCAAGAAGGATCACCGCCAGCGATATTTCCGCTGAGTAATAGTCCCTGTACTATTCAAGGCCTCAAATCGAATATGTATTGCTTGTACCGTATGACGAAGCTGGGAAGTACGGTAGTAGCCCGAGTTGCGGGTTTGTTTATGATTGTCTGACTCTTTCAGGGGTATCGAGACGATTGGCAATCTCAAGAGTAGGGTTCGTTGTCCCCAACGAACCGCTGAGTTGAATTAGGTTGCGTGCGGCTGCTTAGGACAAGCACGTGTGTATAGTTAGAATTAGGGACAGGCTAATTATTGGATTCCTTACTAAGAGTACGATAACTACAAGCTCTTCAACTTGTGTGACGACCTTTCCGAGGAAAACGATCTCGCCCGGAAGGTGCCCCCCAAGGCCAAGCAACTTCACGCCGAGTTGATGGCTTGGGTCAAGGACACCAACGCGCCTGTCCCCACCAAATCGAACCCGAAATTAGTCCAGTAGGTCGCTCCATTACCGGCGGATTGATTGGGATTCGTTCGTTTACGAATGTCTTGCTCTTCTGGGGCAGCGACGTTTGTTTGCCCTGCAGGAGATTCCATTATGAGTAACGATAAATTAGGTACGCCCGGATCGGTTTCACGCGACCGGAGACGACGTGCGGAAAAATCCAGTAAATCATCGGGTATACTCTTTGGATTGTTTGTTCTGGCGCTGATTGGCGGTGGAATTTGGTATTGGACTCAGGTCTATATGCCGAAACAAACTGAGGAGAAGTATAGCCAAGAGACGATTCGTGATTCGAAAAACCTGAGTACGGGGGTTAGTCAGTTGACGGAGTGGAATACGAAGGAAGTATTGAACCGCTATGCGAAAGAGATTGAGCTTTTGGCCCTTCGCGATGGAGTGCAGCAATCGCTTGTCAACGGTCTTGCAGGAAGGGTGGATACTCTAAAAGTGACGAGATTGGATCGGATGAAACGCTACCAGGCTTTGCTTCAGGAAGCGCGTCTATTTTCGGAGAAAAGCTCGAGGGATGATGTTCTCGCATTTGATGAACGGATTAGATTGGCCATGAGTGATTTCGAAAAGGGCTTAGGCCGTGAGCTTAAGAGCGAATGGTCTGAGCGGAGGAAGGCGATAACCGCATCGATTATCAATCAGGAGCCAGGTGAATTGACGATTCGAACGGATCCTTCAAAGGCGCAGGTTTTTATGAATGGAAAGCGATTGGCCACGACTCCGTTTACTGTAGGCAAGGTCAGGGCGGGGGAGCATACGCTTCTGATGAAGAAACCAGGTTATCGAGATAAGCATATTTCGATCGTAATGGAGGAGTCGGGCAATGTTAATCTTGGTATCCAAAAATTGGAAGCGATCGTAGGGAAGGTTCAAATTCGAGTGAAAGGTGGGAAGTCGAAGGATCGAATCGAAGTAGAGATTGAAGAATTTTCGGAGCCGACCACGATTGGCGGTTTAGAGATTGTGGCGGGTTACCAGTACCTGGAAGGTCGTGAGCATTTGGTTGAATCGTTATTGATTGGCAAATACACGATTATCGTATCTCGGAACGACGATGTTGTTGCTCGGGAGGTTTTCGTCGTTGAAGAAGCCAAAACGAGCGACGTTTCGATTAAGCTTTAGAGTATGGTAGGGCAACGACCTCCCGGCGTGCCGCATTGGAAGAATAATGCATTGCGGCACGCCGGGACGTCGTTGCCCTACCTGTATCGCTATTTCGCTCCCCAGTTTTGGAGCACGAGTTTTCGCAATCGTTTGATCGTTTTCGAATGGTCTTCCGAACCGGCGAGGTTGTTCATCTCGCTTGGGTCGTTGAGTTGATCGTAGAGTTCGATTCCTTTATCTCCTTGCTTTCCCCACTCGACATACCGCCAGCGGTCAGTGCGAATACTATAGCCTGGGACATCGACGAATAGGGTTTGGATATAGGCAGGTCGATTCCATTGAGCATCGGGCTGTTCCATCAAGGGACGTAAACTTACGCCTTCAATATTATTGGGAGGAGTGAGTCCTGCTAAGTCGGCAATGGTGGGATAGATGTCTACAAACTCGACGATACGCTCACAATCGTGGGCGTTAGTCGCGATTCCGGGAGAAGAGATGATCAACGGCGCTCGTGCGGATTCTTCGTATAGGCTATTTTTGCGCCAGAGTCCGTGTTCGCCGAGGTGGTAGCCATGATCTCCCCAGAGAACGATGATCGTATTCTCCCTTAACCCTAACTCATCCACAGCGGATAGGAGTCGACCTACCTGCGCATCCACGAATGAGATACAAGCGTCGTATGCCAATTTGCATTCTCGGGCTTCTTTTTCCGTTGTGTTGAAATTTGGCCATTCGGGAGTAGAGCTTAAGGCGGATGCGGGTACGGTGTCTTGATAGCCTGCCGGCAATTTTGGCATTTGAGTTTCGTCCAAGTCGTAACGGTCGAAATATTTTCTGGGGGCGATGTAGGGGGTGTGGGGACGATAAAATCCGGCAGCTATGAAAAAGGGTTTGTCTTTGTTTTCCTCCAAGAGGCGAATGGTCTCATCGGCGACTTTTCCATCGGTTTGTTCCGCGTCGCTGCCATTTGCTTTTAGGTAGCCCATGGTGTTTGAAATATGCAATTGCGGCGTGTAGATCGTCATCAATTGTTCTTCGTCTTTGTCGCGACCAATTGGGTTTACAGCTTCGCTCCAGGATGCTGGATCATCCGAGCCGCTTGTTCCGATATCAAGGGGAACTCGCTGATGGAATATCTTTCCTACACGTGCCGTGTAATACCCGTTTTTCAGAAACAATTGCGGCAATGTTACAGCATCGGGAGCGAGCTCGCGGAAAGTCATTCGGTTATTGATCATGCCGGTCGTTTGAGGGCGAAGACCGGTAAGCACCGACGTTCGGCTTGGACCGCAAGAGGGGTACTGGCAATAAGCCTTGTCGAAGCGAATTCCTTCGCTCGCTAGTTTGTCGATATGCGGCGAGGAGACATGATCGAAGCCATAGCAGCCTAAACGCGTATTCAGATCGTCAATTGCAATGAAGAGTACGTTGGGCTTCGAAGGGGTTTCGGCGATTGCGAAGGAAGCTCCGAATCCGAAGAGGAGTGCCAGAAAATAGGTCGAACGATTTCTTTTTAGGGAGTTCGAACTAGTTTCTATTTTTCGTATGCTTGTAGAGTTCGATACCCTGTTCATCACGGAAATCAAATGTCAGCTTAGCTTTATCGGAGCCTGTCTCTGGAGTCGTTCTTACTAGCAAGAATCCACCCGATCGAGGATTTTGCGTATACACTTGTCTAATCGTTCCCTGAGGATCGGTTGAATTTGGATCGCCTGGATTTACGCCCAATCGGGAATTCGTATCCGTAAGAGCTCCACTTGAAAACTCTTCAATTCCTTCGGGCGATATCGAGTGGTATTGCCAATGTCGGTCGCCGCACACGATATAGACGTTTTCCTTGTT
Source organism: Opitutaceae bacterium (assembly GCA_028822375.1). Taxonomy (GTDB): domain Bacteria; phylum Verrucomicrobiota; class Verrucomicrobiia; order Opitutales; family Opitutaceae; genus Pelagisphaera. The sequence goes on along the minus strand of JAPKDW010000091.1, from coordinate 5,073 downwards.
CAATCCCGTTTCGATTAGCCAAGAGAAGAATTCATCCCGTTCGTTTTGAAATCCGCCTATATCCGCGTGGTTGTCCGTCTTGTGGAGCGAGTCGGGTCCGATCATTGGGGTTGGGGAGATCATTATTTTGAAAGATGCATCGCTGGATTTTAGGGTCGATTTTAACCACTCTTTTTGCTCTTTTCCCCAGATGCTCTTTGCGGGTCCATCTGCCATCGCGTTAGGACTGCGGTACATCCGGTTTTCCATGAACCAAATTTGAAGGTCTCCATTTACGCGATACGTGCGGTAAGTCTTAGCCGATTTGTTTTCGACGGGAGCAATGGGGAGTTGCTCCAATAGCATCTTACGGGCCTCTTCGGGGGATGGAGAGTAGTCTCCGGAATTGTCGCCGTCGTCGATCCGGTAGTCATGGTCATCGACTTCCCAGAAGGTGGGGACTTCGGCGAATAGATCGCGAAACCGGGGTTGTACGAATTGTTCATGCCATTTCTGACGCATTTCAGTGATTGATTCGGCCCGGGGTTCCTTGGGCGTGTCGTAGTAAATATTATCGCCCGTTCCGACGAAGAAATCGGGCTTCAGGTCGAGCAATGTTTTGAGGGCTGGATATCCCAAGTGTTTGTCTTTTCCCGAGTAGGGCTCGGGGAGCTCAGTTGCGTTATGCAAAAGGTGGATACTGCCGTCGATCCGATTATCTCCGTGGAACTTGGCGTAGTTCATTCCGGTAACGACAGCGAATTCTACGGAATCTGAACTTGTCGGTCCGGGAAGTGTTTTGAAAGTGGCGCTGGGTCCTGGGTATAACTGGTCCAACTCGAACCCGATTCTGGTTCGGCATATGTATCTGGTATTGGGCTGTAGGTTGTTCCATGACGCGCGCGTAATGAAATCGCGATTCGCGGTAGCGAGAATTGTTTGGGTGTCACGCGCTACTCCATCTTTCTCGGTCGAAAGAGTGAACTCGACGATGCCAGGTGTTCCTTCAACGTCGTTTTCCAGCAATCTATCACCGAGTGTTAATCGAACTTGAGCAAGGGCGCTTTTATCGGTCGCTTCGCCAATCATAATGCCCATTCCTGCCATTGGTTTCTTCGACTGATTGCAACCGCTCGTAATGAGGGAAAATGCGATGATCGCAAAGATCGAGGTAGCGCGGAGAATTGCGGGCTTTTTAAAGAGGAGGTTTAGGGGGAACCGGAACATCGACATGATGAACTGGATAGTTGCAACGATTGGAAAGCTCAATGGTTTTATCTCGTTCGAGAGGGATTGAAACGAAGCTTTTTGAGAAGCTGGGCGAGCAGGTTTCTTTCTGTCACTTGTTTTTTGGGCATTGAAAGCTGGTAGGGCTGCTTGGCCCCAAGCAGCCGCGGAAGTGGCTTGAACCGATGCGGTTGCCTAGGGACAGGCAACCCTACCATACGATAGAAAGAAACACATTTGATCGGATTGTTGCAGGCGACTTTGCGATTGCGTGGATTTAGGAATGTGGAGACTTTTCAAAAAGTCTAAAATCTCAAGCAGAACATCGAGTCCGGAGGCCTCGATCCACCTTATTCAACTGGAGAAAGGTGGTGCGAGACGTCTCGGCTCGCTTTTTCAGTTTGTAAGATCAATTATTAGAACGTTTTCTTCAATCCCTCGAATCCAAATTTTAATGACTATGAATGCAGAAGCAAAGATTGCCGAATTAAATATCGAACTGCCTCCGGCTCCAGCCCCGATGGGAGTTTATAAACCTATCGTCATTTTAAATGGCGTTGCTTATCTATCGGGACATGGACCTTTGCGTTCGGATGGTACGCTCATCTTGGGTCGAGTTGGTTCAGAGATCGATCAACAAGCTGGGTACGACGCCGCGCGACAGACAGGTCTTGCTATGCTGGCGACGCTTCGTTCGGCATTAGGTTCGCTCGACAAGGTTAAGCGGGTGGTCAAGGTGCTGGGCATGGTGAATTGCACTTCCGATTTCGAACAGCATCCAGCGGTGATTAATGGGTGTAGTGAATTGTTTGCGCAGGTATTCGGCGAAGAAGCCGGAGTTGGCGCTCGTAGCGCTATCGGGATGGGGTCCTTGCCAGGGAATATTCCCGTCGAAGTTGAGGGCATATTCGAGCTCGAATAGAAGAGCGCGGGCCATTTGTTTCTGTATTCATAATATAAATTCGCCATGTTCTTGTTCGATGCCCATTTAGATCTCTCAATGAATGCGATTTTGTGGAATCGCGATTTAACCGATACGCTGACTGATCTGCGTGAACGCGAAATCGGTTTGAAAGACCTTCCTGGGCGGACACGGGCGACGGTGTCGCTTCCGGAAATGAAGGCGGCCGAAATCGGAATTTGCATTGCAACGCAAATAGGGCACAGCGTTTCTAAGAAAAGTACGGTTCCAGCCTGGAACAGTCCGGAGATCGCTTGGGCTCAAACCCAAGGTCAACTTGCTTGGTACCGGGCGATGGAGGAACGCGGGTTGATGCGACAAATTAGTAATTTGGCCCAGCTTGATGCTCATGCGGAATCGTGTAGTAGGCCGAATGCCGATTTGCCGCTTGGGTATATTTTGAGTTTGGAAGGCGCGGATTCACTTTTGGATTTGAGCTACTTGCAACGAGCTTACGACTATGGTCTGCGAGCGCTTGGCCCAGCTCACTACGGTCCTGGGCGTTACGCTCCAGGGACGGGCTCGGAAGGCGGATTGGAGCCAGCTGGACGAGAATTGCTGAAAGAGATGCAGCAGCTTGGGATTATTTTGGATGTAACGCATCTGACCGATGAAGGTTTTTGGGAGGCGCTTGATTTGTATGATGGTCCGCTATGGGCTAGTCATAGCAATTGCCGGTCGCTGGTGCCGAATCAACGTCAGTTGAACGATGAGCAAATAAGGGCTCTTGTTGAGCGGGATGCGGTGATTGGCGCTGTATTCGATGGATGGATGCTGGTTCCGAATTGGATACGAGGAGAGACGACTCCGGAATCATCTGGTCTAATGCTTGAAGCAATCGCGGACCATATTGACCATGTTTGTCAAATTGCCGGTTCGTCGAAGCATTGCGGAATCGGATCCGATTTGGATGGTGGTTTTGGCAATGAACAGACTCCCCAGGATTTAAAGTCGATTGCCGATCTGCAGTCCTTGACGGATATTTTTGCGAGACGTGGATACAAGGAAGCGGATGTAGAGGGAATCATGCATGGCAATTGGCTCCGTGCGATCCGCCAAGCCTGGGCGTAGTGTTTGCCCACAGATTGCTCGGATTGACCCAGATGACGGAGCAAAACCACGCCGCCTTGCGTCGTAGCTACGTCGAGACTTCGGCGTGGGATCTGCAATATTCGTAACCGTGTAGGCCTAAGTTGACGCGTATGCGCTGAGCGGGAAGATCGGTCGCTACCTTTTGAGTACCTCGTGGCTATTTTACTCTACGTCGTCCCAGTTGTCAGTGCGGAAGATTGAGGCAGGCAGGTCTTCGCTATTGCCGAGGTTGGCTCCTTCTGGGTTTGAGGCCCAGGCGTAACGGACGGCGGCGGGTTTTTTGACCTTGGAGCTGCTAATGCGGATAGTGTCGGGAGCGGTAATCTTCGCATCGGCCCAGTGCCAAACTTTGTCGGCTCCGGCGATTTCGAAACGCTTGAGAGGCTTTCCGTCACGGGATTCGAGACCTTTGCCAATGTATTGAAACGTTACGTTCATCGATTTGCCTTTGATTTGGCTGGAGAGGTAGAGCGGGCCGGAGGGTACAATTGCATGTCCGTAGGTTTTCGCTAGGGCCCAACGAGCGAGGCGGTTGCCGACCGTCTTTTTGTCTTTGGGATGGATGTTGTCGGCCTCGCCTACATCATTGATGATTGCCATTCCGGTTTTGGGAGTCGTATCGAGAATGAGGCGCTGGCGATCCTGAAGCAGAGCCCAATAGTCTTGCGTACCGGGTTCGGTCGAAGGTTGGCGGAAGTTGGCAAGTTGAACGGAATTGAAGGCGAAGGCATCGTTCCAATGAGCTCGCCAATCGCGGATCATTAACGGGAGAGTGAGATCGTAGGGTACCTTGCCTTCTTTTGCGTTGGCTTCGCCTTGATACCAGATTGCGCCTTGCATGGTGTATCCAGCGAATGGATGAATCATGGAATTGAAGAGAACGCCTGGTTGACTTTCGGTGTCGAGGGCGCGTTTGGCTAGGCTTGGTTTGCGAGGACTACGTCCACGGTCCTTGGCGGGCTTTACGCGCCATTCAGCGGTGGCTTGCTTCCATTTGGAGAGTTGCTTTTCGTAGAATGCTTGGGCTCTGGAGAGATCGTAGGAGGAGTCTTTTTGGATGGCTGCTTTGACAAGCTTTTGGGTGGCAGGTAGCGTGTTGAGAGCCTTACGACTGGTGAACGCCTCGACGGGTTTTCCTCCCCAGGCGGTTTTGATAATGCCGATCGGTATGCCGAGTTCGGCATGGAGTTTTTTTGCAAAGAAATAGGCGACTGCAGAATAGCCCATTGTGGTTTCCGGACTACACGCGGTCCATTCTCCATCGATGTCGTATTGCGGTTCGACGGCGGTGACTGTGGGGGCGTTGAACATTCGAATGTTCGGTTGATCTGAGTTGGCGACAATATCCGCGTAGGCTGGGACGCTTCGCATAGCGAACGCCATGTTGGATTGTCCGGAAGCGAGCCAGACTTCGCCAACGAGCACGTTTTCGAGAGTCGTTCGTTCTTGGCCGTTGGAAATCGATAGATTCGCGCCATTTGAATCCGCGGGACCGGAGTCGATTACGGCGTTCCAGTTGCCGTCCGTTTTAGCCCAGACGTTTACTTGGCGGCCTTTGAAATTGACGGTAACATTGGCTCCCGGATCGGCCTTGCCCCAAATGGAAACTTCACGATCGCGTTGCAAGACCATGTTGTTGCTGAAAAAATGCGGCAGACTTAACTCGGCGAGGAGAGTCGCTGGCGTGAGGAGTATAAGGAGTAGGGCGTAGGGTTTAAGGCGTAAGGATGGCATTGTCGTTTGAAGGGTGAAGGGGTTCGCTTGTCTTATCGTAGGAGCGGGTTTATCCCGCGATAGTTTGAAGGCGCGTTGCT
>JAPKDW010000090.1 GCA_028822375.1 Opitutaceae bacterium | reverse complement strand
AAGGATGAAGGGTCATGATGAGTTATTGGATAGGCAGGATGCCTCGGGCGACTAGGTTGTTGAGTCGGTGGGCGGTGTCTGCGAGGCCGTCGCAGACGGTTTCTGAATAGGTGCGTCCGTCTGTGGTGTCGATTCCGTGGCGAGGGTCGGCTTCGCGGAGCCCCTCGAGAGCGGGGTCTTCGTGATGGAATAGCTCGACGAAAACGATTTCGAGTTTGCCGGTTTCAGCACAGGCGGTGAGAAGGTTGCCGATCCAGCCGTCGTCTGTCGTAAGGCAGCCGCGAGTGGTTGGGGCGGAGGCGTGGAACATGCTGAATCCGTCGGATTCACCCATTTCTCGAATGACCGCGGCGTTTTCTTCCATGCTGAGATCCGAGTCTCCGCAGTGGGCGGCGTCGACGAGTACTTTAAAGAAGGAGCTGCCGAGGGCTTCGTTGGCGGCTTTGACGAATGACCAGGCTTTGGCGACATCCGTGAAGGTTTGGAATTCGATGCCGCGTAGGAATTCGAAATGCCACGCCTTTACGCAGCTTCCGACGGCATCCGCTTCGCGAACGACGCGAGTATGGAGCTTGACGAGCTGGGCTACAGCTGCGTCGAAGGCATCACCGGTTAGCGTTTGAGAGCCGGGTTTCATCCATTCTTCGAAGGATGTGGAGGAGACGTGCTCGACGCCATGCTGCTGGGCTACCTTCAGGCCTTCGATGAGGGCAGGGGCTACGGTGTCTTCGTCGGCTGGGTCCATTGGATTGCCGCCAGCTACCATCATGATGATGTGAGGCTTCAATCCGAGGGTTTTGATGCCGTTGATGAGGTCGTCCATGTCACCGGTGTGTACTCCAGGGAAGAGGGGGACTTGCGTGCAGTTTGTCGCGACTTTCGAGATGTCTCGAAGGTGGGCGAGCTCGGTGAGGGTTAGAAGCTCTCCATCGTCGCCACGAGGGAGTCTGCCATTCTCGTCGGGAACCAGTCCTCCGACGAATTTTATGTGAGTCGGCACGACGCCGAATTGAAGATCGGGTTTGAGAGCAATACTAGCCATGGATGATTAATATAGGTTGAGTTGTAAGAAGAAGGCAGACTAGCCCAGTTTAGCGGGATTTGGGAAGTCAATTTAGCAGGGATGTCTATTTGAGGTAGGGTTGCCTGCGTGCAGGGCGTAACCTGAAAGGCGGAGACTTGTCCCCCAAGCAATCGTGGAAGCCGCATTAACCGATGCGGTTGCTTGGGGACAAACAACCCTCCCGATTTTCGATAACGGATTAATAATCGACAGAGACGTGTTCGATAGGTTCGATCCCTTCGGCTGTATCCCTAAAAAAGATGCTAAACGGTACTCGTGAACCGCGAAGGTTTCAGAATTTGCTTACGTATGCGGGATCGATGGGCGAGCTTGCTAAAGGTTTAACGAGATTGAGACCCCTTGAGAGAGTTGAAGTATTCCTTTTCAAAATTCCAGCTATCATTAGGTATCTTCATTGGCGGATTTATTCCGCTTCGACTGAGACGATCGCGGCGAGGGCCTCGGCGTAGAGGCGAGGGGAATGGTCTACGATATAGTCGCTGGGAATCGCTTGGAAGTCGCCTTCGAGCCAGTGCTGCTTGAATAGAGTTTCGATGAGATTGGCATGGCCGGCTCGGCGGCTTTCCCATTTCTGGGCGAAGGGTGGGTCGATTTTCAATTCTAACGATGAGGTTATGAAATAGGTTTTCCCGATGTGTTTGTAGAAAGGTGGAGTGGGTAGTCGGGGAATGATGTCGTTGTCGTTGGCGAGTCGATACAGAGTGATTGTCTTGGCGGCGTTTTCGGCGAAACGCACGCCACCGATTCGTGGAGCTCCCATGGTGTAAACGGCTGTTACGTCTTCGGGATGTCTCAGGGCGTAAAGCGTCGCGAGAGCTCCGCCGAGGCTGTGGCCGCTAATCCAGAGCTGACGTGGTTTTTCGGCAAGGAGAAACTCGATCGCGGCGTCGACGTCTTCGTCTATCCAGTCGAGGGCTTGGATAAATCCTTGATGAGCGGTGCCGTAATCGAGGAAGGGGTTTTGGATGATTTTGCCATCGGTGACGTAGTCGCGTTGGTCTCCGGATTCGGTTCCTCGGAATACGAGTACGAGGGCGTCGTCTCGGACAGCGATGAAGGCGAAAGTCCCTTCGTTGTCGAAGAAGCGAACGTCGCTGAAGCCGGATTCGATGAACTCGGCTTTGATGAACTTGGCTGCTTTTACATAGGATAGAAGGCTCGCTTGGGCGAGGAAGCGTGCAGTTTCGATATCGAAGATCTTTTCGGAGGTACCCGTCGGCAATGGGCAATTCTCGAAGTAGGGGAATGTTTTATTTGGGGCGAAGAGGGCTTCGTGGCTGAGCTCGTTTTGGGCCCCGAGGTTAAGGAAGAGAAAATGGACGAGGAGGACGACTGTAGTAATACGATTCACAAGGTGTGGATTGAGCGGTTTCTTAGCGTGTGTTTGAGTTGGTGAAACGTAGGGCTGACTGGAGACTGTTTTCATTAATCGATCTTGCTAGGGAAAAACGCGAGCCGAGACGTCTCTCGCCACCTTTCTAGAGTTTACTGAGGTGGGTGGGGGCCTCCGGGCGCGATGTTCGATTTGAGTTTTCAAGATTGTGTGTGGCTTTGTTTTTCTGTTCTCGAAAACAGGTAGGGCTACTTGTCCCTAAGTAGCCGTGGAGGTCTCATCAACCGATGCGGTTGCCTAGGGACAGGCAACCCTACCATGCGACAGATGAAATCGATTATATTTATCAAGATTTCGATCAGTATTGGTAAGCGGGCAATTGTTCTGCGTTTTCCCCAACTATTATGTCATTAAACTCTTTTGACATGCGGAATCTATTTCGATGCAAAGGAGGGCGTTCGAGATCGCGAGATGCTGGTGGTTTCGATCAATGCCCACTCAAATCTACAAAGTATGAAATTGAATACTCCTATCCGTCTCCTGATTGCCTTGCTGTGCTCGGCTGCTACGTTTGCTGCGGATTTCGGTCCCGATTGGAAAACCCTCGACTCGGCAGCGACGGGCGAGTGGTGGAATAAGAAGCACGAAGGCCGTCAAACTTGGCTTGAGATGGTTAAGGTGCCGCGCGATGAAGTGATGGCATTCGCCGTTTATACGGTTGATCGCGGTACGCTTAAAATGACGGCTCAGCTATTCCCGTTGCGCCCGGATGAAGCGCGATTGGCTCGGCTGGAGCTGAAAATCGGCGGCGAGTGGCAAGAGGTCGCGACGGCTCCGGTGTATGAGTTGGGTTGGTCGGCCCATTTTCGATTGGAAGGCTGGGATGAGGATAAGAGCGTTCCGTATCGGGTAAAGCATGGCAAGGATGCGGTATTCGAAGGACTGGTTCGGCGCAATCCGCATGACAAGAATGAGATCGTTATTGGCTCTCTTTCGTGCAATTCGAATCAGGACCGAGGGGATAGAGATGCGATGGTTGCCAACCTTAAGAAGCAGGATCCGGATATGCTCTTTTTCGCGGGCGACCAAACGTACGATCACACCGAGCATACTGCCGGTTGGTTGATGTGGGGAATGCAGTTTCGCGAGATCATCAAAGATCGTCCGGTTGTGACGATTCCCGACGATCACGATATCGGCCAAGGAAACCTTTGGGGCGAAGGCGGCGTGCGAGCGTTGATCAAAGCAGGCAACGATGGCGGTTATTACTACCCTGCGGACTACATCCGAATGGTGGAGCGATGCCAAACGTGGCATTTGCCTGACGCATTCGATCCGGCGGCGATCGCTCAAGGTATTGGCGTTTATTATACAAGTTACAATGTTGGCGGTATCGACTTCGCCATCATCGAGGATCGGAAATTCAAGACGGGACCGAATGGCGAGATTCCTAAGATGGGTCCGCGCCCGGATCATATCAACGAGCCGACTTACAAGCGCTCGGCGGTGGATGTACCTGGACTGAAGCTTTTGGGAGATCGTCAGCTTTCGTTTCTCGAGAATTGGTCGGAAGACTGGACTGGAGCGGATATGAAGTGCGTTTTGTCGCAGACGAATTTTGCAGGAGCCGTGCATTTGCATGGCAGATTCGAGGATCGCTTGCTAGCGGATCTCGACAGCAATGGCTGGCCGCAAACGGGTCGCAATAATGCCTTGAAGGAAATGCGTAAGGCGATGGCTTTCCACTTGGCTGGCGATCAGCATCTATCGGTCGTAACGCATCACGGCATCGAAAATTATCGTGACGGACCGGTGACCTTTGTCAGCCCAGCTCTCGTCAATAACTACTACTCGCGCTGGTGGTGGCCGGAAGGCGGTGAAGCGGGAGAGAATCCGATTGAAGGAAGTCCGCTTCCTTGGACTGGCGACTACCTCGATGGTTTAGGTAATAAGATAACAATGGTGGCCTACGCTAATCCTGATCCTGAATCGAATCGTCGCGGCAAGCGCGATCCGAATGAAGATTGGGCTGATGGATATGGGTTGGTTCGTTTCGATAAAAAGGACCAAAGTGTCGTATTCGAATGTTGGCCACGATTCGCCGATGTGAGCAAGGGCGATTCGGGTCAGTATCCCGGTTGGCCGATGGAGTTTAATATGAGCCAGAATGACGGACGTGAAGCTGTGGCCTATTTGCCGGAGCTTTCGTTTAAGGGAATCTCGAATCCAGTCGTTCAGGTCGTCAATGAGGCGACGGGTGAAGAGCTCTACACGACTCGCGTTCAGGGCAAGAGCTATCGACCTAAGGTGTACGCGAAAGGCAAGTACACTATTCGCGTAGGAGAAGGTCGTCCGATCTTAAAGTCCGTTAGTGGCGTGCAATCGGTTTCGGCTGACAGCAAGAAAAAACTGACGATCTCGGTGAGGTAGGAATCGCTTGGAAGTGGGGAGGGTGTTTTTTTAAACCACTGAGGAACTGATGTTGATTTTGGGTTTCCATTTCCTGAACCGCAAAGGACGCGAAGATCGCAAAGGGCAAAGTCTTGTGTTCCCGCAAGCGGAATCAATAGGTACCCGCTTCGCGGATAATGGGGTTTCTTTTTTGTCTAACCTGACTGCATTTGAATCTTTTGTCCTGCAGGGACACCTATTTGTTTCGTCCTGTCTCGGCGAAGCCGGAAGAAACAACAAGCGCAGCGTTGTTCGAAAATCTATCGAGCGCAGCTGATGCAGAGCACTGCGTCGGGTATGGCTTCAAGGCGTTCGTAGGCGATTGGAGATAGGCAGTAGGCGCAGTTTCCGTAAGTGCCCTTGTCGATTCGTTCGAGTGCGCTTTGGAGGTGCTCGAGCTCCTCGCGCTGTCTTCGCTGCTGAGCGAGGATCATTTGCTGGGCCTGCATCGAATCGAGTCGGGATAGTCGGCCGATAGCGACATCGGGGGCAACTGGTTTTGATTCGGGATCATCCTGAGCAAGGAAGGCTTCTATTTCATTGATACGCTCTTCGACTATTGAGTGAATCTTGGCGAGTTGCGCGGGGTTCATGTCGCTCAGCAAAGCGCATGTTATCGTTTGAGTGAAGCGCGAATATGGAGTTGGGGTAGAATTGAGGGAATGAGATTTTTTTTAACCACTGATTACACTGATGGACACTGATGTTGATTTGGGATGAAGTTAATTGAGCAATCGATGCGCTTCTTTCTGTCGCTTTTTGTAGGGTAGGGTTCGTTGTCCCAACGAACCGTTGAGCTGCTATGGCTGCGCGCGGCTGCTTAGGGACAAGCAGGCCTACCTAGAAGCGCTTCAAAAGCGATCTGTGTTAGACTTGTTTTGATAGGCGATACTTGTAAAATTGAATACATTACTGAAACGGGTAGGTGTTTAGCGTTTTTTGTGAAATGGCAGTGTCCTTCCCGGCGCGTCGGGATATCGTGGCGCGTGGATATCAGTCTGCGTGTACTATTCTGTGTATGTTTGCACTATCGCGGGATTGCTCCGATCCTATGCGGGTTTTCTTTTCGGATAGTTGGATTTAATTTGATATCAGGCTCAATTTGGCTGTTGTTTATGATGTGATGAAATTGAAATCTGCCCCTCTTTTCTTTTTTCCTTTGATCGCTCTAATCTGTCTTGGGCAGCAGGCAGAGCTTGATCGTCCCAATGTTGTTTTCATTTTTGTAGATGATCAGGGTTATTATGATTTAGGGTGTTATGGGGCGACGGAGTTTGAAACGCCTCGGATCGATGCGATGGCGGAGGAGGGCGTGCGGTTTACGGACTATTATGCAGCGGCGCCGATTTGCAGTCCTTCGCGGGCGGGCTTGCTTACGGGAAGTTATCCTCGGCGAGTGGGGATGGAGACTTGGGTGCAAAGGGCGGATTCGCGACGGGGTCTGAATCCGAGCGAGTTAACGCTTGGCGAATTATTTCAAGAAAATGGATACGCGACAACATGCATCGGGAAATGGCATTTGGGGTTCTTTCCGCAGTTCTTGCCTGAGCAGCAGGGCTTCGATTCCTACTTCGGCTTGCTGCACAACTTGGATCCAGTTGAGATTGTGTACTTCGAAGATATAGGGGGCGTGCCGTTGATGAGAGGGGATCAAGTCGTTAAACGTCCAGCGGATCCGTCGGAATTAGCGAAAATCTATACGGACGAGGCAATCGCATTCATGGAGCGACAAGGAAATGATCCTTTCTTTCTCTATCTGCCGCATACGATGCTGCACAATCCCTTGGGGGTGAGCGAGCCGTTCAAAGGTTCGTCGGAGTTTGGTGAATACGGAGATGCGATTCAGGAAATAGATTTTCAGGTGGGGCGTGTTTTCGATGCTTTTAAGCGGCTGGGGATTGAGGACAATACGATCGTGGTATACGCCTCGGACAATGGCCGGGGACCGGGAAGGAATAAGAATCAACCGATTAAGGGGAGAAAGCTATCGACCTACGAAGGCGGGCTTCGCGTACCGGCCATCGCTTGGGGGCCTGGAGTGGGGATTCGTTCGGGGCACGAGTCTTCGGCTGTTGTGGCGGCGATGGATTGGTACCCGACATTAGCTTCGTTTGCAGGGATACGCGTGCCGGAGGATCGCGTGATCGATGGGCGAGATATTAGTCCACTGTTGTCTGGGGAAACGGATACGGTTCCATCGCCGTCGGCTGGTTTGTCGCTTAATGCGGATGTGCCTCTGAGACGTTCTTGGGATCAGGCAGGAGAGTGGGCGCCGTTGTTCGACCGAGACGAGTACTTGCAGGCGTTTTTCTATCATGGCAGCTACGGCGCTTTGGCTGCGGTACGGTGGGATAAGTGGAAGCTCGTATTGAATCCAACGCTTAAGCTATATGATTTGGAAGCGGATCCAGGCGAATCGAAAACGGTTCGGAATTCGACTATAAATCGTAAGCTTCGAGGCATGGCGATTACGTTTCAGGAGGAGATGAGCGCCGATGCTCGCCCGGCAGGGATTGTCGAATGATAGGAATCAGAGGTTGAGAGCGTTTACCGAACTGTCTGGCCCAAGGCGAAGATTCACTGGATCAATTGCGATTCCATGGTTTCGGACCTGGGGTTTCTTCACTGCGCGACCATTACGGTGCGGCTTTTGGCGACGGATTGATCGAGAGTTCGTCCCTTGATTCGTATCTATGTAATTAGGACAATCGTAGGAGCGGGTTAATCCCGCGAGGATTGTTTATCTATTCGGTTTTCAGTTTCGAATTAGGAAATCGCGGGGTAAACCCGCTCCTACAGATCTGCAAAAGAGGCCCTCGTACTAGTCGGCGAGGAGCCTGGGTGAAATTAGGATTCTGCTGCAGCCTCGGCCCGGCGGTCGCCTTTGGCTATGGGGGGTAGACTGATGCTGCCCTGCCTTTCTCTATCGAAGAGCGCTGAGCTACTTTGAGTATTGATCCGATGCGCTTTCGTGGTAGTTCATGAACATGGTGAAGCATCTGATACCCTACTTGTTGTTTATTCTTCTGGCGCCCGTCGGATTGCCTGTGGAGCTGAATCCCAAAGTCGTGGCGGAATCCGAGAAGGCGAATGCGTTCTTCGAGCGAATCTACAACGAGAAAGTGGACCGTTTCCCGGAGTGGCAGACTTACCTTGGGATCAAAAAGGACTACGGGGATTGGAATAACGATTCCGATGAGATCGAGCTGCGCGAATTGGAGTTCACTAAAGAAAATGTGGAATGGCTGAAGTCGTCGATCAACTATGACTTTCTCGACCTCCAGACGAAGATTAGCTACCGATTAGCTCTTCAGAATGCGGAGAATGCAGTCAATCATTTCAAGTATCGCCTTTATAACTACCCGGTGAATCAAATGTTCGGGCGTCACACCGATATCGCCTCGTTTTTGATCAATATGCATTTAGTGGCGGACGCGCGCGACGCGAAGGCATACGTTTCTCGCTTGAATGGCGTTGAGCAGGTGTTCGAGCAATTGCTCGAGAATCTAAAGCTGCGCGATGAATTAGGAGTGATCCCGCCGAAATTCGTATTCCCAAGAGCGATAGAATCGTGTCGCAATATTATATCCGGAGCGCCGTTCGACGAGTCGGGAGAGGATTCGGCCTTGTGGGGAGATTTTAGGAAAAAGCTGCAGGCTCTTGATATGGACGAGCCGCAGAAAGTGATGCTGCAAAAGCAAGCCAGCGAGGCCTTGGTCGAGGTCGTCAAACCCGCTTATGATCGCTTGATAGCCTTTCTCGAAAAACAGGAAGCCAAGGCCACGACGGATGATGGCGTATGGAAATTCAAGGACGGTGGAGCCTTTTACGACGAAGCATTGCGACTGACAACCACGACGGAGCTATCGTCGGAGGAGATTCATAAGATCGGTTTAAGCGAGGTCGCTCGTATTCATGATGAGATGCGGGAAATAATGAAGACCCTTGGGTTCGATGGGAACTTGCAGGCTTTTTTCGAATTCATGAGAACCGACCCGCAGTTCTATTATCCGAATGACGATGAAGGGAAGCAGGCTTATCTTGATCGGGCAGTCGCGGTTATCGATGATATGAAAGGAAGGTTAGATGAGCTGTTTCTGACGAAGCCAAAGGCGGAGCTTATTGTGAAGCGGGTGGAAGCGTTTCGCGAGGAATCTGCTGGCACTGCGTTTTATCAGCGACCAGCGCCAGATGGAAGCCGCCCTGGAACGTATTATGCGAACCTCTTCGATACGGCAAATATGCCGAAATACAAATTGGAAGCGTTGGCCTATCATGAAGGGATTCCTGGGCACCATATGCAGTTGGCTTTAGCTCAGCAGTTGGAGGGGATTCCGAAGTTTCGAAAGCTAGGTGGATACACGGCTTACATAGAAGGCTGGGGCCTCTACTGCGAGCAGATTCCCAAGGAGATGGGGCTGTATGAGGATCCGTATTCCGATTTCGGGCGCCTCAGTATGGAGCTTTGGCGGGCGTGTCGTCTGGTTGTGGATACTGGAATTCACGCGAAGCGTTGGACGCGTGAACAGGCGATTGCCTACTATCGCCAGAATACGCCTGATACGGAGCGCGATTGCATTCGAATGGTGGAGCGACACATCGTGATGGCGTCGCAGGCAACGGCCTACAAGATCGGGATGCTTAAAATCCTGGAATTACGAGAAAAGGCCAAGAAGGCGTTGAGGAATCGATTCGATATTCGCGTGTTTCACGATGTGGTTTTACGGGGAGGTCCGCTGCCGCTTACGGTGTTGGAGCAAATGGTCGACGAGTATATCGAGTCGGAGGCGCGTTGATGTTTTTGGGCCGCTACCATTTTGCAGGGGTTTCTGGGTGAAAACTCGTCTACTTTGAAACGCCTTGTTTCCTGTCGTGTTTTTTTGGTTTCCTGAGAGTTGGACCAATTAGAGAAACACGAGCCGAGACGTCTCGCGCCACTTTCTTGAATAGACAGGTGGATCGAGGCCTCCGGACTCGGTTTCGTCAACCGCTTCACACGTAATCTTGTTTTCTGGATATCCTGTACGATTGATTGAGGATTATTGGCCGCAAAATGGCACAAAAAGCGCAAAAGAAGGGGTGCTTGAGGGATGCCAAAATCATGACCGATGAAGCCGACGCTTGGAGCGTTATCAGCCTACCTATGCCAGGATTTGATGCGGGCTTTATCAAATTGGCTTCTGCGGATCGACGTTTGGACGGTATGAAAGTGAAAAGCACAAGGAATGATGCATGTGTACAAATGCAGCGCTTGCTCTTACTTCAGATTATTGAAAAAAATTGTTGACATTGTGTCTCTGAAATAAGTTTTTGTGTGCAGGAAAAAAGATGGTCCGCAACAATAAATTCATCCGCCCGGGCTGCTCCCGTTTTCCCCTTTAGAGCTTCTTTACTCCAAATTCCCATTTTCCACAAAACTTTTACAAACCGCTGCTGATTCCCTGAGCCGTGAAGCATTTTTGCTTCAGGCTTTTTGTGTTGGCAGGTGCAAGTAGAACTAGAAACCCACATACTATGATGAAAATGAATATCACTAGGCTAGCGTTATCTGCCTTTTTAACTACGGGGCTGTTTTTGCAGGCCCAGGATGACGAGGATGAAGTCTTCGAATTGTCTCCATTTGCGGTTACCGCAGCCGATGATGTCGGCTATCGGGCTACTACAACACTGGCTGGTTCGCGCGTTCGCTCGAATATCGGCGACCTTGGGGCATCTATTGCGGTTATCACCGAGGAGTTCATGCAAGACACCGGCGCTACTGATGGTGAGTCTTTGCTTTCGTTCATCGGCAGTATGGAAGTCGGTGGCGTTCTCGGAAACTTTTCCAATTCGGATGGTGGCAACGGAACCGTCGAGTCTCGCGTCAACCCGCAGCGCGGTCAACGCGTCCGCGGTCTGGTCAGTGCTAACTTGACCCGCGACTACTTCCAGACGGACATTCCGTTCGACTCTTACAATACCTCTCGCGTGACGGTTAATCGCGGCCCGAATTCGATTCTGTTCGGACTCGGTTCTCCCGGTGGCGTCATCAACAATGGCCTAAAACGAGCTCACATCGGCCAGGACACTAACAATATCTCGTTTCGTTTCGGGCATCGTGGATCGACTCGCGGCACCTTTGATATCGGTCGTACGGTGATCGAAGACCGTTTGGCGATTCGCGTCGCAGGCCTGTTGGAAGAGACCAAGTATAAACAGGATCCTGCGTTCACGGAAGACACTCGTTTTTACGCGGCTTGGGATTTGACCTTGGCCAAGAACGAGAACTCCAACTGGCTCGGCCGCACCTCCATGCGCGGCAGCTTCGAGATGGGCGAAATCAACTCTAACCCGCCAGACGTCATCCCGCCGACGGATTTGTACTCCTCTTGGTGGAACGGCCTGGGAACGCAGGAAGACGTCAACCGCATCCTCAGCGTGCCCGGCACGGACCTCGATGATATAAACAATGGGGCTTTGACTCAGGCCCAAGTGCGCAGTGTCTTGGATTCTGGCATCGAAACGATTCCGGACGGTGTTCTCTCCGAATCCTATACCCGTGACGATTTCATCGCTACGGAAGGCCAATTTGTACCGCGTACGACAATCGACCGCTTCAAATGGGGCAATCCGAACAAGGACGATCCGACGATGGGCGGTCGCAATAGCCAGGTAAGTAGGCACCCTTACTTTCTGTATCCGGCGGTCAACTTCAATTCGCATGATTCCCAAACACCTGGCTGGAACGATCCGCTTCTGTCAGGTGCTCTGGGCGGTTTCGGTATCCAAGGCATCATGGCTCGCTTTCGTCCGCGCGGCTTCAACACGCAGGACTACCAATGGACAAATGCGGCGACGGGCGGTACGGGTTTCTCGGCCGCGTCTCTGCGCGATCGTAATGTCTTCGACTACCACAACAACCTTTGGATGGGGACAACCAATAACGTAAACACCGAATTCGACATGAATCAGGTGTTCCTCGTCCAAGAGCTCTGGAACGGCAAAGCGGGTATCGAGGTTGCGTTCGACGAGCAAACGCGTACTCAGTACGAATTCACGCCATTCGACACGGGCAATGACAAGGGAATCAATTTGGATATTACGGAGGCCCAGTCTCCTGGCGACTCGAACTTCGATAGTTTTGCCGATCGCTTGGCCAATGAGAACCTGGGTCGTCCAATCGTCTTTTGGGGCGACAACTGGGAGCGGAATCGCCGCAATGAGCAGGATACGTTTCGCGCCACGGCATTCGGTACACTCGACTTTGCTGATGTCATGCGCAATGACAGATGGGGGAAGATTCTCGGCAAGCACACGGTAACCGGTCTCTATGAAGCACGCGAGAACGTCGACCTGACCCGTCAATATCGCGGTTCCTGGTGGGCTGACGATACCAAAAACCCGGGCTCCGCGGCTATCTCCAACGGTTTGAGCAACAACTTCCGCCGAATCGTGAAGACTCAAGTCTACGTGGGACCGGATGCGCGCGGCTTCACCAGTGCGGACCAAGTGCGTATCGATGGCGGTATTTCTGTACCGTTCCCGAAGGTTGGGGACGAATACGGCATCTGGTACTTCGACAATGCGGAGAAGACCGACAAACAAGCGATCTGGCGTATCATCCAAAACGAGAACCCGGCGAACTTCAACAAGAGCGTTCTCGAGTCTGAAGCCTTCTCGCTACAGAGTACCTTCCTCAATGGTAATATCGTTGCTTTATATGCGGAACGGTCGGACACGCAGGAAGCGTGGCTTGCTCCGAATCCTGGCGGTTACGGCGCGGCTGGTCCTGATGGCGCTACTCGCCTGGACTTGCCTGGTCTTAACGAAGAGGACGGTACCTACAATACGGATCTGCTCTATTTCAAAGATGCGCCTGATAGCGTCAATTCGGGCGACACTAGCACGAAGAGTTTGGTTGTGAAGTTCCCTGAGGATCTTCTCTTCGAATTGCCTTTTGGCATGGACCTTCAGGCCCACTACTACGAGGCGGACAGCTTTCAGCCGGCGGGTGTTTCGGTGAACCTGCTCAAAGAGTCGTTGGCTTCGCCATTGGGCACGACCAAGGAAAAGGGCTTCCAAGTCTCCTTGTTCGAAGGCAAACTCTCGATTCGCTACAACGAATTCGAAACGGCGCTTGCCAACGACCGGACCAACCTGGGTGGTGCTGTAAATAACGTCAACGGTCGCATCGGCTTCTATCTCGACCGTATCACCTCGGCCGAGAACGATACCTCGACCAATCTCTTTCCGGACGGTTATTTGCCGGACCCGAACGTAACCGGCGACTACGCGGATTTCTTTGCTAATCGAGGAAATTACACGGCTACTCCAGGGTCCGACGCGTCCTATACTCCGGACACGTCTCCTAACAATCGTCAGCGTATCAGCGGCACGGGAGCGGACTTGATCGGCGTGGCTTCCTGGGATGATTATTACGCTGCGATCATCAATGCGGTCGTTCCCGAATTGCAGACTATTAGCAATCACCGCGTGGAAACGCTGGAAAGCGGCGAGGTTGTGGATCTTCGTGATCCGACACCGGGTTTGAACTCGACTCGCGACTTCGTCGCTACGGGTACGGAAATCGACATCATCGGCCAAGTGACCCGCAACCTGACGCTCTCGGCGAATGTCGCCAAGCAGAAGACGGTCACATCGAATACGGGTCCGGTTGCAATTGGTCTGGCAAACGAGCAGGCTGCTCGCTTGAAGGCGCCTCTCGGCGGCCATAGCCTTTGGGATTTGCGAGGCTCGCCCTATCAACGCGAGGGAGACCAGATCGGCGGACGTTTCGAAAATCAAGTGCTGCGTCCAATGGCCTTGGCGAAGGCCTTGGATGGCACGCAGTTGCCTGAGCAGCGCGAATGGCGTATCAACGTAACCGCTCGCTATGACTTCCTCGAAGGCGCCTTCAAGAATGTCTCAGTTGGCGGCAGCTTGCGCTACCAGGATGCGATTGCCGGCGGTTATCCGAACCTGCTTGACGATGCCGCAAACACTATTCCTGACGTGTTGAATCCTTGGATGGGACCGGACGACATCAATGGCGATGCCTTCATCCGCTACCGTCGTAAGATCATGAACGACAAGGTTGATTGGAGCATACAGCTCAACGCTCGTAACCTGTATCGCAAGAATGGAAGCCAAGACATTCCGATCGAGTTCAATCCGGACGGAACGACAACATTCGTACGTATTCCGGTCGAGCAACAGTGGTTCCTAACGAACACCTTTAGCTTCTAGTCGGATAGTAAATTCAAAATTTCGAGACCCTCGCTTAACTGCGAGGGTCTTTTTTTTGTAGGAGCGGGTTTACCCCGCGATTTCAGTCGACCGTTTATCGCGGGGTAAACCCGCTCCTACAGAAGAGCTGTGTTTGAGCTACTTCAGAGTCTTCTTCCAAAAGCTGGACGACGATCAATCCGTCGCCAAAAGCGGAACCGCTACCGTCGTAGGATCATGAACGACAAGGTTGATTGGAGCATACAGCTCAACGCTCGTAACCTGTATCGCAAGAATGGAAGCCAAGACATTCCGATCGAGTTCAATCCGGACGGAACGACAACATTCGTACGTATTCCGGTCGAGCAACAGTGGTTCCTAACGAACACCTTTAGCTTCTAGTCGGATAGTAAATTCAAAATTTCGAGACCCTCGCTTAACTGCGAGGGTCTTTTTTTTGTAGGAGCGGGTTTACCCCGCGATTTCAGTCGACCGTTTATCGCGGGGTAAACCCGCTCCTACAGAAGAGCTGTGTTTGAGCTACTTCAGAGTCTTCTTCCAAAAGCTGGACGACGATCAATCCGTCGCCAACAGTGGCACCGTAATCGTCGCGCAGTGAAGAAATCCCAGATCCGAAACCATGGAATCGCAATTGATCCAGTGAATCTTCGCCTTGGGCCAGGCTGTTCGATAAACGCTCTCAACATCTGATTCCCATTTTTCGAGCAA
>JAPKDW010000089.1 GCA_028822375.1 Opitutaceae bacterium | reverse complement strand
AATGAATACCTGATCAAGCTGGCGGCATCGGTCTCCGATGGAAATTGGAAGGACGTATTCGGGGCGTTTCCGATGGGCATTCAGCGCCGAAAGCGTCAAGGAATATTGGATGCGGTTCATCGTGGCGAAACTCGGGATGTGGAGACGCTTCCGAAGCGAGCTCGCCGGACGGAGTCGAAAAAACCGCTGAATCAGCGAGAGCTGGATCGGCAGGAGAATATTAAGAATTTTCGCGACAAGGTCGCCGCGCAGCTTGGGATCGATCCCACTTTGATTGCTACGCGAAGCGTTGTGGCTCGATTGGCTCGGGATCCGGAAAATGTCGAAGGTTTGCAGGCTTGGCAGCAGAGTTTGTTGGAGCCGAAATTGAGCGGCAATGTGGATTTGAAGGAGGAACTAGAGTCGGCGGACGAGATTCAAGCCGAGAGCGTTGATTAAAACCCTTGATGCGTCGCTTCGAGTGGACGATAGTGATTAGAAGTCCCTGATTTCAATCCCAACTGTTTCCCGCTATGAAAACGAAGCTCACCACAGTCATTCTCCTCGCTCTGTTTGCAGCTCTATTTACTGGGTGCACGACGACGCAGTCTCGTTATGGAAAGAAAGAAGCTAATGTGCTGGGAATAATAAAGGTGGAAAGGGGCAGCTACAGTAAGACCGGTCCATTGACAATCGGGTTGAACCTTTCCGAGATCATGCCGAGGGCAAATCCAAGCGGCGATCGTGTTAAATTGCTCGCTGGACTGATTACGATCGAAGATTCCTGAGCGTTGTCTCGACGAATTGAGCTGAACGATTCGGATCCGAGTCCTGTCGAATCGACGAAGACTATAATTGGGTGATGACTGAAACTGGGATGGATGCATCGGTAGCGAATGTTTCGCGTTTCTTGGATGCGATGGCTTTGCAGCAAGGCGAGACTCCTGCATTGAAAGTTCCGAAAGGAAGAGATGCGGATGGGCGAATCGATTATTTGACCCTGAGTTTTCGGGAATTGGCAGCTGAGCAGGATGCTTGGGGCATTTATTTGAAGGAGCGGGGTATTTGTCGGGGAGCGCGGGTTCTGCTGATGGCCCGTCCAGGTTTGCCGCTGATTGCTTTGAGTTTCGCCTTGTTTAAGATCGGGGCGGTTCCGGTGGTGATCGATCCGGGAATGGGTTTGAAGAGTTTTCTCAGCTGCGTTCGACGGACTCAGCCGGATGCGATGGTCGGGATTGGATTGGCTATATGGGTAGCACGGGTGTTTCGAGGCGCTTTTCGTTCGGTCGGGATTCGTGTTAAAGTTGGCGGGCCGCATTCTCGAGCGCCAAGGCCGACAACGGACGTGTCGCTCGAAGCAGCGAATACGGGAACGGGAGATCTGGCTGCCATTCTATTTACCTCTGGTTCGACTGGGGCTCCTAAGGGGGTTCGCTATGAGCATGGAATGTTCGAGGCGCAGGTGGCTGCTATTCGCGAGGAGTATGGGATAGAGCCGGGTGAGGTTGATTTACCGATGCTGCCGATCTTCGCTTTGTTCAACCCGGCTTTGGGGATGACGACGGTGGTGCCGGAAATTAATCCGAGCAAGCCGGCTACAGTCGACCCGGCCAAGATCGTTCAGGCGATTGAGCAGTGCGGGGTAACGAACTCTTTTGGTTCGCCGGTTTTGTGGAAGAAGATTGGAGCTTTCTGCGAGTCGCGGCAGCAACGCTTGCCAAGCTTGAAGCGAATATTGATGGCGGGCGCGTCGGCTCCGCCGGATTTGATGCGACAATTTCAAGGAATCTTGGTGAATGGGCAGACGTTTTCTCCTTACGGGGCAACAGAGGTATTGCCGGTCGCTTCGATAGGGGACCGCGAAGTTTTAGGCGATGGGGCGGAAAGAACGGCTCAAGGGTTCGGGACTTGCGTGGGTCGACCTTTGCCGGGAGTGGACGTTCGCATATTGGCGATTAGCGATGAACCCTTGGAATCGAATGCCCTGGGGAGTCCATTGAAGATTGGGGAGATTGGAGAAATTGTCGTGACTGGGCCGAGCGTGACCAAAGAATACGATCAATTACCGGAGGCAACGCGCCGCGCCAAAATAGGAGAAGAGGGACGGACCTGGCATCGAATGGGCGATTTGGGTTACTTTGACGAGGCAGGCTATTTGTGGTTTTGCGGCCGGCAGGCAGAGCGCGTCGAAACGGGCGGTAAGATTTATTACAGCGATTGTTGCGAAGGCGTTTTTAATCGCTCGCCGGATGTTTTTCGAACGGCGCTTATCGGATGGCGAAACGAAGGCTTGGTTCACCCGGCTATCGTGGTAGAGCCGATTGTCGGGTCATTCCCGAAAACGGAGGCAGAGCGAGAGCGTTTGATCGAGGCTTTGAAAAAACTTGGGGCTGAGTCGGGGGCGACTCGATCGATCGAGTTCTTCTTTTTCGAAAAGGCATTTCCGGTCGATGTCCGACATAATGCTAAGATTCATCGATTGACGCTAGCGAAGCGTTTTTCGAATTGAGATCGGTTGGTTATGTAAATGCCAAGAGCGCTCTACTCCGAAAGTTGAATAGGGCGGACCGTCGAAACGTAGACGGGGCTGCCTTCAACGAGGACTGGATGGTAGATCATGTGACTGACCGCGAGCACGGCGGCTTTATCGAAGCCGTCAGTTGAGATCGAAAGTACCTGGGGATTGAGGACTTCGCCGGTTGGGGAGATGACGAACTCGAGATTGACCGAAGCAGACCTGCCTGATCCTCGCAGTTCCTCTGGATAGAATTCGGTGAAAGGAGGGACGTATTTTGGCCTTGGCTTCTGCTGTAGGTCGGATGAAGGAACGACCAAGTGATCCAGTTTGACGAATACTTCTCTCCCGATTTGGACATTTATCTTATGCTCGAAAGCGATTTCGAAAAGGAAGGGCAAATTGACTCGAATCTCCATCGGAATGCCGTTTTTCGTTGCCGGCTCGAATACCCACTCTGAAGCAGCCAGGGAGGCGGCTCGGCCGAATTCTTTTTGCGTCGCGCTTTTGACTTCGGATTCTTTCACATTTCCGAACATGTCGATTGTCACGATGATGATCGCTTCTCCTTCGATCGCGTCATCGTAGAACCGTTGCGGATGTTTCGGGGAGACTTTGTAGACCGGAACAGGCGGTTGGATAACCTCTTTGCTTTCGGCTCCTCCATGGTCTTGCGAGAGACTCGGTTGAACCAGCGCCCAGATGGCGAGGGTGGCTGAGATTGCATTCCAAGGTTTCATTACGTTTACAATGGCGGATAAAATCGTCGTTTCAATTGGCTAGCGATTTTATTCGTTTCCTGTTCTCTTATACTTCGACCGTTTTATGAACGATTTAAGAGGAAACCACTGCCCCTGCCTGTATGGATGAATTTGACGACCCAATTGAGATTCCGATCAACGGAGAATTAGACCTTCATACCTTTCGACCGTCGGATATCAAATATCTGCTGGAAGACTATTTTGAAGCCTGCCAGGAGAAGGGCCTTAGTCAAGTGCGCGTGATCCACGGAAAGGGAATCGGGACATTGCGTGAGACCGTGCATGCTCATTTGAAAAGATCGGAGCGGGTCGCGAGTTTCCGATTGGGCGATCAAAGCTCAGGCGGCTGGGGAGCTACGTTGGTGGAGTTGAAGTCCGGGGACTAATCGAGAGCGGATTGCGGGTTTTTTTCTTTGAGCGAGTTTTTGTATGATTCCATTTCCGGGCGTACATGCTTGTCCATGCAGGGAGGGCAAATCGAGTGAGTGAAATCGGCTCCGGTACGTTCGTTAACGTATTGTTCGATCTGTTCCCAGAGGTCACTGTCGTTGCGGACTTTTTTGCAATAGGCGCAAATGGGGATTAAGCTCTCCAGAGTTTTAACCTGGCGGTTGAAGCTGAGAATGCGTTCGGCCACCCGAAGACGATTCCAGATTTCTTCCGAACCGATCGGCTTTTTTAGAAAATCGTCTACGCCTGCTTCGATCGCCTGCTCCATGTTCCAGCGAGAACGGCGTTGAACGGTTACGAGTATGAAATAAGTGTATGTGTCGGCGTTGCTTTCGCGGAGGCGACGGCAAAGTTCGAGACCATCTTTTCCGAGCATCTTCCAGTCGCTGATTACGACCTGTGGTTGTTTCTGGGCGAATGCGTACCAGGCATCGTCTCCATTGTCGTAGGATACGACCTTGTAGCCGAGTAGGCTAGTGAGGTTTTCGAGCAAGCGACGGGTGGTCATGTCGTCTTCGACGATGTGTATTATCGGTTTTGAGTCCATGGTCCTACGGCGTACATCGGCACTATCCTTATAGGGTGATGAGCCTATAGGCTTTTCGGTCGTGTTTTACTTTCGATTAACGACTAACGCGGTTTGTTGGAGGATTGGTAAATTATGGCAATAAAAGGTGAAGCAACAGGAGGCGTCGGATTGACGGAAGATCTAATTCTTCGGGATAAAGGCTTTCAATTCGGGCGTTCTTTCGACACCAATAACGTTTTGCGTTTCGTCCATGGCATCAAGCACAGTTGAGAATTACATTAAGCAGATCTACGCCCTTCAATTCGAACAGGGCGAAGGCGGAAATGTGAGCATGGGGGAGTTGGCTTCAGCCTTGAAAGTGACGCCTGGAACGGCGACTTCGATGGTCAAGTCTCTCGCGAAATCGGGTCACATCGAGTATGTCCCGCGCGTGGGTGTCAAATTGTCGAAAGAAGGCGAAAGTCTGGCTCTGTTGGTGCTTCGAAGACATCGCCTCGTGGAGCTGTTTTTGGTTAAAACTCTGGGAATGGAGTGGCATGAGATTCACGATGAAGCGGAGACCTTGGAGCATGTGATCTCCGATCGCGTTTTGGAGCGGATGGACGACCTTCTGGGAAACCCGGAAGTGGATCCGCACGGCGACCCGATCCCTTCGGCGGCGGGTGTTATCGCCCAACGCGACCTAACGCCACTCGATCAGTGCGAGGAAGGTCAGAGCGTAAAGATCAGTCGAATCGAAGATCAGGAAGAGGGGTTCCTTCAGTACCTTGAGTCGAATAAGCTGACTCCGGGCAAGGCCGTTACGGTCACTAATCGGGATGGCCATGCAGGTGTTTTGTCAGTCGTTTTTGATGATGGAAACGAATGCAGCATGGGATTTCCCGCTGCGCGAAAGATTCAGGTAGAACTCCTTGGATGACGTTATGAACGAGCTTGATTGGATAGTCGCCTTGGCAATTGGATTTGCCGCCGCGTGGTTGATACAGCAGTTCCGATTGAAGAATAGCGGGGCGGCTTCGCCAGAAGAATTGGAAGAACGAAACCGTCAACGTTCTGAGGAGATTGAAGCGTCCGCCCGTTTGACGGAACGCGCTCGGAGTCTGGACGAGTCCTTAGCGAATGCTCGTACGGAGGTGGAAGCTCTGCGAGTGGAGAATACTGGGCTGCATGGGAAGTTGGCCGCTGCTGGCGAGCGCTCCGACGGGCAGGAAAAACGTTTGGCGCAGCAGAAAGAAGAGCTAGCCGGCATCCAGAAGAAGCTGACAGCCGAATTCGAAAATCTCGCCAATCGAATACTGGATGATAAGAGCAAGAAATTCGTTGTTCAAAACAAAGAAAGCTTGGATAAGCTGCTCGCTCCATTAAATGAACGGATTAAGGATTTCAGGGAACGCGTGGACAAAACGCATGAAGAGGGCCTGAAGGATCGCGCGGCGCTGAATGAGCAATTGAAGAATTTGCACTCCTTAAACCGAAAAATGACTGAGGAAGCTCAGAACCTGACGTCTGCCCTGAAAGGGCAAAGTAAGGCCCAAGGAAATTGGGGAGAGATGATTCTGGAGCGCGTATTGGAAAAGTCGGGACTTGTTTCGGGGCAGGAGTATGTGACGCAGGCAAGTTTGACTAATGAGGACGGACGTCGCTATCAGCCGGATGTTTTAATCAAGCTGCCTGAAGACAAACATCTGGTTGTCGATTCGAAGGTCAGTCTTATCGCTTACGAACGATGCGTGAACGAGGAGGACGGCGATTTACTCGAGAAACACTTGAAGGAACACGTGGCGAGTTTGAAAACCCATGTTAGCGATTTGAGCAAAAAACGTTACGAATCCCTTTATGGAATTAATTCGCCCGATTTCGTTTTGATGTTCGTGCCGATCGAGCCGGCCTTTACGCTGGCGATGCAGGCTGACGACTCGCTATTCGATCACGCTTTTCGCCAAAATGTCGTAATCGTAACGCCTTCGACTTTATTGGCTACTTTACGCACGGTCGCCAATATCTGGAGGCAAGAGAAGCAAACCAAAAACGTATTGGAAATCGCCCGTCGCAGTGGGGCCTTGTACGACAAATTCGTCGGATTTTACACGGATATGGAAAATCTCGGCAAGAGTCTTGGTAAGAGCCAGGAAGTCTACGATGCGGCGGTGAATAAATTGAAGTCCGGGAAAGGCAATCTGGTCAAAAGCGTCGAGGATATTAAAACTCTGGGAGCGAAAGCTAAAAAAACTCTGCCGCAAGATACTGTCGAGGCCGCTGCTTTGGAAGGGTAAGCTCTTGGAGTATAAGCTGTTTCTCGTGGATAATCATACTCGAAAAGCGATAATTTCATTAGGAATAGCAGGATTTTATTGTAATCCCGAATCGTTGGTTTTTGTTATTAACGAATAGACCGATTGAGCTAGATATCCAAATGATAGTCCGAAACGAACAGCAGATGAAATCGATACGCGACGCGGCCCAAGTGGCAGCGACCGTTTTGGATCGGATGTGCAAACTCGTAACGCCTGGCATGAATACTTACGACCTGGATCAGCATGGTCGCCGATTTATCGAAGAATTGGGTGCGGAGAGCGCGTGTTATAAGTACCAAGTGGGCTCGCGGATTTATCCGGCTTTCACCTGTCTATCGGTTAATGAGGAAGTGGTTCATGGTATTGGTAGCCTCGATCGAGTTTTAAAAGAAGGCGATATAATCAGCGTAGACGTGTGCACACGCTACAAAGGATTCATTGGCGATAATTGCCGAACGGTGCCCGTTGGTCGTGTTGAACCGGATATTCAGGAATTGCTGGATGTGACGGAAGCGTCGATGTACGAAGGAATAAAGGCAGCCTGTACAGGTAATCGCGTCGGAAAGATTTCAAGCGCTGTGCAGCGCGTTGTGGAAAAAGCGGGGTTTGGAGTGATTCGCGATTTCGTGGGTCATGGAGTTGGACGCAGTCTTCACGAAGAACCTCAGATTCCAAATTTTGGTAAGCCTGGAAGCGGACCTAAGCTCCGCGAAGGCTCAGTGGTCTGCATCGAGCCCATGGTGAATATGGGCAATTATCGAGTCACTATGACTGATGATGGTTGGACCGCTATCAGCGCGGACGGAAGTCCCTCGGCTCACTTCGAGCACACGGTGATCATTACCAAAGACGGACCTGAAATTCTGAGTGTTCCGCTTGGCAAGGAAACTCCTGTGTTGGCCTAGCGGTTTTGGGCAAGTAATCGATATTTGCCCACAGATTGCTTAGATTATCACAGATGTTCCGAGTATCCATAATTGGGATTGAACGAGATAACCAGGAAGCATACCGCTGTATTTTAGCGGTTTCCGGTGAATTCCCATCTGAGTAATCTGTGGGAAAATTGTTCGAGAGTTCATTTGGCTGGCAAGTCGCGCTGCTTTCTTTAGGTTTGCGGCTAGATATGAGTGTAGCGATTATTACCGGAGGTGGATCGGGGATTGGGAAAAACGTGGCGATTGGATTGAGCCAGGCTGGCTATTCCGTTGTTTTGGCTGGGAGGCGTCAGGACGCTTTGGATACGGTTGTTGGATTAATTGAATCCGAGGGCGGTTCGGCTTTGGCTGTTCAAACGGATGTTTCGAATGAAGCTGATGTCGCGAGTTTGTTCGCAAAGACAATCGAGCGTTTTGGTCGAGTGGACCTACTGTTCAATAATGCGGGCGCTTTCGGGGTAGCAGCCTTGCTCGAGGACCTGAAATTCGAGGATTGGAAAGCGGTGGTCGATGTGAATTTGACTGGAGCGTTTTTGTGTACCCAGGCCGCGTTTAGAGCGATGAAAGATCAGCAGCCGATGGGGGGGCGTATCATTAATAACGGTTCAATTTCGGCCCACGTTCCTCGTCCGAATTCCGCTGCATATACTGCAACGAAGCATGCTATTACTGGTCTAACCAAATCGACAGCTTTGGATGGTCGAAAATATGATATTGCTTGCGGGCAAATCGATATTGGCAATGCGTCAACCGATATGACTTCGAACATGACGAAAGGCGTGCCTCAAGCAGATGGTTCCATGAGCGTCGAGCCGACGATGGATGTATCTAACGTTGTTGATGCAGTGCTTTATATGGCGAGCTTGCCGCCCAATGCGAATGTCCTATCCATGACTGTCATGACTACCAAAATGCCTTTCGTAGGACGTGGGTAGTGGGTTGAATCTGTCATCGCTCCTTGTCGGTCGCTACCTTGGGGATACATTGTGGGTGCCTTATTCCAATATCCACTCCTATTTTGGGCTCGGCGCCGAAGCGTTTTTTAAGGCTAAGAATCCAATCGAACTTTGGGAACCGAGTTGGGTTTCGGTTAGACTGTTGGTTGGATCTCGAAGAGTCTGTGTAATAAATCGACGGTTTTTTAGCTGCCTAATTGTAGGAGCGGGTTCACCCCGCGATAATGCGTGCCTATACTATGGATATGAAAAATCGCGGTCCACGCTTAGCGGGACCGCTCCTACGCTGACCTATCTTACCGTTTCTAAGCTCGGCAGAATCGAGACAATGGAACGCTTAGTTTTGGGAACTGCGATTCGACTTCTTTCTGATCGATGAATCGCATGTCTTCAGGATCGAATCCTGGAGCGACGGCTTCACTGATGAGACCGTATTCGCCAGATGGAAGTTGGCTTGCTTTCCACCAGCCGCCGGGGACGGGTAGTTGTAGCTTTTGTCCTTGGTCTAGGTCCGAGCCGAGCGTTTCGCGGTGTAGTTCGCCGTTTGGGGAAACGAGAGTGTAGGTAATAGGCGCTCCACCGTGATAGAAATGCATGATGTCGGAGCGATTGACGTGAAGGTGGCCGATTGGCGATTTATTCGTCAGTAAATAATAGATACAGGTGAGTAGAAAACGTGAAGCGTCGTTCGGCCCAATGGGTGCGGTTTGCTCGGATTGGTAGACGCGCTTGAAGTAGCCGCCTTCGGGGTGAGGCTTGAGCTTGAGAGTATCTATCAGGTGTTGGGCCGACTTCATTGCGCAAAAAAAAAGAGCTTGCTCGCTGACGATTACGCTAGACGCGAATCGCTTGCGGGCAAGCTCCTGGGAAAAAAATCTACTCTCAGCCTATGTGGCTTGTCCTTCGGGGGCGGCTATGTTTTTAGCCTTAGCCTGCGAAGCCTGGTAATTGATTATTAGAATCATTGCAACTGGCACGCCGAAGTCGCCCCAACGTTCGAGAAATTCGAAGATGTTGATGATTCCGCCATCGGTTATGTAGAGGAATTCGGTAAGCGTTTTCCAGATTAGGACGAACCAAATGATTGGAAGGATCGGGAGCGCTAGGACGACGACGCCGAGGATGATCTCGAACCAACCGATTACGTTAATGAATGCGACATCGGCTGGTAGACCAATAGAAGCGAAATGATTGATGAGCATGTCTTTTTCGACGAAGGCGCCAAATCCGCCGTGACCGATGAGGAGCAAGCCGATTGCAAGGCGACAGATGAATTTCAAGACTCCGATGCTATCGTCGGTAAGCTTTGGTTCAGTGTATCCGCTAAACCAATCTTTCCACTTCATGGCAAAGGCGCCTCCCATTAGCAAGAGCATGAAAGGAGGCAGGTAGTTGCCGGCGCGTTCCCAGAATTCCCACGTGCCAGGAGCTCCGGCGATGGGGCGAAGAATAGCGGTCCAGAGAGCCCAGAGGAGCATCCACATGAGGAGGACGCGTCGTGGTTTGATGAGCAGAAAGATCGCCATTAGGATATCGAAAGCGCCGATGATAGGCATCAGTTTCCAGGCGATGTCGTCTGGAATGCTTTGAGATCTGAAGAATGGAAGCCAGCTGGCTTTCGTGATAATGCCCCAGGTTCCGTGACCGATGAAGCAGCACGCAGCGGTGATGCGCAAAACCCAATGGAGTCGGGTCTGGAGCAGGTCCAATGTGTTTGGTTTGAGGAAGGAATCTGACATAGTTGCTCGAATGAGGTTTTGAGTTAAGGGAGGAGAGGTTATGTTCTAGAAATAAAAGCGGAATGCCGAACTTGCGGTCCAGCCTTTGAAGACGTTGATGCCGCTGCGAGTTTCGATGTCGTCATAGTCAATGCCCGAAACGATTTTCATGTTGTCGCCGCAGAAGTAGTAGTTGAGGCCGAGGTAAAAATTATGGTGACGATCACCGCGACCTCCGGAGAGGGACATGTCGGCTTCGCCTCTGGCTCCTGCCGAGCGGGCGTAGCGGCTGTTGAGGCGAATGCCTTCGATCGAAGATGCGTGTTGATACTGGTAGCGGGAGACGAATTTCACTTTGTCTTCAACAAGCCAGACCATCGGCATGAAGGATGCGCCCCAGAAGTTGCCGTCACGGTTGGCGTTGTTGAACTCGCTGTTTTCGCCAGCGCCAAAAGTGGAGTGGAATTCCCAAGGCCCCTTTTGGAGGCGAAGGATGGCGGAGCCGCCCCATTCGTTTCCGCGGGCGAGTTTGTTCTCAGTAGAGTTGGCGTTTTGGGTGTAGCCGCTGAAAACGGCCTCCATAAGATCGAGGCCAGAGCCGTCAGTTAGGTCGTGCGTCCACTCGGAGTAGATGACGGTTCCGTCATCCCAACCTGGAAACGTGTCGTCGTGGCTGGTGGAGAAGAGGCCTATTTGGAAATCATCTTTTCCTTGCGCGACGCGGATCCATGCGCCGACCGGGTGTGAGCCACCTTCGTCGGTGGGCCACAGCTTATTGGAGAATGGAGAGCGTTCTACGGTGTTGATGAGGTAGGCGGAGCGTTGCCATTCGTCGGCGAGCTTGAGGCTGCGACGGCCGTAGCCGATTTCGAAGCGATCGTAGCCTGAGAAATCGCTGTTCGCTTTGGAAAAATCATAGGCAAGGTAGAGATTACGGAAGTGCTGGAACTCGATGTCCTGATCGCCGGTTGCCGCGTTTTCGCCTTGAGTGACACTCAGCACAGTTTTGAAGTATAGGCCGTTCTTGAACTTCACGTCTCCCCCAAGCCAAATACGGCGGAATTCTTCGTGCGTGTCGGAGAAACTGCTGCCTGCAGAGTCGGTGCCATCGACGTGACCAATTTGATATTGAGCCATTCCAAAGAGTTTAACCCGCTCCACGGCGGTGTCTTTGGAATCGTAAACGATGCCCATTGTTTGGATAGTGTCGCAAGGTTCGCCTGCAGTAGCGAGAGAGCTGAAAGCCAATGTTGCGGCTAGAGATAAGAGAGTGGATTTTCGCATAGCTGTTGTAAATAAAAGGCTAGCAGTAGGGAGTTATTTAGATTGGCCAATGAAAAAATGGAATAGACCAGAGTCTTTCCGGAAAGTTTGTTTAACGTGAGAATCGAAGCTTTTGGACGTTGGGGACGTGATTTGTGTTTAGAATTTGAGTGCCGGGAACCGTGAGAGCTCGATTGGGATGGAAGCGGCGTTCCTCAAGGGAGCGGGAGCGGGATTGGTTCGGCTCCACGCCAATTCCTTGGGACTCCACACAGGGCAAAGGGTTGGCGATCTCTCAATGCTCAGATGGATGCCATCAATCTCGAAAGTTTTTCACCCGAAAGACGAAGCATGCTATCCTCCAGCCACTAGCCGAACCGCTAAGGGAGCATGTTTTGAGTCTGAATTTTTCTGGCGATTCCAACGCCTTCATTCACCCCGGTCCGTGCCCTTCGCTACGAAAGGCACGGACCGGGAAGCTCTCGCTTAAGCCAATAGTAAATTGCCAGCATCTTTTATGCCTGCCATCGACCCTTTGCATAAAGTCAAAGTAAATAATTCATGAGTGTTGGCGTCTAACCCCCCAAAGGCTGTACGAAGCCGAGGATAGGGCCATGAGGCACATATTCGAGAGGGTCCTGAGCATTGCCACTCAAAGCTTCATTGTTTCATCGCTGCGTATTCAGGAAATTCGAGAGCTTCGGCGATCAAAGCCTACGAAGTTTGAATGGCTAATTGCGACCTAACGATGGTTAAGCCAATGGATGGAGATGATCAATCATGAGCATCGAAGCATAGATTCCAAGAAAACGTGGAAGCGTAAAGGAGAAGTGGATTAGGACTAGGATAAACAAGCAGGTTGGGAATCATTAATCTCCAAGGCTTCTTTTCGCTATAAGCTTTCTATTTATGTTACCGCATTATCTCACTGCAGTTCCTTGGAGCAAAAGACCAAATCCTTAACGCAATCGGGGACGAGCCCGACCGAGTGCAGATCTACGAGGCCATGAAACGACAATGATCCAGCCAGAAGCCATGAACTACATCGACGAGCTTCAGGATTTGATGGAGCGCTAATTCGGCTGCGACCGAGGATCGATTGAGGCCATTCACAATGGCGAGTTCTACATGATAACGGACTTCAAGACGGGCCACTTGTTCAGCAACTTCACGAACCCTTGGAGCGATTCAAGGGAATTTTGAGGATAGAAGGCGAGCCCGTAGACGAGATCGATATCGCGAACTCCCAGCCATTGCTGAGGGCGTTCAAAAAGCTGTCCTCCGAGTTGCTAAAAATCATCAACAACATGAAGAAAGGCCAAAAGAACAAGCTAGCGCTGAAGCTTTAAAGTATCGAGGCGGATCTAGTCATCGGGAAAGTTGTCGGCAGACGCATTACGCTATTCCGCTTTACTGAATCTGATGAAAAGAGAAAAATACCCGATTTTCATTGCAATTTTTTTACGAATGCCCAATTCGTCAGCTTACTGCATCAACCAGAGTATCTATTTACCCTCCTAGGGTCAGCTCAATTCAGAGCCAGACCAAAATAACCCCCACACACACAAGTATGACAGTAGTAGACAATATCATTGGCTTCCTGAAAAAAGTAACTGAACTCGGAGTGGCGCTTCTAGCGCTAGCAGTAGTTCTCCAAGTTATATTCGGAGCGGATGTCGCATTCATTAAAGTAGACGTGGTTGGCAACTTAACCTCGGTTATCCAGAGTTTGGGTGATGGAGGATTGGTTGGATTGATAGCTGCCGCCATCCTGTACAGTGTACTGACTAAGAAGTCTATTGGTTAGGCATTTTGAGCGCCACTGAGTAATCTTCAGTGGCGTTTACTTTTTTAAGGGGACTAGAACCCAACATCGACGGATGTACCTGGCATTGATGCGTTACTTGCGAAAGAGGCGGTCTCCGTTTTGCGCGAGGGAGAACTGCGAATCATTCAACCTCGCAACGACTGGATTCAAAGAAGTCTGTCTGGTCAAATCCACAAGCTGATACTGCTCATTGATGGGAAATCAGAGAGAGGCCAAAGAACTACTCCCAAAAGCGACAGGTATTGACGAGGAATTCAAGAAGGCGGCAATTGATGATCCTGACTTAGATGAGCTTTGGAAATGGGTTCACTGACGCTCGCGCCGAGCAGCGAGCGGTGGTGATTCTCGATACACCGGAATTGCTCGCCTTCCTGAAAGCCGATCAGAGCGGCGAGGTCGGGTTCATGATCCACTGTGAAACGCCGGGTGACACCCTCGTTCACGGATTTGCCTCCATCCAGCACCGCGAAGCGGCGGGTCCTGTTTTGGAGTTTGTGATGAGAGAACTGGATTAAAGTTTTTCTTCGTCTGCAAGGCAGGTTTGGATAAATCCCGGATAGGTAGGGGATTGAACGGCTCGCGACGCCAAACGCATTAACCTCATCATGAAACATCTCCTAGCATTCACCATTGTTCTCAACGCTCTGCTGACCTGGCAAAACAGCCAGGCGGCTGAGCCTACGCATCACGAAGCCGACGTTTGTGTGTATGGGGGGACCGCCAGCGGCGTCATGGCAGCCTTGGCTGCGGAGAAAGAGGGCGCCAAGGTCATTCTCATCGAACCCAGTCGTTGGCTCGGCGGCATGACCGGTGGCGGGATCAACCATCTGGACTGGGGCAAAGGCAATACGGTGAGTGGCTCGACCTACAAGATCCTGATGGAGGGACTGGAAGTGAAGGAACAGAAGCATCATGGTGGGAATGCCATCCTGGGCATCGGCAATAAACAGTATCGCGAGCGCTTCAAAAAAGCAGTTGAGGACCGCGGCATCACCGTGATCCATGAGCACCGCCTTGGCAAAGTGCAGGTCGGGGACGCCACCATCGACGAGCCGACACGCCAACAGCCGATTGCCATGGGTGAAGACATCGCCCCGAAGGGTAAGGCGCCATCCATTCGGTCCATCATTCTCGACTACGCCCCTTTCGACAAGACAGGCTGCCCCATTCCCGAACCGAAGAAGCGCAATGCCATCACGGTCTCCGCGAAAGTGTTCATCGATTGTTCTTACGAGGGCGATGTGCTCGCGATGAGCGGGGCCAGCTACACCTGGGGCCGCGAGTCGCGGGAACATTACAAGGAATCGCTGGCCGGGGTGCGTCCCAATCTGTGGCTCCACGATATCGACCCCTACGTCGAACCGGGGAACCCGGAGAGTGGCGTGCTTCCCTTTGTTCAGGACCGCAAGATCGGCCCTTTGGGCAGTGCTGATGACTTAACGATGGGCTACTGCTTCCGCTACGTGTTCGACGGGAGCGGCAAGGGCATCCCGATTCCAGAGCCAACGGATTATGATCCAGCCGAATTTGAGGTCTATCGCCGGGCCATTCGCGATGGGGTCGACATTTTCTCAAATCGACACATGAGGACCTCGCTCAAGAAGTTCACGGTGCACAAGAAGAAGCGGCGTGTGCCACCAATGCTATACCGATGCGGTT
>JAPKDW010000388.1 GCA_028822375.1 Opitutaceae bacterium | reverse complement strand
CTGCTTCCTCTCTCGGTACCTTTCGTACTGTTATTGGAGCCAGCGTACAATTGTCGAGTATCGATAAATGTGGGAACAAATTGAAATGCTGGAAACACATTCCCACTTCCATTCGTACATTCTCTATCTTTCTAAGCTCACTTGAAAGTTCTTTTCCGTCCACCTTGATCGACCCTTTTTGATGCTGCTCCAAGTGGTTAATACAACGTATCAGCGTAGATTTTCCAGAACCCGATGGGCCACATATAACGATCTTCTCGCTTTCGTATACGGTCAAGTCAATATCACGCAGAACATGAAAGTCAGAGAACCATTTATTCATTCCGGAAATTTCAATGACGGCTCGTTTTCCATCGTGTACCGCGGGCTCCTCTACAACCTTTAATGCTTCCATTGAACAACCTCCAATGTCAAAATTGTTATGATTTAGTTCGAATAATACATCAATTATATTTGGACTCTTCTAAAGCAAGCATCCAGTCTAAATATCACACCTCTCCGTAGAGCCCCTTATTCATCAAGTCGCCCATGATGCTCCCAAACGGGAGCACGGTAGCGATAGAACAGGTAAGCAAGCTCAGTAATCCTCGTAATTTAATATGTCAATGACCTCGTAGACACTTGTCCATGGACCGGATATATCGGGAAACAGCATGACTGGTACCATGAGTTTATTAAAATAGGAGCTACTCGTTGGACCAGCCTGACTATAGTATCAGCAAAAGATCGCTGTGCATCTAAGCATTGAGGCAGCTCGACCATTAGGCAATTTACAGGAGTTTAAATTATGAACATTGAATGTGTTGTTAAATCTAAGGATCGTGTCGGCGAGGTGCCCGTTTGGTGCGATCGGAGCCACAAGGTATGGTGGATCGACGTACGTCAACCTCGCATACAGTCGTTTTACCCAGAATGTGGGTCGCATGAGGTATTCCTCGTTGAAGGGAAAGCAATAGGCAGCTACGCACTGCGAGAATCAGGGGGTATGATCCTTGCGCAAGAGGATGGCATCCATTTGTACGATCCGGCGACTAAGTCGCGCAGCATGTTATTGGAACTTGAGGGGGACATCGAAGTCAATCGTTTAAATGACGGTCGGTGTGATCGACGTGGACGTTTTTGGCTCGGCTCCATGAACGATACAGTCCGGGAGCCGGATGGTAGTTTCTATTCGGTATCAGCTGATTTAGAAGTTCAAAAATGGTTTGGCGATATCAATATACCGAATGGCGTTGCATTCAGTCCGGACGATACAGTTCTGTATTTTGCGGACACTCCTGCGCAAAAAATTTGGGCGTTTGATTTCGATCTAGAAGAGGGTCGAATTTCGAATCGCCGCTTATTTGCAGACCTCGCAGGGAATCCCGGTCGACCCGATGGGTCGACGGTAGATGCGCAGGGTTTTTTGTGGAATGCAGAATTCAATGGAAAACGAGTTGTGCGCTACACTCCAGACGGAAGGATTGACAGGGTGATTGATATGCCGGTCACCAATAACACGTGTTTAGGTTTCGGTGGCCCGGATCTCAGTCTGCTCTATGTCACAACTGCTTGGCAAGGATTGTCTGAGGAGAAGCGAGTACAGGAGCCACTGGCGGGCGGTCTATTTTGTCTTGATGTAGGTATCAAGGGACTTCCTGAGCCTCGATTTGCAGGCTAGACCTCTCAAAGATTTTAAGGTGATTATATTATGAAGCTTTACTACGGGAAAATTTCTCCATTTGTGAGAAAAGTCATGATTTTGGTGCATGAGCTCAACCTGATCGATCAGATCGAGCTTGTTCCAAGCCCAGTAAATCCGCTTGAGCCAATGCAGTCCGTCATTGACATCAATCCCTTGGGAAAAATTCCGGCTTTAGAGACGGATAGTGGAGAACGTCTGATGGGTTCAACTCTAATCGCTCAACACTTGGCGAGCCTGAAAAATGATTCAAGAATATATCCTCAAGACGAAAACCAATGGAGCGCATTACGATATGCGGTATTGGCGGATGGTATTCTCGATGCGGGAAATCTGGTGCGAATTGAATTGATGCGAGAGAGTGATAAGCAATGGGACACTTGGCGGGAAGTCCAGGAACTGAAAATCCTGAACGTCCTAGCCTTACTAGAGACTGAATTCAATCTCCTTAACATCGAAGCGCCAACAATAGGCGAAATTAGCATTGTATGCGCTTTGGATTGGCTCAGTTTACGTCTCGATTACTTAGATTGGCAGAACAGCTATCATGGGCTAGCCCAGTGGCATGCTAGAATTTCCTGTCGGCCTTCCTTCATAGACACTGCGCCGCCCTTGCCAGCGTGAAATCTTATTTTCCTCGGTTAATGCTGGAAGGCTTGAAGACTAGCCATGTCTCGGATGCCATGGATGAACTCGGGCTGCCTGAAAACGCGGCTGTAGGCTTTCAGGCATTTGCTTTCGAAACAGCCATTGCAGGGTACGCTTTTACGCTCGTTCAGGAGAGGTTGCCGCCGGGTGGAGAGGGACAAACTCAGCATGCCCAAGTGGTCACCGAATTGGCTTCCCCTGGTGACATCTTGGTCATTGATGCGGCTGGCATTACTGATATTGCTACCTGGGGTGAAGCGCACACACTACGAGCCTTGGCGCGTGAATTGAGCGGCGTTGTGATTCACGGTGCCACACGAGATTCGCAAGCTATTGACCAGCTGGGTCTCCCCTTAATGTGCCGCGGCGCTTCGCCAATGCGTAGTAAAACGCGATTCAGGACAGCCGCGCTAGGCACGACCATTTCAATTGGAGGCGCCACTGTAGGCCATCGGGACTTCGTGATTGCTGATCCCGATGGGATCGTCTCGGTTCCAAAAAATGTGCAAGATGAGGTGCTAAGGAGAGCTCTCATGATCCTCAAATCCGAGAGAACGAGAGACAGAGCATTACGTAATGCTGCTCTTGGGACTGCCCCTCACAACGACTAT
>JAPKDW010000387.1 GCA_028822375.1 Opitutaceae bacterium | reverse complement strand
TCTTCAAGACTCCGCCTCCTTTCGAGGAGATCCTGGATACGCTACGCGAAGCCGAAACGGTACTGAACCAAACAGCCAAGGAATAGGGCGTACGATACTCGGCAGTCTTCGAGAGGTGAGGCGGAATACGGATCACCTTGTTCCAGAAATCGATAAACTCCCACGCCGTAGCTACGACGCGTATGCGGCGTGGCAATCATTAACGGCACTGCTTAAGGTGCCGTGCTGATTTTGAAGTTCTTATAACGCGCCGAACGTGTAAACATGTGCCGCAGCCCAATCCGCCCTTCCAACACCGTCGGCAACTTCGGATTCGTCATATGACAATAATAGTCCTGCTCCGAATTTTGGATACGCATCAATATTTCCCGATCACGTTTAATCACAGTGATCTTGTGCGGCACGCCCGTTTCGAAAAGCCCTTCAGGAAAATAGTCCGGTTCAAGGTCCGATCCTTCTAGGCCTGTCGCGTTTGGCATATACCTTCTCGCTCGAATGTACTGGGTCCTATCTTCATCATTCGGGAACGCGGCATAACTGATGTGGTAAAGATTCATGTGATCGAAGTACATGCGCATCGCCGGTACGCGCCGTAGCTCACTCCACTCTGCGATGTCTTCCACGTACGGACCCTCTCCACTACCTGTCGCTTGAATATAGAGAATGTTCACGCAGTTCGTTTCCGAATCGAGACGTGTGTAGTCGTATTCGATTTTCAGATCGCCTTCGAACGACTCCTTCGTCCATAGCACCATATGGTGGGCGTCGTTCAAAAACTCCGGCCCGGCGGTTAGCGTCATGCCTTCCGAGCCGGTCGTCACCTTCCCGACCTCTCCGTCAAGAAACCACTGCTGCGTCCAATCGCCCGTGCAGGAATCAGAAAAAAGCTCCTGCCATGTCCCCTCAGAAGCTTGGTCGAATGCGGCTTGATCAGCGCTTACCTGCATTTCGTTTTGCTTCGAGCAGCCAAACCCAAAGAGACCCGCCACAATGAGGATTAAAACAGTTTTTTGAGTCTTCATCATTCCTATTTCCAACAAGGTTCATCAATGGTCTCTTTTCTAATCCGCATGAAACACTTCCTTCAGGGCCACACATACGGGAGAATTGTCAGGGTTGGTTTCCATAATATCGGCCATGTAAGCCCACCACTTTTTGACGATGCCCGTCTCTGGCAGCTGGTCCGCCGTGTGATCGTCCGATAGCTTTTGCACCGCGAAAAGCGTCAGCGTTTCCTCATCAAGAAATATCGAATAATCGGATACGCCCGCTGACGAAAGTTCCGCCGACAATTCCGGCCAAATCTCATCGTGTCGCTTTTTATACTCCGCCTCAAAGCCCGCTTTGAGTTTCATCTTAAATGCATTTCTTATCATAAAGCTTTTCGCATCGGCGATGCTGCCCTACCCCTATCAAACCTAAAAATCCTACAGCTTCTCGATCTCTACGAAACGAAAGCCATTCTTCTTCCCGTCGAGTTCCACCCAGGCCTCGAAACTGCATGGGCCAGCCTCGAGAGTAACTTCATCGAAACGGCATTGCGACTCCGAGCGTAGCATGACTCTTTCAATCACTGGATCACCTATCTTTAGCGTAACCGAATGCGTAGCTTCCAGTAACTCGCTCCAACGACAGGTAATGCGATAAGTCCCAGCGGTTTTCACATCCAGGTCAAACACGCCGTTGTCGCCATCGAACAGTCCCCCGCCCTTCCAATCCTGACGGGTCAATAATACCGGATTCTCGCGATCGCTGCCGATCCAAGTCCGCACGGGCTCGAAACCAGAACCCATAACATCCGCAAACCAGGAATCGTAGCGTCCCTTCAAACGTTCAACGACCTCCGGTCGCTTCGCCGCAACATCATCCGTCTCCAAAGGATCACTACTCAAATCGTAGAGCTCGAAACGCGCCGTTTCCAAAGAAAACGGTTCAACCCCTCGACCCACCGCTTGCACCAGTTTATAATCTCCGCTTCGTACCGCAATATTGCGGTACTTGATTGGCTTCACCCCACGATGAAACTGATAATAGAATGTTCGCTCCGGCCAATCGGTCTTGGAATCCGTCAGCAATGGCAGCAAACTTTTACCATCGAAGGAAACCGACTTTGGGAACGGAACCTCACAGACATCCAGAATTGTGGGCATCAGATCCTCGACCGAGCCCACCGTCTTGAGTCTTCTCCCTTTTCCCCTCGCACCCGGTACCTTAATGAACATCGGAACGCGTATCCCATTTTCATATACATAAGTCTTGCGCCCTCTCAACCCGCTCTCCCATAAGTCGCTTTGCTTGTGCAAACTTGAAGTCCCGTTATCGCCGAGGAAAATAAACAAAGTATTGTCTGTCTCACCCGCCTCCTCAATCGCCGCCAAGAGTCTGCCGAAATTGTCATCCAGATTCGTGATCATCCCATAAAAGCGAGCGGTCTCTTCGCTTAGGCCCGCTTTCCGATACGGGTCCGCATAAGAGTCCGCCACCGTCAAAGGATGGTGCGGCGTATTGGGAGCCCAATACACGAAAAATGGAGGCGCTTGCCCTGAGCCTGTCGAACAGGTCGCGTTCTCCTCGATAAACTCCACCGCCGCGTCCGTGAAGACATCCACGCAATAGCCTTCGAAGGCCTTCTCGACGCCATCATCCATCAGAACCGAATCGAAATACGTATTGCCATCCAGCGGATTGTAGGGAGCTCCGATCATGCCGCCCACATGAGTCAGCGAACGGTCGAAGCCCTGATCCAGCGGCCGCGCTGGAGCATTGTCGCCGAGGTGCCATTTACCGAACATACCGGTCCGATAACCCGCCGCCTTCAGGGACTCCGCGACCGTCACTTCGCTGGGCCGCAAGATCGACATGCCTTCCTGCGTATCGATTACCCCCGTCTTCAAAGCGCTGCGCCCCGTCATCAAGCTCGCCCGCGTCGGGGAGCAAACCGGAC
>JAPKDW010000386.1 GCA_028822375.1 Opitutaceae bacterium | reverse complement strand
CATTTGCATCCGGTAAGCCAATTCAAAGGATTGGACTCGTGCATCGAAGCGACTATCATCCTCACGCTCAGAGGCATGGTAGCCATTAATTTTACTTAGAAGATCAAGCTGCTTCCGCTGTGTTTCGTAACCTGTATAATCATTTTGGATATTTTCCAGGAGTTTTTCGACCGTCTCGTGCTTCGTATCGATGTAGGTCCCTTGGAAAGCGCCTGGTAGAAACGCGTTTTGCCAATTCTGGGCGTCCCCAACGGGAAATCCATTCGGGCACATCGAAACGAACCCCGGCAGATTCTGATTTTCCGTACCCAGGCCATAAGTCAACCAGGATCCCATACTCGGCCGGGCTACTCGCGCGTCCCCGCAATTCAGTAATAATAGAGACGGCTCGTGATTCGGCACATTGGTATGCATCGATCGAATCAAACAAATATCGTCCATGCATTCACCGACGTGCGGGAACAACTCGCTCACTTCAGTACCGCTTTGACCATAAGGCTTAAATTTAAAAGGGGAGCCAAATGCCGCACCCGTAGTGCGCTCCGTCTTCAAGGTCATTGGCAAAGCCTTGCCGTGCCATTTGTTGAGCAACGGTTTCGGATCAAATGTATCCACCTGCGAGGGCCCTCCGTTCGCAAATATATGGATGACCCGCTTGGCCTTGGCTGCAAAATGAGGAGCCCTCTGCTCCAAAGTGGATATCGAGCTCGAATCGCTTGCCTTTAAACCCGCTCCTAAAAGGGACCCGAGTCCCAAAGCCCCAAAACCCATACCGCAACGATTTAGAAAATCGCGACGGGTATGTATGAAATCTTGCTGCGGATGATTATTCACGGGAAAACCTGCGATTCACAAGGAATCTTAAAAACGTACGGAGGACATACTTTGAGCTAAAATTCATATTTTGAAAGTTTAATGCAAGTCAAAGAAGAAGCAGAAATGGCCAAGCGTCGATTTTAACAGTTTAATACTAGAGACACTGCCCTCCGAACCAATGTTCATTTTTACCCCTGAGATCATCCAAAAGTATCCGTTTCAATATAATGCCGATTTATTTGCTGTTTTCGGTTTTTCAGACTTGAATTCTACCGTACGGTCGGTAAAATTCAAAGCAGTAAAAGAATAGTGTCAACTATTTTGCTTTAGCGCCAACCGTTCAAGCCCCTTAGTTTGACTCACCCCAGTCCCTGTTTTTACATAACCCCGCAATGAGCCCAATCGGCTAGACTCTCCGAAATCCCATCAATATCCAGAAATGGACATATAATTCTTGACTCAGCGCGGCCACATTACCTTAATCGATTTTCTAGATAGTTATTTACTATCTACTAAAACCAACAATTCACACCCCTAAACCCTAACACCCCACCATAGTTCAACCGACTCCACTGCATGCATTGTGACAAATGCCCGCATGCCGAAAGACTCGATCCATTTAGATACACCTACTATGAACATGAAAAAGCCATCAACCTGCGGCCTATTAAAAGGTCTGTTAGCCCTCGCGATTGCGAGCGGTCCTGTAGCATTCGCTCAGGACGAAGACGAAGTCATCGAGCTGTCGCCCTTCCAAGTCGACTCCCAAGGAGATACCGGCTACCAAGCCACAAACAGCCTTGCGGGAACCCGCTTGAATACGCCGCTAAGAGATGTTGCCTCTACCGTGAGCGTTGTCACAAAACAGTTCCTTCAAGACACCGGATCCACCGACCTGCAAGAGCTGCTGGTCTATACGGCGGGCACGGAAATCGGCGGCCCCGGCGGCACCATGGCCAACCCGGATGGGGCCAATACGGTCTCGGGTGTCCAAGACCCTAATTTCAGGCAGCCGATTCGAAATACCCGCGTGCGGGGTCTGGCGGCGGCTGACCTTACCCGGAATTACTTCTCTACCCTCATCCCCATGGACGGGTACAATACGGACCGTGTCGTCATCAACCGCGGGGCCAACGCCACTCTCTTCGGCCTCGGCAGCCCAGCGGGCATCATCAACAACCAGACGATTGGCACGCTCTATGGCGATCACACCGAATTCGGCATGGAATTCGGCAGCTACGGCTCGAAACGATATACGCTCGATCTTGAACGGGTTTTGATTGAAGATAAGCTGTCGTTTCGCGTGGCAGCTCTCTTAAAGGATAGAAGGTGGCAGCAGCACCCATCCCACGAGAAGGACAAGCGACTCAACGCAGTGCTCGGCTACAAGCCAGACGAATTCACCACTATAAACCTGTCCTACGAGACGGGCTATATCGATGCCAACCGCCCGCGTACCCTCCCACCTCAGGACATGGTAAGCGGATGGTTCAAGAATGGCCCCGATGGCACTCCACAACCTACCCATAATCCGTACGAGGGGGGGGGGACCAATTACCGTTTCCCGGGCACCTACGTGCCGGACGACCTGTCCACGCCGGATGTTAACGAATGGTCACCTGGGACTGCCCGCTCCAACTATTTTGGATTCGGAGGCTATACCTTCGAGCCTGTTCTTGTTTACGACAGTCCTACTTCCAGAACTCCAGGTGGACCACTGGGATTTGACGGCATCACCTATATTCAGCCCGGAGGAAATCGGGGACGAGATTTGTCCAATGGAGCGAACGCCCAGAGTTTTTCCACCATGCGGGGAACGGCAGAAAACCTTGGAGCCGTCACTGCAGACCATCCCGATAGCCTTGACCAGAGGGGCTTTTCAAAAGCGGCCACGAAAGGTTTCTATACGAACCATGTCGTCCAGGACGATACGCTTTTCGATTTCCGCAACAAACTCATAGACGGCCCCAACAAGCGCGAGCAAGAGTGGTTCGACAACATGAACTTCTCGATTGACCGAACTTTCCTGGAAGGCAAAGCCGGCCTATCTTACCAATACCACAAGGAAGAATACGGGAGCGATTTTGATGCCAAGCTGGGCATAGGCTCTCGCTTCCAGGGATTGGGTATCGA
>JAPKDW010000088.1 GCA_028822375.1 Opitutaceae bacterium | reverse complement strand
CATTCAGGCTTAGAGCCGCTCCTAGCCCCAGCAACGATAACAGAATTGATTTCGAGGTAACTAGCATTCAGGCAGACAAACGCATTTTGAGATTTGGCCAAGCGAGAAACGAAAGAATCACTCGCCAACCCTTAACAACCAATCTCGGCAAAGATCCTTCCATCCGGCAACCTCATAAAACCGTCGTGTAAATGCAGTAAACTGCTCCCCATCGGCTCTTCCCCTCATTTGGAAGAATGCGCTGAAAACTTGCCATTTTTACCAATTTCATCCTCCATTTTCAAAACTATCCGAATTCCTATGAAACGCCGTCATTTCTTAAAAACCGCCCTGGCATCATCACTAGCCTCATCAGCCGCCTTTCAGGCCTTGGCTCTCAGTAAAAACAATCGCTACCGCAAAGAAATCGGAATCCAGCTCTACACGTTGCGCAACGAACTCAACGCAGACACAGTTGGCACGATCAAAGCCGTAGCGGATGCTGGCTACAAGCAGGTGGAGCCCTACGGGTTCCCCAATGCCGGCCCCATGATTCAGGCGGCGAAAGACCACGGAATGGCCGTCAATTCATCTCATTTCGACTGGGAATCCGTAACCAATCCAACCAAGAAAGGCACGACGCCATTCGCTAAAACCCTCGAGGAGGCCAAGAAAACCGGACTTACTCATCTAGTGGTTCCCTATGTCCATGAGCCCAATCGACAAAACCTCGACGACTACAAACGCCTCGCCGAAAACTGCAATCGCGCTGCCCAATTATCCAAGCAAACGGGAATACAATTGGCCTACCACAACCACGCATTTGAATTCCAACCGCATGAAGGCGGAAAAACGGGCTATGATATCCTCA
This sequence comes from Opitutaceae bacterium, assembly GCA_028822375.1. Taxonomy (GTDB): domain Bacteria; phylum Verrucomicrobiota; class Verrucomicrobiia; order Opitutales; family Opitutaceae; genus Pelagisphaera. Next base: position 14,171 of record JAPKDW010000088.1, on the reverse strand, counting down.
TGAAGGAGTTCTCCCCCGAAATGAAATTCGAAATGGACGTTTTCTGGATAGTCGTCGGTGGAGCCGACCCAGCGAAGCTTATCAGAAAACTGAATGGCCGCGTTTCTCAATTGCATCTCAAGGATGTAAAAAAAGGCATGGCCCTTCCCAACTACGGAAGCATCCCCAAAGACGCATTCAAAGAATTAGGCAATGGCTCGATCGACATGGGACCTATCATCAACGCGGCAGACAAAGCAGACGTCGCCCATTGCCACGTAGAACAAGACCAATCGCCTAACCCAATCAAAAGCATTCAGACAAGCATCCAATATTTGGACACACTCTAGATCTCCTCTATTCGTTTTTCTATTAATATCATAATAGTCCATTACCACCCAAGAGGAAACAAGATCGCCACGCGCTACCGCGTAAACATTGACCCGCACTCCAAACTAAGTAATACCCATTACCTATAATAGTGTAAGCACTTAGAGTTAAAACCAGATTTCCAACGAATTGTCGTATTCGTCCAATACATTCAATCCACAATCTGACAAGATAGAAGTTATGGGAACCAATGACTCTAGCTCGAAAGACCCTCACGAGTTTGCGAAGCGTTCCAGTCTCTATCAGGAATTCCTCGCAGAGAGAGACGAAATCCTAAGGCACAAATGGATTGAGTCCGAACGACTAGGGAAAGATATTGGATTTGAGCGGGCATTGCTCGAGTGGACACGCAACCACAGAGATGCCTGGCGGGCTAAACGGCGAGCTGTAGCATAGCTAGAATCGCTGCTGTACCGCAATCTTGCCTCACCCAAACGGCGCAGACCTAATTTGCTCTAAATCATGAGCATAATATTGAGGCCTTCGCCGCCAATAGAAGCTGCAGCTTTAAGCGATGTCGCCATCCAATCGAAAGGCCATTGGGGCCATTTACGCGAGCAACTTGAAATCTGGAGAAAAGACCTCCTAATTTCAACCGGGTACATAGAAGCCAATACTGTCGAAACCATTTGGCAGGAAGCCTCGAAGGTCGGTTTTATAGCGAGTGAATATCTGCGCCCTTTGTTTACCACCCCGGAGCAAGCTTCGAGACATTAGACCCCGTTGTGATTCAAAAGGTAGCGACCGATCTCCGAGCGGTCATTTTTGTTGAAGGTGCTGATCGACTACATCCTCCAACCTTCAGCCTTAACAAACCCCTACAATTCCTATCTACGAAGACATGTCCATCGAAGCCTTGCCGTGGTTGGAGATATCCTCATTTTAATTCTCACAGGTTCAAAATTTTCACTTTTTCTGTAATATTTGATAGAGCTCGCATATCTTAGTGTTAACGCGTCTCTCTCGTTGCGTAAAATCTCAAAAACCCTCCCTTGAACTCAAACGCCCAACCCATCGATTTCTACGAAGAGCTGCTCGGTCGACTCCAACCCCGACTCTATGGCTACATTCTTTCGATGACTGCCAGCCCCACCGACGCCAAGGACGTACTTCAAGAAAGCAACCGAGTCATCATCGATAAAATAGGCGAATTCCAGCAACCCAACAAATTCGATGCCTGGGCCTACAAAATTGCCTACTACCAAAGCCTCGCTTTTCTCGAAAAGCGAAAACGCAACAAAATCATTTTTAACGACGACTTGCTCCAAAACATCGCCGACGAAACCGAATCTGCCGATACCCGTATCGAAGGCCGACTCAACCAACTCGAAACCTGCCTAGCCCAACTTCACGATCGAACTCGAGTCATCGTAAGCGACTACTACTACCGCAATCTCTCCATCAAGCAAATTGCGGAAGAACGAACCTTGAAAACGAATCACATCGCGCAAGTGCTCTTTCGAGCCCGCAAAGCCCTATTTCAATGCATGACCAAACAGGATACTGCTACCCATGAATGAACTGAATCAATTAATCGACCTAATGCTGGAAGACCAGCTTTCCACAACTGACGCCAAACGCCTGGAATCCCTCCTCGCCAACAACCCGGAAGCTCGACGCATCTACGCCGAACAATGCCAGCTGCACGCCCGGTTTGAAATGGACCCGCCACTCAGCGAAAAAATCAAAGCCCCCCTCCCGATCGATTTCGACGAAGTTGAGACTCCCGCTGCCAAAACGCGCTTGAATTCGATCCTTAAACGCTTTCCTTCTTATGCAGGAATCGTTGCAGCCTCAGCCGCAATCAGTATCGCCGGTGTTCTCACGGTGCTAAATCTATCCTCGGACTCGAGCCCACAAGACGCAGCCGTATCCGAAACTGCACTACTCTCTCCACAAGAAGTCTACGAACAGGCCGATTTCCCGCAATCCGGAAACCTAAAACGCCCCCCGACGAATTTTGCGACGATCACCCCAGATTCGGGTTTAAAGACGATCAGTTTCAACCGTGACATACGACCGATTTTCTCCGAAAACTGCTACAGTTGCCACGGGCCTGACGCAAACTCTAGAGAAGCCGAACTTCGACTCGATATCGAAGCCAATGCCTTTGCCGTTCATGGAGAATTCGATCCCGCTATAAAGCGCGGAGATCCGGAAAACAGCCCCCTTTATCAACGTATAACCAGTTCACTTAAGAGCAACATCATGCCCCCGTCTGATTCGCATAAACAATTAGGCGAAGACCAAAAGCAGCAAATCCGTCAATGGATCGAAGAAGGAGCCGAATGGGAGGCCCACTGGGCCTTCATGCAGCCGAAGAATCATCCGGTTCCCGAGTCCAACTGGGGATCAGGCCCTATCGATTCATTTTTGCTAGCAACTATGAAGCAGCAGGGTCTAAAACCTAATCCAGTTGCCGATAGAGCCACCTTAGCACGACGCCTGTCACTCGACCTCACCGGACTTCCACTAGACCCGCGACAAGTTGATCGTTTCATTGATGACACTTCGCCGAATGCTTACGAAAACCTCGTCGACCGATTGCTCGACAGCCCCACTTTCGGCGAAAATCAAGCACGCTACTGGCTCGACGCCGCACGCTATTCCGACACTCATGGACTTCATCTCGACAACTACAGAGAGATCTGGCCATACCGCGATTGGGTTATCAACGCGTTCAACGACAACAAACCGTACAACACGTTCATAGTCGAACAACTCGCTGGCGACCTCCTACCCAATCCTTCCATGGAACAACGTATCGCCACGGGCTTCAACCGCTGCAACCCCTCCACAAGCGAGGGTGGCGCCATCGATGAAGAGTACCGAGCAATTTACGCCAAAGATCGCGTCGAAACGACCGCCACTGTTTTCCTTGGACTCACAATGGGCTGCGCCTCTTGTCACGACCATAAATTCGATCCGCTTACCCAAGCCGACTTTTACCAATTCTCAGCATTCTTCAACAATATCGATGGCCCCATCATGGACGGAAACGCCTATGACACAAAGCCCGTTGCCGTAATGCCTCAACCAGAACACAAAGCCGCCTGGGAAAAAATCCAACCGCAATACGAGGCTTTCGAAAAACAGCTTAAGCAACTAAAAGGAGAACGAAAAAGCCACTACGAAACCTGGTTAGAATCTGGCGATCCTCAATTCCTAGACGACTTGGCTACCCCTGGCTACAGCCTGACACTCGCAAACGAAAAAGATTCGAAAAAAGACGAACCCATCAAAAGCGATGCGACTTTTGAAATGGGAGAGTCCATAGCATTGCCGAGTGAATACAACCAACTCGCCGAAGCCTTCACGATCGCATTCACCTACAAGACGCCAACGCTCGAGGTTGGCGCAGCTCTACCGATCGTTTCCAAATTCGATGGTGATCGCGGATGGCGCGTCTCTCTCCTTGGGGGCGACAACAGCCAACGGAATCGCTATCGCGTAAAATTCGAACTTATCAAATCCCTCAAAAATGGAGATCTCATTTCCCTTACAAGCAAAAGCAGCCGAAGAGGCTCTCCTCCAACCTCAGGCAAAACCCTCGAATTCTCTATCTCCTACGATGGTTCCGGTTCGGCATCTGGAATCGCCATCGCTTCGCCTAGTCGTCAAGCCATTGAAAAGCGATTCACGATAGACAAGCTCAGCAGTAACTTCCAAACGAACGCGCCTCTCAGCTTTCACGACGCTTACAAAGCAGAAGACGACTCAGCTGATACGGGCCTAGTGACTCGGCTCGAAATATTCCCTACCTACGTTCCGACCTACCAATTTTCGCTAAGCGCCAATGCTTCATCGTTGAAGAAAACGTTCGAAAAACCTGAGAAGGAACGGAAAAAGAACGAGAAGCAAAACCTTGAAGAATATTTCTTCAGCATGGTCGATCCTGTAACGAGTAAGCTCAGAATCGAAACAGCGACGCTAGAAAATCAATACGAATACATATACGATCAATCGACCATTTCGCTCGTGATGAAAGAGAAAGACGAAGACGCTTTCGCTCACATGCTCGAACGTGGCGAATACGATAGAGTAGGTGAAAAGGTTTTCCCCGAACTGCCGGAAGCCTTAGGTTCGCTGCCTTCTGACGCCCCCAAGAATCGCATGAGTCTAGCTCAATGGCTCATCGACCCGAAGAATCCCCTCACTGCTCGCGTGACCGTCAATCGCATTTGGCAAAATTTCTTCGGCACCGGATTAGTTAAGACTTCCGAAGATTTTGGAGCGACTGGTGAAAACCCGTCTCATCCAGAACTGCTCGATTGGCTCGCCATCGATTTTCGAGAAAACGGCTGGGACAATAAAGCGCTCATCAAACAATTGGTAACCTCAGCCGCCTACCGACAAGATTCTAAGATAACTAAGGACGCCCTAACGGTCGACCCTGAGAATCGTTTACTCGCTCGCGGCCCTCGCTACCGCCTGGACGGTGAAACCCTGCGGGACCAAGCTCTCTACGTAAGCGGATCCCTCAGAGACGATCTCGGAGGTCCACCCGTCAAGCCCTACCAGCCAAGCGGTATTTGGAACGCAGTTGCCTACTCTGGCAGCAACACCCGTTACTATAAAGAAGACTCGGGAGATGCTCTCTATCGTCGAAGCCTGTACACTTTCTGGAAACGTACTGCCCCTCCACCCAACATGGTTGTATTCGACGCGCCTTCGCGTGAAAACTGTTCCGTACGTCGCGACCGTACCAATACGCCCCTCCAGGCCTTAACGCTCATGAACGACCCGCAGTATGTCGAAGCTGCTCGTAATTTGGCGCAACGAGCCTTCACGGAAACTAAAGGATCCTCAGACCTATCGATCACGGCAATGTATCGCCTAGCTCTAGGAATGACTCCACCTGAAAAGCATCTGGAAATCCTCGAACGATCGTATTCGAAGTTCCATGAATCGTTTAAAGAAACTCCATCAAACGCCAGCGACCTCATCGCCCTAGGCGAATCGAATCCGAACGCGTCCGCCGACCCCATAACCTTAGCCTCCCTAACGATGGTAGCCAATCAGATCATGAATCTCGATAGCTTCATCAACAAGTACTAGAGCCCCGACATTAACCTTTTAAACCCAGATTCGATGAATCCATTAGATCAATACGTAAACCTCGAAACGCGCCGACAATTCCTAGGCAAAGCGGCAAAGGGCCTCGGGATGGCCGCTCTCTCATCTATCGCCGGAGGATCCGCCGTTTCCAATGCCGCTTCCGGAAATCCATTCTCCGCCCTCGGCCCTGGAGCGCTCGGGTCGTCCCACTTTCCCGCTAAAGCGAAACGCGGCATCTACCTTTTTATGTCAGGGGCCCCATCCCAACTGGACATGTACGATTACAAGCCGAAGATGAAAACGCTCTTCGATAAGGACCTGCCCGAGTCCATTCGTAATGGCCAGCGACTTACAACGATGACTTCGGGTCAATCGCGCTTCCCTGTTGCTCCAACCATCTACGATTTCAAGCAATACGGAAAGTCAGGCGCTTGGATTAGCGAACTGCTTCCTTACACCTCGAAAATCGTCGATGACATCGCCATCATCAAATCGATGTGGACCGAAGCGATCAATCACGACCCAGCGATCACTTACATTCAAACCGGCAATCAAATCCCCGGTCGTCCTAGTCTCGGAGCCTGGCTCAGTTACGGCCTGGGCAGCTTAAACGACAACCTGCCGACCTTCGTCATCCTCAACTCCACATGGACCGGCCGTAAAGAAGCGCAAGCCCTCTATTCCAGGCTTTGGGGCTCCGGCCCTTTGCCTTCTCAACATCAAGGCGTTGCCATGCGCTCGGACGGCGATCCCGTCCTCTACCTTTCCGACCCTCACGGAGTCGACCGCTCGATGCGCCGGGACATGCTCGATGGCGTCAATGAAATCAACAACGAACTGTATGAAGAATTTGGCGACCCGGAAACGCACGCTCGAATTTCCCAGTACGAAATGGCCTTCCGGATGCAGACATCCGTCCCGGATCTAACTGATTTATCCGACGAGCCTGACTACATTTTCGATCTCTACGGCCCGGATTCGAAGATTCCCGGAACCTTCGCTTACAACTGTCTCATGGCCCGTAGACTCGCCGAGAAAGGCGTTCGTTTTTCCCAGATTTTCCATCGCGGTTGGGACCAACATGGAACCTTGCCCAAGGATCTCCCTAACCAATGTAAAGACGTCGACCAAGCGTCTCACGCGCTCATTACAGATCTCAAACAACGAGGAATGCTTGACGACACGTTGGTCGTATGGGGCGGAGAATTTGGCCGTACAATCTACTGTCAAGGCACGCTCACCGAAACCAATTACGGACGAGACCATCACCCTCGCTGCTACACTATGTGGATGGCCGGCGCGGGAGTCAAAGGCGGCACCGTCTACGGGGAAACGGATGACTTCAGCTATAACATAACAAAAGACCCCGTTCATATCCGAGACCTCAACGCGACGATCCTCAATCGTTTCGGCGTCGATCACAAGCAACTCAATTTCAAGCACCAAGGCCTCGACTTGACCCTCACCGGCGTCGAAGAAGCCCACGTCGTCAACAGCATTCTTTCTTAGCCTCGAGATACCACTCCCCAATGCGCAAACCCTCCTTTCCCATACTGCTCACTCTTTTTGGAAGCCTCGCTCTAGTTCTTGCCGGTCTCATGATCGCCAATCCCCTCGATGGCGAACCGCGTAGTGAATTGCTTCAATTCTTCGGTCGATTTCACCCGACTGTTTTGCATCTGCCGATCGCATTCATTCTCCTGCTAGCCATTCTTGAAACGAGAACTTTCTTCAAACCCTCTAGCTCGCTGAAGCCAGCAATCCCGCTTATTCTAACCCTCTCAATCGGATCAGTCCTACTAGCTGTACTCACGGGATTCCTACTCGCCTACGCTGGCGGATCAAACGAAGAACTCGTCATCGAGCACATGCGGATGAGCATCTTCCTAGCGATCGGCGCCTTAGCCATGGGGTCTCTGAAATTGTTCTGGGATCAACGCTTTGCAAAAACCGCTTACCGTTTACTCCTACTCGTCAACCTAGGCCTGCTCGCAAGCTCCAGTCACGATGGAGGTTCGCTCACCCATGGTCGCGACTACCTAACAAAGTATATGCCCAACGTTATACGTCCCATTTTCGGGCTGAGCGTAGAAGCTAAATCGACTGCCAACTCCGTCGACGATTTAGTCGTATTTAAAGATCTAATACATCCTATAATCGAACAAAACTGCCTCACCTGCCACAACCCCGACAAGCAAAAAGGAGAGCTCAGCCTAGAAACCTACGCCGGCCACCTAGAAGGAGGCGACATGGGTCCCTCCGTCGTTCCAAACGATGCCGATAACTCCGAACTCGTATTCAGAATAACCCTACCGGAAGACGACGAAGAGTTCATGCCCACCGACGGGAAGCCACCGCTTACGACCGAGGAAGTTGCCTTTATAAGCTGGTGGATCGAAAACGGAGCCTCCGACACTGCTACCGTCGCCTCCTTTGAGACAATTCCTGCCGCTATCGAACAATACATCGTCGGAGTATTCGACATGATGCTGACACCGGAAGAAATCGAAGCTCAAGAAGCGAAGAGGATCGAACTCTACGCAAAGCTAAACAAACTAAACGATGAACTCGGAATCCTCATCACTCCGATCGAAACCGACGCTTCGAAATTCCGCATCGATACTTTTTCCGCTCAAAAGAGCTTCGATCGGAAAATGCTTAAACGCCTCGCGCCATTCGCAGACACGATCATCGAAGCCGACTTCAGTAGCACGCAACTCTCGGACGCTTCGATTTCGATGATCTCTCAATTCAAAAACCTGCGAACACTCAATCTCAGCAAGACTCAGATTGAAGGCTCAACTCTAGCCAATCTCGCCAAGGTCGAATCCCTAGAATCCCTCAATCTTTACGGCAGCCAAGTCAAGAGCAGACAAATCGAGCAACTAGCCAAACTCACCCAGCTAAAGCGCCTCTACCTCTTTCAGACCGAACTCTATTCCAAAGTTACCATCGAACGATTGCGAGCAGCCCTACCCGATTGCGAAATCGATCTGAACGACAACGCTATCTAGCTTAGATCAATAGATTTTCTGATAATGCCGGCTAAACAGCCAATTCAATTGCCAGTCTTTCAAAAAGCGAAGAAAACGGCGGCCATGAATTTGTCAGCCGCCTTCTCTTCGATGGGGCGAGACAAGACGCGAATCCTGTCAAAATCTCATCTTTCCAACTAATGAGGAACTCGAATGGAGGATAGGTCATTGAAATCCTAAACTGGTAATACCTTGGAGTATATTTCAGTCGTTTTGCGAAAGAATCAAAAGCGCTTCGAGTGACTTAAATTGCCGAGTAAGTTCATCCGCGCCCGACAAACTATTTTTAACGATACTATCGAAAAGATCCTGTTTATCCCGCTTCAATTCCTGGATCCGCTCCTCGATTGTTCCCTCGGCAATCATTCGATAGACAAAAACCGTATTCTTTTGACCTATACGATGAACACGATCGATCGCCTGGTTTTCAACCGCAGGATTCCACCAGGGATCCATTAGAAAAACGTAGTCCGCCGCGTTTAAAGTGATTCCCGAACCACCTGCCCGTAAACTAACAAGCATGGCCGCTGTATCGTCAGTCGATTGAAATCCCTTTACCGGAGCCTCTCTGTTTTTAGTCGAGCCCGTTAACTCGAACAATGGCAGATCAGGGAACGACGTTTTGATCAATTCCCTGATTCGATCGAGGAACTTAACGAATTGACTGAAAATCACGACCTTGTGTCCTGTACCCAAAACTTCGATAAGCTTCTCCAACAGTACCATCAATTTGCCACTATCTTCCAGTTCCGCTTCGACCCAAGGAAGCAAATGCGGATCGCAGCTTGCCTGACGCAATCGTGTAAGCAGACTCAAAGCAGCAAATCGATTACCCTTCATAGCGGATCCAAGATCGTTGCCCAATCGTTCGATTCCCGTCGCGCAAATGCGGGCATACTCATCCGCTTGTTTCGGCGTAACCGGACAATGCTGATCGATGATAATTTTCTCAGGTAAATCATCCGCAACCTGAGATTTCGTTCTGCGCAACATAAACGGGGCTATCTGGGCCTTTAGTCGCGCCTTGAAAGCTACAGGATTCTCCAGCAAACGTTTCTCGAAAGAACTGCGCTTCCCCAAAAGACCAGGCATCAGAAACTGAAAGGTCGGCCAAATATCGAGGGGTTTATTTTCGATCGGCGTACCCGTCAAAGCGATACGCTTACGAGCTTTAATCTTCATGCAAGCGCGCGTTACTTTGGCATCCGGATTCTTAACGAACTGCGCTTCGTCAACGATCGCGAATTCAAATTCATGCGCTTCAATTCGATCTATACGATTTCGCATCAAAGCGAAACTCGTTACCAAGGCATTCCAATCGTCGCCCTCTTTCTCAATTTTCCCTCCAGAGTATCGTTTTGCCTTCAACTCGGGAACGAATTTCTCGAATTCCGAAACCCATACCGGCACCACGCTCGCCGGACATACAATCAATGCCTTCTTCCCGTTCGCCAAAGCATCCTTTATCAGCGAAATAACCTGGACCGTCTTGCCCAAGCCCATCTCATCGGCCAACAAGCAATGGCAACCATGATTCAGCAATTTATCCATCCACTGAACCCCCTCTCGCTGATAGGGCCGCAAGCATTCCAATAATGAAGACTCATCTTCGCCCTTGGCGAGCAAGCCATCTCGCCATTTCTTAAGCTCCCCTTCGACTTCTACATTCGCCTTTCCATCAGGGAACAGGGAAAATAATTGATAAGGCTGAAACCCAACTGCATCAGCCCCCTCAAGCTCCTCCCAATTGTTCATCAAATCCCGCGACGCTTGAGAAAGCTTAACGATACCCAACTCTGGGATCAGAGCCGGCACGTCGCGACGCCCCAAGAGAACTCGAGCCATTTCATCGGACAGATCCATCTGGCCTGCATTCAAGACCCACTTAACATCCAAAGTACCCTTGCTATTAAGCGATGCTTTCGCATTCAGCGTCAATTCGGTGAAACCTTCTCGAATATTGGCCACATTATCGCGCTCTTCAGTTGAAAACGAACGCTTCCAAGTCGGCCAAACCTTGCTCACGAAAAATGGAATTTGCTGCAGGTGCTTCAATAAATACCCGTTAAATTGTTCCGAATAGATAAAATGCGATTTTCGAGCTCGAGCAGCTAGCGTAATCAGTCGTTCACGCTCTTCCACGGTTTCCGCTCTGGGAGCTCCCTCCGTGCCACCGAGAGCCGGTGTTTTGGTTCCGTCTTTTCTCAGCCAATAAGCTTCGCATATCAATCCCTCGAAATGGGTGTCGAGAACAAGATGAAGCATTCGACGTCCGGCCTTAACGATTCCTTTGCCAAGCGTGACCTTTGCAAACTCCGATTCACCGCCGCCCTCATCGCCTTGGACCGGATTGTCATCTATCATGTTCAGGTCTTCATCCGCGATCAATTCCTCGATCTCTAGAAAACCAGCTACCGCAATCGCATCGGCAAATTCGGTATCCGACGATGATGAACGAATAGCGAACGCGCCCTGGTCCCAATCGACTACCGAATAGCTTTCGGCTTTGCCAATCTTGCAGGTCATGATGGCGTCTTCCTCTCCAATCGAGATTTCGCAGATACTACCCTTTTTGTAGAGCGTTCTCCCACGCTTCAAGGCACCCTCCTGAAAACGCTCCTCCCAGCTATTGTCGAGCCTGCGGACCCAGCGCTGCAACGAATGCTTCGAGTAAATCCTATTAGCTCCTTTCCACTGCATAAACGGAGCATTAAAAAGCTTGAATCCCAAGCCAATCAACCCAAATGCGCTTTCAATTGAAAGAATCCTTCCAATGCCCGCATCTCCCCTAACGTTTCCCTTCGACTACCGGAAACAAAGCGCTCGATAACCGCGTTTCATCATCGCTTAAACGAAAACCGATTCGATACTGTCCATACTATGCTTTCATCGATTAGACGAGCCTTTCTGTCCGGCGTGATCCTGCTGGCCCCCTTGGGCATCACTTTTTTCGTGTTCAATTGGCTCGTCCTTAGAATTGGCGGTAGTTTCAAAGCCAAGGTATATTTCTTCATACCACATGATGTTCTCTTCGATCCGAGCCTCGCCCTGTTTTGGGATTTTACCGCTACGATAATAGTCATCTTTCTCGTTACTGTTTTAGGTTTCCTATCCCGCTATTTCTTCGCCAAATACCTGTGGGGTCTAGGCGAGCGATTGCTCCACAACCTTCCAGTCATCAATACCGTCTACACATCGGTCAAACAAATCGTCGAAACCTTCAGCTCGCAAAATCGAGCGGTATTCGAAAAAGTAGTACTGATCCAATTCCCGAGAAAGGGCTCCTACGCGATCGGTTTCCTCACGGGTAATTCTAAAGGCGAGATCCGAAAAAGGACCAATCTACCGCTTCGAAATATTTTCGTCCCCACCACGCCGAATCCCACAAGTGGTTTTCTGATCATGCTGCACGAAGACGATATCGAAGAACTGGACATGACAATTGGCGAAGGTATGAAATTTATCATATCTGGCGGTGCCGTCGTGCCTGACTGGAAAAACATCGAAGCCAGTCAAGAAGAGAGCGAATAAACCATCCGCAATGCCCACACCGGAAATCGCCACCCACGCAATAGCGCTTGGCCATGAACCGCGAGGCGAAAACTATATCGCCTATCGATTGCTATCACTCGAGAGAGGTACCGTAATCGGCCTGGTCCGGCGTTCCAAAAAGCCAAACACTCAATCGAACATCGACCTATTTGATGAAGGCGAATTTCGAATCGAACTCAAACCAGGCAGTTTCTCGGGGTTCATCAAAGACGCTCAGGTCGAACGAAAGCGCACTCTGCTCGCACGAAATTACGAGTCCTTCAAGGCGGCCTCTCGCCTGGCAAACATCATCGTCGCCAACCCCGCTCACGACGAAAACTTGGTTGGTATCTTCGATTTGCTCAGCAAAGGACTCGACGCCTGGGAATCCGAGTCAAACCCTCACGCAACGTATTTAAAATGCCTATACCTTTATTGTCGGCATGAAGGCTATCCAGTAAAAGAGGAATGGGCCCAGCAACTACCGGCAGGCGAAAAGACATTCATCTCTCAAGTCCTGAACCTTCCACTGAGCGAATTGAACGAAGAAAAAGAAGCATTAAAACAAGCAATCGATAGCCTCGAACTCTATATTCGCCACCATACTCACATTCGCCTCGGATTTTAGATTCACCCCGCTAACGATCCGCAGCGCCTAAGATGGCCCCAAAAATTGCCTCAGAGCGCTGACCGCATCGTTGATCAGCAAGAACCAGTGCGAGGGACGAAATTGAGGACCGCCCTTGATCGCTGCCGCCTCAAGTCCCCGAGATAGGTCCTCGAGATCTCGTGCTCCCACAAGCCCCGCTATACTCTTTAAAACATGAGCACACCCTTCGATCTCATCTAGATCATTCTCCTCAACTGCTTTTTCAAGTTTCACCAGGCACTCTCTCAACGAATGGGAAAAAGCATCTAAAGGATTACCTTGGCGGGTCATCATGGAATTCATGCGTTCGACAAAAGCGCTTGCAACTGACTCGTCCACAATTCGTGAACTCACTCCGCCTGACCCACGTTCAGCCACCGAATGCACGAATGCTTCCTCATCTTCATCTTCCGAAAATAACATTTCATCCAACAAAGCCTTCAGTTTCTCAAAATCGATTGGCTTTATCATAACCTTCGACATCCCGACTTCCCGACACTGCTTTATGTTTTCATCCATCGTATTGCCCGTCAAACCGATGATAACGGGAACTCGGTCAGGCGCTGCATTTTCGACGATCCTATGAGTGGCTTCGCAGCCATCCATATTCGGCATCATCACATCCATCAAAATAGCATCGAAGGCGTGATCCTTATCGGAGGCGACAGCCTCCGCCCCGTCGCAAACGCGCACGTAATCAAAGCCCCACATCTTGAGAAACCCGCAGTTAATCCTCGCGCTATACTCGTGATCTTCCACCACGAGGATACGTTTGCCCGCACGGCTTCTCTTTATCGATTCTTTGTCAATGCCCATCGCTTCTCGCAATTAACAGTACGTCTAGACTTGCATCATAACGAAACCAGTCCCGTACGTACCGAAAACAAGGTGAGGCTCGCGATGTCGTAGATTTTGAGCTTCTTGGAAATATTGCTCCGGTGAGACTCCACCGTCTTGACGCTCAAACTGAGTTTCGCCGCCATTTCTTTATTCGTCATGCCACTACCGACGAAGGAAACGATTTCCCGTTCTCTTGGACTTAAACTTTCCAATTGCTCGCGTTGATCAAGAGAGTCCGGCTTGTCGTCAGTCCCGTGAGTCGATGTCTTAACGAAGATATTTCCACTCGTAACCGATTCGATCGCCTGCTCGAAAACCGAGAAATCTTCCTTTTTATTCAAGAAACCCGTAACGCCCAGCGACAGCAGCATTCCTATTCGGCGCGCGTCCTCCACTCCCGAAATAACGAGAATCTTCGTCTTAGGCATTTCATCAATCAGCAGTTTCGCCAAATCCTGCCCACTCATCCCTGGCAAGCGCAAATCGAGAAGAACAAGATCCGGTTTGAATTTAAGGCAAATCTCGTAGGCTTCTTCGCCCGTCGGCGCTTCCCCAACAATCTCAAAGCCAAACCTTTGCTTGATTGTTCGAACTAAGAAATCACGAAACAAGGTCTCGTCTTCAGCCACTACAACTTTCAATTTTTTCGTTACTCTTAGCATTTGATCGGAGATATGGTATATTCGTCT
>JAPKDW010000385.1 GCA_028822375.1 Opitutaceae bacterium | reverse complement strand
AGCTGAAGCGCAACTAGACATCGCGGAAATTGTCCGCTAGTACGAAAATAAGGAGAAAGGATTAGGAAACTACTTCCTCCTCTGCTTGGATGCGTCTTTCGAATCCTTAAAGCGATATCCAACGGCTGCATGCCTGTTTCGTCATGAATACCGTAGAATGTTTGTAAGAAAATATTTACGAGTATGTGAATACACACCAGAGTTGAATCGAGTCAATTTCGTAGGCATTTGCTGCCCAATAGATTGCGTTAGATCGCTAGGTCCAAAGGCGGAATTCAGGTTGAATTCCGCGAATGCACTGCGATTGCTCGAAAATAATCAACAGTCCCTATGTGCACAGAAGATTTGCGTAAAACGCAGCAAACTTAGCCGATTTCCACAGCAAGGGCAGTCAGATTATCGCGACCACTTTCCTGCTTCGCATCTACAACGAGACGCTCGGCATAGTTCAGGTCAGCGAAATTCGCTGGCGGAAACGCCGTTAAAGCCTGGATGCGTCGGTTTGAAATACCGTCCGTAACTCCATCCGTACAGAGCACGAAACGATCCCCGACTTCATATTCGACAGAACCGATTTGCGGATCAACACGTCGAACATTTCCCCCAAGCGCCTGTTCGAGAATATTTCGATCGGGCCGGGTTCGCGCCTCGAAGGCCGAAATTCGTCCATTCTTAACAAGACGGGCCACATGCGTATGGTCTTCCGTTATTTGCTGCATTTCGCCATCGCGTGGAAAATAGTAAATACGACTATCGCCCACATGCGCAAAATACATTCGCCCAGGAGTGAACCAACAGAGACTCAAAGTAGCGCCCATTCCGCGACATTCTTCGTAGTGAGTTCCCATCTCCACCATTTGGCAGTGGATCCGATTTACGAGTTCCGATAAGATCTGGCTGCAACCGCGATCCAATCCCATCGCTCCTAAATTAAAAGTCTTCGGCAGCAGCTCCGCGATTTTATCGACTGCGATTTTACTCGCGAACTCGCCTGCCTTCGCCCCGCCCATGCCATCGCTCACCGCAAATATATAGTCGCTTCCGTCGAAGTTCACATCGCCGATCTTTCCCAAATACCGGACTTCTTCCGCATTGAAGGTTAAAGCAAGAAACGCGTCCTCGTTGTTCTTCCGAAAACGTCCCACATCCGTGAGTCCGCACCAAGCAAGCTTAGTCGATCCGTTTGCCTTACTGCTTTCGCTCATGATCCCTTCTCGCCTCCGGTTGCTTAAGGCCCACGCCCGTTTCCAAAATTATGGCGTATTCAAAGTCGATAACGCAAAACCGTCCCTTCCGAGCATCGTAGGTTATGTTACGGGCAAAGGGGTCATCATGTCGCACGCCATATCCGTCTTCCAGTTCTTGGTAAAGCTCCTGTGTACGCTTTTCGCTGATGCTATCCTCGGCCCGGGCGCCGCAATTAGTCGTCACCATGTAAAGTGAATCCGCATCTATGCTAATCAGTTCAGGGACAAACGAACAGGCTTTCTCCTGCAAATAACGCAGTACATGTACCTCGTTTTCGAAGCGCTCCCTGGCTTGTGGACCCCGAAAGGTTTTGTGCACTTTCCCATCGAAACCAAGTCGAACGGTAGATCGCTGGGTATCTTTGACCTCACGCATGTTCTATTTTAAGCTATTACCCGTTTTAATTTGAGCGTTTTCCATAATTTGTTAATTATTTCGAAAATTTGTTGATCCTCGGCGCATCTTTTGCTCCTTTCGTTGCTCGTCCCTGTGGCCAACCGCGCTCCTGGAAGCCGTAAACATTTTCGGAACTAATAAACCCTTAAAAACAACGACAACAATATGGTTAAATACAAGCTCGAATACATCTGGCTCGACGGCTACACGCCCATTCCAAATCTTCGCGGCAAGACGCGCGTTGCGTCCGAAGCGCCTAAATCTTTGGACGATTGTCCACTGTGGGGATTCGACGGCAGCTCGACTCAACAGGCTGAAGGCAGCGACTCCGATTGCGTGCTCAAGCCCGTTAAGCTCTATGCAGATGCCGGTCGCGACAATGCGTTCATCGTAATGTGCGAAGTCATGCTTCCTAATGGCGATCCGCATCCAAGCAATCACCGTTCGACCATCGTCGACGACGAAGATGCTTGGTTCGGACTCGAGCAAGAGTACTTCCTCTTCGAAGACGGACGCCCTCTCGGCTGGCCTGACTCAGGTTATCCCGACCCTCAAGGCGAGTACTACACCGGAGTTGGCTTCGAAAACATTGGCAGCCTCGCCCGCGAGATCGTCGACGAACACATGGACCTCTGCCACGCAGCGGACATCAACCACGAAGGCATCAACGCGGAAGTCGCGAAGGGCCAGTGGGAATTCCAAGTTTTCTCGAAAGGCTCCAAGAATTGCGCAGACGACATCTGGGTCGCCCGCTACCTCTTGCAACGCCTCACCGAAAAGTACGAAGTGACCGTCGAGTACCATTGCAAGCCGTTTGCCGGCGACTGGAATGGCTCAGGCATGCACTGTAACTTCTCGACCAAGCACATGCGTGAAGTTGGCGGCAAGGACTACTTCCTCGCTCTCATGGACGCATTCGACCAGAATAAGGACGAGCATATCGCTGCTTACGGACCAGACAATCACATGCGCCTGACCGGATTGCACGAAACGCAATCGATCGACAAATTCTCTTGGGGAATTGCCGACCGTGGAGCTTCTATCCGCGTGCCGCACGCATACGTTAAAGACGACAAGTGGCAAGGCTACTTGGAAGACCGCCGTCCAAACTCGGAAGGCGATCCATACCAGATCTGCTCGCGCGTTCTCAAGACGATCGCCGAAGTTCCGACTGCGTAAGGCTTCTTCGAATATTAGTTTTTACCAAGCGGCGCCTCTTGAAGGCGCCGCTTTTTTATGCCCAATCGTAGGGCTGGTCCCGCTGAGCGCATTGGCGCCAACTTAACTGAAATCGTCTGACGGAGTGGAGCGCAGATG
>JAPKDW010000384.1 GCA_028822375.1 Opitutaceae bacterium | reverse complement strand
CGCGAAGCAGTAGGCGATCGACTTCCTGGAGCACCTGAAAGCGAACGGCATCAATTACACTGCTCACATATACCCCAACACCAACCACGGTTTCCACAACGACACAACTCCACGCTACGACGAAGCTGCCGCGAAACTTGCCGAAAAACGTACATTCGAATTTTTCGAAAAGACGCTCTAGCTCAGTCACCAACGAGATCCAAATAGACTTCGCTAAACGGTATCCAGGTATCGCTGCTCAAGCCTGGCTCGTTGCTACGTACAATATTCAGCGTAACCTGCAGTTGCTTTAAGGCCGTATCGAATCGGCTCTTGGTGCAGCCGTATAATTCAATAGCCTCCTTTCGAAGCTCGCCCGTCGTGTTCGGGTTGAGCCGGATAATATCGTAGACCCGTTGAGCCAACTCAGAACACTCATCAATCGGCTTATGGGCTATCGCGTAATGCGTCTCTCGCAAGTGTTGCATCGTCATCAATGCAGCATGCCCGCCCGGAATTTTCCCATAGTAAATATCATCTGGATACATTTCTGGCAATTCGTTCTTCCATGCCCAAACCGCTTCTACTTTCGCTCCCCATTTCGTTCGACCTGCTGAACGCTCCGGAAGGTCAACTGCATCCCATAGCGATGGAACGCCTTTCGCTTTTTCGCTAAATATCGTGCAGATCCCTACAGATTCAACGAACTCGAATGCTTCTTCTAAGGTCTTTACATTCGGCATTCGATTTCTATGCCAGAAAATGCCGAGCGAGCCAAGCTCCCTCGGCACGCTCTCGAACGCGCTGGATGAAATGTTCGCCTCGCCCCATTCGCCAGGAAACGAATCGACAGGCCCGTAAAAGCGCTTCCAATTGAACTTGCCTCGCAGCGAGGCCGTCCTCAGAAATACCATTTTTCCACTCGTTTACGTACCCTCATCCTCCATGAAGCCATGAAGCCAATACTACTCGCTCTAAGCTCGCTAGTCACATCTACCCTAACGTTCTCTGCCCAGGCCCAGGAACTCAAAGCCATTGACCAAAAAGCCTTCCGAGAACTCTTTCCACCGAATGCCCAAATCCGGACGCTGGGCTCGGACTTCAGCTTCACGGAGGGCCCCGCCTGGATAGGCGGTGAAAATGGATACCTTATATTCAGCGACATCCCGGCCGATAAGATCTATCGTTGGAACGGAGGGGCCGATTTCTCCATCTATCGCGAACCCAGCCAGCAATCGAACGGCAACAATCTCGACCTTCAGGGGCGCTTGGTGACTGCGGAACACTGGGGGCGAAAAGTGTCGCTGGCCAAGCGTGATGGATCCCTCATCACCCTCATCGATAGCTATCAGGGCAAGAAGCTGAATTCGCCTAACGACGTCGTCGTAAAATCCGACGGCACCCTTTGGTTCACCGACCCCGACTACGGACTCGGCAAGCGCGTCAAGGAGCAAGAGGGCAACTTCGTATACCGTTACGATCCGTTGACGAAGGAGCTCGCTGTCGTGGTCGACGATTTCGAAAAACCTAATGGCCTGTGCTTCTCTCCGGACGAGTCCAAGCTTTACATCGCCGACTCAGGCTCCCCCAAACATATTCGCGTCTTTTCAGTCGAAACGGACGGACGCCTTAGCGGGGGTCGCGTATTCGCCGCCCTCGACCAGGGCGGCCCCGACGGCATGCGTTGCGACGAGTCTGGCCGCCTGTGGACTAGCTCCGGAGACGGCGCCCAAGTCTTCAGCCCTCAAGGAAAACTGCTCGCCCGTATTTTGCTGCCCAAAGGCGGAGCCAATCTTTGCTTTGGCGGCAGCGATGGCAGAACCCTTTTCATTACCGCCCGCAATGCGGTTTATTCGGTCGAAACCAAAAACCGCGATGCCCACCGGAGATAATCCTGACCCGCAACGATAAGACCCTTCCTGTTCCCTTAATGTCCCAATCCTCCAAAACAATCCTCATCACAGGAGGCGCGGGTAATATCGCTCGCCTACTCGCCAAGCGACTCCTCCAAGATGGACATGCGATCACTTGCTTGGATATCGTCGAACCAAGTCTCGCCGATAAAGTCGAAAATGTTGAATACGAAACCGCTGACATTTGCGACGAATCTCGCCTCGAATCTCTCCTGGATTCACGAAAGCCCGACTTGATCTTCCATCTCGCTTCCTTGCTCTCAGGCAGCTCCGAAGTTGATCGTCGCCGGGCGTTTCAAATCAACGCTATCGCAAGCTTCAATCTCCTTGAGTTGTCGCAAAAACATAACCCAAGCCCTACTGTCGTATTTCCTGGAACGGGGGCTTCGTACGGTTCGGGTGTCCCCAGTGAACTGCCCGAAACCTACGAACAGTGGCCTGAAAACATTTATGGAGCGACCAAGGTCGCTGTCGAACGCCTTGGGGTTTACTACAAACTCAAACATGGCCTCGATTTCCGTTGCCTAAGACCACCGCTAGTACTTTCGCCCTTCGCTCCTCAAAGCGCTCTTACCGCCTACGCATCGCACGCCTATGTCGCAGCCTTCAACGGAAAACCGTTTTCCTTTCCGGTAGCTCCCGATATCGGCATGTCCACAATTTACATTCAAGACCTTGTCGAAGGATTTGTTCAGTTAGCGTTCGCCCCGAAAGAATCGCTCAAACAGCACGCCTACAATCTCCATGCATTCTGCCCCAGCGCCCAAGAAGTAGCCGACTCGATCAAACGTCATCGTCCAGATTTCGAATACACGTTTAAACCCAACGAAATCGTTGAATCAATGCTTCGCCCAGCTCCCAATAAATTCCAGGACGACAGCGCGCGTCGAGACTGGGGCTGGAATCCCCGTTTTGAACTCGATGATTGTACGAGAGATATTTTCGAGCTTTTGAAGAATACCCAATAACAGCAGCGACCCGTCCCACAGAATCAATGTAGGTCGTTTCGCTGAGGCGACATTCCTATTTTTGACGGGTCAGCGACCCGTCCTACAGTTGATCTGCTCGATTATT
>JAPKDW010000087.1 GCA_028822375.1 Opitutaceae bacterium | reverse complement strand
ACGAAGCTCAAGGTATTCGCTTAACCAATTGCTGCGGCCTCGGCGATGCCGCCCTACCACTCAGTAGAAAGATAAACACCCAAGCGGTTTTTGACTTCGAAAAACGCTTGATAGATCACTCCTAGCGAGTACTTCTCTGTTTCTATAGCGGTTAGATTAACGCAAACGAAAATCCTATGAGTAAAGTGCTAATAATCGGAGCGGGTGGCGTCGGAAGCGTCGTGACCCATAAGTGCGCTCAAATCCCGGAAGTATTTTCCGAAATCTGCCTAGCCAGTCGGACCAAGTCCAAATGCGACGCGATCGCCTCCCAACTGGACCGAGAGATTTCCACCGCTAAAGTAGACGCGGACAACGTCCCGGAAACAATCGCCCTCCTAAAAGACTTCCAACCAGACCTCGTCATCAATGTCGCATTGCCCTACCAGGATCTGACGATCATGGACGCCTGCCTCGAATCAAGTGTCAATTACTTGGATACAGCCAACTACGAACCGAGGGACGAAGCGAAATTCGAATACCATTGGCAGTGGGCTTACCAAGAGCGATTCAAAGAAGCCGGCTTAATGGCCTTGCTTGGTTGCGGTTTCGATCCGGGCGTAACCAACATATTTACTGCTCATGCCAAGAAGCACCACTTCGACCGTATCGACACTCTCGATATAATCGATTGTAACGCTGGCGACCACGGCAAGCATTTCGCAACTAATTTCAATCCGGAAATCAACATCCGCGAGGTCACCGCCAATGGTCGCTTCTACGAAAAGGGAGAATGGAAAGAAACCGAGCCGCTTTCGGTTCATCGCAGTTTCGACTTCCCCGAAGGCATCGGCCCCAAAGACATGTACCTCATGTATCACGAGGAAATGGAATCGCTGGCCAAGCATCTTCCGGAAATCCAACGCATGCGCTTTTGGATGACCTTCTCCCAACAGTACCTGACCCATCTGCGAGTTCTGGAAAACATCGGCATGACGCGCATCGATCCGATCGTCTATCAGGGACAGGAAATCGTGCCGCTCCAATTTCTCAAAGCCGTGCTGCCCGATCCAGGCTCTCTCGGCGAGTCGACCAAAGGTCGCACCTGCATCGGTTGCGTTCTCGACGGCGAAAAAGATGGGCAGCGAAAGCACTACTACATCTACAATATCTGCGATCACGAGCAGTGTTTCGCCGAGGTTAATTCCCAAGCGGTCTCTTACACGACCGGCGTTCCCGCGATGATTGGCGCCATGATGATGTTAACCGACAAGTGGAAAGACCAAGGCGTCTTCAACGTCGAGCAATTCGATCCCGATCCTTTCATGAACGAGCTCAACCGTCACGGTCTCCCATGGAAGGAAGTCATCCTCGACGGAAAGCCAGATGTCCTAAACGACTAAATGGATCACATCGTTCACTACGACCCCCTACTGCCGGAAGGCATTCCTTCTCCATGCTACGTAGTGGATCTTCAACGACTGAAGAATAATTTGGCTATACTGGAGAACGTCCAAAAATCCTCCGGCTGCAAGATTCTCTGCGCTCTAAAAGGATTCGCGATGCACAGCGTTTTTTCGATCCTCTCCCAAAGCCTTGCAGGCGTCTGCGCCAGCGGACCCCACGAAGCCCAGCTCGGGGCTGAGAAGTTCGGCAAGGAAATCCACGTATTCGCTCCCGCTTTCACCAAGGCCGATATGCAGGAGCTTCTTCCAATCGCCCACCATATTTCCTTCAATTCATTCAACCAGTGGAATGCCCACCGGGAAACGATCGCCACTTCGGGTCAATCGATATCCTGCGGTCTGCGCGTGAATCCTGGATACTCGGAAGTCGAAGTTGAAATCTATGATCCTTGCGCCAAAGGCTCTCGTTTGGGAATTCCAATTGAAGAATTCGAAGGGCAATCGCTCGATGGAATTGAAGGACTCCACTTCCACGCGCTTTGCGAGCAGGATTCTGGGACACTCGAGCGGGTCCTCAATTCGTTCGAAGAACGCTTCGGTCGCTGGTTGCCGCAAATGAAGTGGGTCAACTTCGGCGGCGGTCACCACATCACCAGCCCCACCTACGACCGCGATCGCCTCGTCCGCGTCATCCGCGAATTCAGAGAACTCCATCCGAACCTACAAGTCTATCTCGAACCCGGCGAAGCTATCGCCATCAATACAGGCGTCCTCATCGCAACCGTTCTGGATATTATCCACAACGAAATCGACATTGCGATTCTCGACGTCTCGGCAACTTGCCACATGCCCGATATCTTGGAGATGCCCTATCGCCCGGAAATCGTGAATGCGAGCCTCCCTGGCGAACATCCCCACACTTATCGTCTTGGAGGACTCTCCTGCTTAGCGGGGGATGTTATTGGCGACTACTCGTTCGATGTGCCTCTAAAGCCCGGCGACCGTATTCAGTTCTTAGACATGGCTCACTACACGATGGTCAAGACAACCACATTCAACGGAATCAAACACCCGTCGATCGCCACTTGGAATCCTGAAACAACGAGTTTCAAAGTTGTCCGAGAATTCGGATACGAAGACTACAAGAATCGACTATCATAGGAGACATACGAAGAAGTCGTTGTAGGAGCGGGTTTACCCCGCGATTAATTTGGATTACAAACGAAAAAAGCGATAAATCGCGGGATAAACCCGCTCCTGCAATTCAAACGCAAAGCACTCTAAAACCGATCAAAAGGACTATCAATCAAACCAACCATGAGTGACTCCTCCAACTACGCCAATCCTCCCGCATTTCACTCCGACGATCTGCCACCCAGCCCGCCGAGCGAAGCGACTTTTCACATAATTCCCGTTCCTTGGGAAACCAGCGTATCCTACGGAGGAGGTACTGCCAATGGACCCAACGCAATCCTCCATGCGTCCACCCAACTTGAGGCCTACATCGACGGCGGCATCCCCGGAAAAGCAGGACTCCACACAACGCCCCCAGTTAATTGCGAAGGCGAGGCGCCAGAAGTCCTAGCCCGTATTCGAGCAGCGACGACAGATGTGCTCAAACTCGGAAAAACTCCCATCCTATTAGGCGGAGAACATGCGATGACCCTGGGGCCGATTCAGGCGATTAAGGAATCAGGTGTCTCCTTTGGCGTCGTTCAGTTCGACGCTCACGCCGATCTACGAGACATTTACCAAGGCGCGCTCCACAGCCACGCTTGCGTTATGAAGCGAATATTCGACCTCGAAATACCGATTTTCCAGATTGGCGTTCGAGCGCTTTCCGAACCGGAGGCTGATTTGAGAAACGCCTCGGACATAGACTTCCTCGATGCCGATGCGATCGCTCGTTCTGGATTTCCCGAGAATATTCTGCCTGCCGCTTTTCCCGAAAACCTATTCATCACATTCGATGTCGACGGACTCGATCCATCGATCATGCCCAGCACCGGAACGCCCGAACCAGGAGGCCTAAGCTGGTACCAAGCCCTAGATGGGCTCGAAAACGTGATGAAAGGACGTAACGTGATCGGCGCCGACATTGTAGAGCTGGCACCTGTACTCCGATTTCATTCCTCCGATTTTACTGCCGCAAAGCTGGTCTACAAGATGATGGATCTAATCCTAAAAAATCGACGCTAGAGCATTCACCCGGTACCCTGAAGCGTATCAACTCGAGAACGCATTCCTTAAACCTCCTTGAAAACACCCAAATACATTCCTTTATGAAAAACTTATTTCAACGCATCGCATCGATCCTGATCGTATCGCTAGCCGTCAACGCCTTTGCTAATACGGCAGATGAAGTCTCCCCGCTCCTAATCGGAGCCTCAACGCCATCAGTCCTTCTCGCCAACCAAAAAGGAGAACCCACGGAGCTCGACAGCGCTCTCGCAAGTAAACCGTCAGTGGTTATATTCTACCGAGGTGGCTGGTGCCCCTTTTGCAACTCGCAACTGAGCGAACTGGCTGCGATTGAAGGCGACCTCAACGATCTCGGCTATCAAATCATAGCCATCAGCCCCGACTCTCCCCAAGGGCTCAACGACACCGACGACAAGTACGGCCTTGGCTACCAGTTGCTTTCCGATAGCGAATTCAAAGCCATGGACGCCTTTGGAGTGTCCTACGACAACCCTCGCCGTGGTAAATTGCCGGTTCCTTCCGTATTTATTGTGACTCCTGAAAAGCGCATCAGCTTCCAGTACGTCAATCCGAACTACCGCCTTCCGTATCCCAGCAAAACTGCTCATGGCAGCCGCAGAAGCCAGTTTGCCCGGGGAGTAAGCATCACAAGAACCTTTAAGGTGGCGGCCGATCTCCGAGCGGCCACCATTTTTTAGGGATCACTGAACGATTCCATCGATCAATGCGCCCGCTCGGAGATCGAGCCGCTACCAAATTTTGCAGCGAAGCGAGCTTCGTAACATTAAATCTAAAACGAACGAACAGCGCCGATGACGCTAACTCGGAAATCCCGGATTTACATATCAACCGGTACGGTCGACAATGCTTCTGCGATACTTGACATGCCGTCTCTCACTTTTAGCAAACTGTCTTGGTGAAGGGTTTTCATACCTCCGCGCATCGCCATTTTTTTAATCTCGGAGGTTTCTTTTCCCTTATTGATCCCATCGACCAATTCGTCATCGGTTACCATCAATTCGTGGATACCGATACGACCCTTGTAACCTGTATTATTACAACGGGGACAACCCTTCCCGTTGCTCTTGAAAATCGTGCCGCTCCAACCAATTCCATCTTCTAGAATTTCTTTTTCGCGGCCTTCTGGATCGTACTGAATCCGACAGGTCTTGCAAACGCGGCGCATCAAACGTTGAGCGCATACGCAAAGAAGCGAAGACGAAATCATAAATGGCTCGATGCTCATATCCGTCAAACGAGCAATCGTTCCCGGAGCATCATTGGTGTGGAGCGTACTGATCAACAAGTGACCTGTCAAAGCGGCCTCCACTGCGATATTCGCCGTTTCCTTGTCGCGAATCTCACCCACCAAAATGATATCCGGATCTTGACGCAAATACGCCCGCAATGCGCTGGCGAACGTGAGTCCAATCCGCCGATTCATTTGCATCTGATTAATGCCTTTTAGCGTGTACTCGATCGGATCTTCTGCAGTACGAATAACAATCCCAGGATTGCTAATCTCGTTCAGCGCCGAGTAAAGCGTCATCGACTTACCCGAACCTGTAGGCCCGCAGTGAAGGATCATCCCATACGGATTCTTGATGACTTTCCGATAGCGTACCAAATTGCCTTCAGAGAACCCAAGAGCGGGCAAGGGCATCGTCGACTTCTGCTTGTCGAGAATACGCATGACCATACCTTCGCCATGGTTCAGCGGAGCGGAAGAAACACGCAAATCGATGTCGATGTTCTTCCGGGTAAACTGCTTGAAAATGATACGCCCATCCTGAGGCAAGCGGCGTTCCGCGATATCGAGATTCGCCATGATCTTCAAACGAGCGATCAGCGAACCCGCAACCTTTGGCGGTAACTTGAGCTTTTCCTGACAAACGCCATCGATTCGATAGCGCACAACCAATTCTAATTCCTGGGGCTCGATATGGATATCGCTCGCTCCCAAACCATAAGCATCTTCGATGATGCGATTAGCTAACAGGATGATCGGAGCTGATTCTTCATCATCCAAATCACCTTCTTCGCCATCCTCGCCATCGGTGAATTCCATACCGACCGCTTCGACGACATCATCGAATTGAGTCGCCTCGGCATTACTGGTATCCTGCTTGAGGACTTCCTTGATATCCCGTTCAGGACTCAAGAGAGAGATCACTTGCTTACCACTGATCTCGGCTATCTTGGTCGCAATCGTAAGCTCGAATGGATTGGAAAACGCAACCGTGATGAAACGCCCCACTATGCTGACGGGGATAACGCCGTTTTTCTCGCAAAATTTCTGATCGAGAACCTCCCAAGTCCCCTTATTGATCGCGAGGCATTTCACATTGAACGGGGCCACTCCATAGGCCTTCGCCTTGGCGACGTTCAACTGATGCATAGAGATATGATAATCGCCCAGCAGCACCTCATCGAAAGCGCTACCGTTAAGCTCGGTCTCTACGGAACGTAGCTCCTCGACCTGGGTACCGTCGAGATAGGATAGGTCCGACAGATTGTCGACGATCGCTGCCTGTAGTCTTCCTAGAGCCATTCGTCTGTTCTAGTTAGCATCCTTCGCAGCAAGGTTGGCTGCGCTTGTCTCAAACGCCTCCAAAAATTCCGATAGCGATTCGATGGTTGAAGCAAACCACACGATATTGCCGTCAATCTTATCTTCCCAATAGGAGCGTACCGCAGAGCTCATGTAACACGCCGTCGCCAAATACCAAGTGTCTTCGACCTGATCGAATGGCACTGTTAACGTCGCCCAGCATTCGTCCGGTTTGAGCGTTTTCTTAAGATCGTCCCCATAATCCACGTTTCGGATATCGATCAAACCCAACACGTAATCTTCAACGATCTTCTCGAGCAGCTTGTTTTCGTCGAGACACTGCTTTTCATTGACGAAAATAGCCAGCAAACCTACCTGGCTTCCATTCGCATTGGATGCAATAAGCTCCCGCAAGCGCTCGTTGGCCTCATCCAAGTCATCGATTGAGACGAGCCCCTGCTCGACCAAACTCGCCCCTAGGAAGCGGTTTGAGCGGATTATCAAAGGCTTAAGACTGGCCATTTTACTTTATTTTCTCTTCTAGGTGGGTTGTGAGGCATTCTTAGCGTTTCCGCTTTCTGAACTCTCGACCTCTTTTTCCTTAGCTTTAGCCTCTGCGGCCTCTTTTTCCTTAGCTTTAGCCTCTGCGACCTTTTTCCACAGAAGTTCACGAAGTTCTTCAATTCCTTCCTCCGTTAAGCAGGAAATCGGTTGAATCGCCACATCGCGATCCTTTCGGAAGCGTTCTAGATTTTCGACGGCAACATCCTCGTCCATCTTGTTCGCCACGACTAGACGCGGCTTTTCCAGCAAAGACTCGTCATACGCCCCCAACTCTGAGAGGAGCTGATCGTAATCATCCCAAGGATCCCGCCCATCGATACCTGACATATCGATGATCAAGGTTAGCAGAAAACAACGCTCAATATGCCGTAAAAAACGATGGCCCAAACCACGATTCTCACTCGCTCCGTCAATCAAACCGGGAATATCCGCAATTTGCAGAGTCTTGTAACGTTCAGGATATTCGATAACGCCAATCTGCGGATGCAAGGTCGTGAAGGGGTACGCGGCAACCTTTGGATGCGCATTGGTGATCATGTTCGTCAGAGTCGATTTCCCTGCGTTCGGATAACCAACCAATCCGATATCCGCGATACTCTTGAGGATAAGTTTGTACTCTCCGGTTCCGCCAAGCTCGCCTGGATTAGAACGACGCGGCGCTCGATTGACTGAACTTTTGAACTTCTTATTGCCCCAACCTCCGTTACCGCCTTCGAGTAACAACTTACGTTCGCCATCCTCAAGTATCTCCGCAACAACCTGTTTCGTGACCAGATCGACAACGATCGTACCCGGAGGGACCGTAATAACGCAATTCGCACCCTGAGCCCCGCTTTGATCCGAACCGCGTCCATGTTCGCCTCTACCAGCATTCCAATGGGGCTGAAACTTGTACCGCGTAAGATTGTTCTCGTTGACTGATCCTTCGAGAATAACGTCGCCGCCCTGTCCTCCATCGCCACCGTTTGGCCCGCCGAAGGCTTCGTATTTCTCCCTTCGAAAACTGACGCAACCGCGCCCGCCATCTCCAGCTCTAACCTTCACTTTGGTTTCATCGACAAACATGACGCTGAACCAATACGACTCGAATCCCAGAAAGCAACCTCTGTTCGAGCCACTCTTCAACCCCCTAGTCTGTCCAACAACGCTGGTTTCACCCCAGTCGTTCGACTTCAATTCGCCTCATTCAATTTCGTAGGCTTCGAATAAGGCAATGCCTTCGGCCCCGTCGACGCCACGCAATATAACCGTATACAGGCCCGGATTCAGCCACACCAGCACAGCCGCGTCTTTTGATTCGCTATCCAGAGCAAAGGCCCCAGACGCCTCGAACGCCGTACTCAAAGTCCTCGCCGGTCCCTGGAGAGACGCCCCTTCCACAATCGGAAGCGAGCCGTCCATCCAATTATCGTTGAAAGCAATCGAATCGCTTCCGAGAAACAATTCGATCTTCGGATCCGCCAATGGATCGGCAATGTTCTTGGTTCCCAATCCTGGCCCCACTCCTCGAATGAGAACAAGCTTCGGATCAGGACCATTTACCACCAATCCGCCGATCAGGGCCTGCCCATCTCCCCTTACCATGCCACGCGAAGAAACATTGACCAATGCTCGATCCGGATCGCTCCCATCGTCGAAAATCTCGAATAACGCTTCGCCGTCGCCCTGATTCGAACCTACCAAAACCGTGTACAATCCAGGATCCAGTTCCACAAGCATCGCCGCATCAAGGCTTCCAGCATGGAGCGCAGTCGCTCCCACTTTTTCAGAAAAAGCGATCAATTCCGCCATATTTTCCGCCGATTCCCAACGTTCATTGCTACCCAATACCTCACTTCCCTTGTTAAGTGTAATAACAGGATTTTCCATAACATCCGGTACGCCGCGTTCGATCAGCGATGGACCAAGCCCACGGATTAAAACAGTCCTTGGCGACAAACCGGCGACAACCAAACCTCCGATCAAAATCCCTTCGCCCGATTCCGACCGTCCCCGCGTCGACAAATTGACATACCGATTCACACCCTCCGTTTGGTCCTCCCGCAAGTACGCCGCCACCTCACTATTAGCCCTCGTCCAAGTACCGGTTACCAATCCCCTCTCCCGATCCACCTCGCCTTCAAAGCGATCGCCCAGCGTTGTAATCACGTTAAACTGTCCCAAGACATCCACTACACCCAGAGCCAAGTCCGCATCGTGCCCATTCAACCAAACGAACAATTCTCCATTCTTCAAAACGCGTGCCTCCAACAACTCGCCCCCCTCTCCAATCAGACCCCCTAGATAATGCCCTTCGAATCCTGTCGCGGCTGACTGCGTCTGCGCTAGCCCACCGGAAATACCAATACCGACCCTATCGATAATTCCAGAAAAACCGCTATCAATTTCCCCGATTATTCTCTGCGACAGCGCTTCCGACGTCACAAACCGTCCAAAGATATCAATAGTTATCGGTTCCCTAAAGCGTTCGAAACCGGAAATGGCATCCAACACTGTCACGTATCCACGATCTAAACCTTCGTCGACTTCGATCCAAACCATCCCTCCATATTCGGTTTCGCCAATCAAAACCCCTTCCTCGACCTTGAAAGGATCAAGCATCAAATCGTGTATATAATACCGAGTAACCGCTGAGCTACTCGCTTTCAAATACACACGAGCGTTCTCCACCTGAGTAAAGTTCACCGAAGGGTTCGTTTCTTCCGCGCCTGTCAAAGTAGACGTCCCCGATTCGCTAACGACGCTCCAGCTATAAGTCACTTCGGGAACCTCGCCAAACGAATCCGCCAACGAAAGAACGTATGACTGGTCAGTATCACCCCCAGCAGTCGCTTGAATGCTATAGTCATCCCATACCGCCTCCAAATAACGAGCCGACAATAGAGAAACCTCATCGTCGCTAACCACTCTATTATAGATTCGCACCTCATCCATCTGTCCGTCCCAAGCGCGCGTCCCATCCTCCCGGTCTCCCAAAAACGCTTCGCCTCCTTCATTCGTTTGCGTGCCCACCGGCACTCGCTGCGTCCTAACAGCCAACTTCTTTCCATTTACATACAAACTCGGCGCGTTTGATAAATCCCGACTATCGTAACTCGCTAACACGTGGAGCCACTCCCCTTGCGAAACCGTATCCGGCGGCGTATGCCAAACGCCAAAATTTCCACTGCGATCCGAGTAGAATTTCAATGCATTCGCATTCCCATCCAGGATATCCGCGGTTCCCCGAGTAGAAAAATACAAATAATAACCAGGCCCATTGATGATTCTCGGATGAGGGCTCGAGAGTAAATTATCGGATTTAACAAAGGCCGAATAAGTAACCTGAGTAGAGAAATTCGAATTGAACTTAACGTAACTGTTCGTGCCATCGAAATCCACTCCCCCGCCTAGTGGCGCGCCCACGCGGGATGCTCCAATAAACTCTCCACTTCCCGAACTCGCGCTATCGACCAACGCATTTCCCGAGCCTTCCATATCCCAGGAATGCAACAAACCGCTATTCACATCAGAGGCATCCCCGACTACTACCACTTTCTCGATCGACCGAACAATCGATCCCTTTTCCGAAAGCGCGCGAAACCGATAGAGGCCTTCCGCCTCGAAACGAAGTGAATAGCTACGCGGGGAAATCGCTTCAACCCGCACGTTTGCGCCGCCCGAAAGCGTTTCAATCGACACTGTAGCATCCTCCAACGCCTCAATCTCCAATACTACCGGAATCTCCAAATCAGGCAATAGCGTCAAATGCGCCGGATGGCTCGGTACGCTTATTTCATGTCCAACCAATCCAGGCTCCAACGCAGCGAGTAAATCCAATCGCCCACCGGATACTAATTTACCATCGAAACTATCAAAACGTTTCGCCGTATCCAAAAGTCGCTGTTTCAATCCAAGGGAACTTAAGCTAGGATCGTGACTGGCAACCAAGGCAAGCGCCCCAGCCACTATTGGCGACGACATCGACGTCCCTGTTAAAAAGCGATATCCGCCATCATTGTACGTTGAATACACTTCTTGACCTGGAGCAGCAATATCCACGCTTTGCGCTCCGTAGTTCGAGCCAGCCGACAAGATGTCTCCTTGAGTAGAGTTAGCGACTGCAATTACGTTTTTTTGAGGAAATGCGGCCGGATATTGAGACGCGCCAGAACCATCCAAATCGTCGCCGCGGTTTCCTGCAGCAGCCACAAATAGAATTCCTTTTTTTTCGTGATCCTTGATTTCCTTCAAAGCCGCAGGATTCTGAGAACTGGATCCGTAGGAATTATTGGAAGCGACAATCGAAACGCCCCGCCCCTTCATCATGGAAACATAGCGCAAGGCTTCGGCTATTGCCGAACTCGACAAGCCGCTCGCATCTCCAACCTTCAATGGTAAGATCCGCGTATTCCAATTCACCCCTACGATGCCAATCCCATTATCGCCCTGAGCGCCCACGATTCCTGACACATGAGTACCGTGACCCGTTTCGTCATTCGGAATCGCATCATCGTCGTAGAAATCCCAACCGCTTACGTCGTCCACGAAACCATTGCCGTCATCGTCGACTCCGTTTCCAGCGATTTCATCCGCGTTCACGAAGATCCGATTTCGAAGATCTTCGTGCCCGGTAAAACATCCAGTATCGATTACCGCGACCACCAGGGCATCGCTTCCCGAGCTATACTCCCAGGCCTCAGGAGCATTGATCTGCTCGAGGTGCCACAAATCCGAGGCCGAGTATTCGGCAGGCATTGCTGACGAAAAATGTAAGTGATCAAGCGATACAATAGTATTGGCAAATTCATTACTCAATCGCTCAATAGCATTCTCGAGGGAAGCGATAGTTGGATCCAACAACCGAACTTGAACATAAGCGGAAAGACGCGATTCCCAAGAAATAGTCCAATCGTTAGCTTCTAGAAACGCGGCAAGCTCAACCGAATCAATTTTATCTGGATCCGCATCGAACATGATCTCGTCGCCTTTCGCCGCGCTTTGGAAAACGAGAACCGGCTCCGCATCGCTACTCGAAGAATGGTAGCGCTCTTCCAAAAACACCACAGGCATGCGGGGATCTTCATCCCGCAACAAATATAAAACCTTATAGATAGCCGCATCAACCCAATCGACTCTCTGATCGAGAACGTCGTAATCCGAAAATCTTCCCTGCGGCGCAAACTGCTCGTCGAAAATCTCCACGATCTTCGTTGGGCTGTCCTCAACACCCGAAATCTCTAGGGCATTCTGTTCCTGGATCCCTTCGACATCTATCGACTCCGAAACGTCGACATTCCCCTGAGTCACAAAGTCTTCAATACGCAAAGCGAAAAAAACAAGGATCAGCGAAAGAGCGACCAAAGCCGCTGATAAAGAAAACCGATTCATCAAAAAGTGCAGTCAGAAACAGGTGTCGTCAAATGCCATTAGGAGCTACGAGGCTGACTCCTAGTAATACGAACAAAGGTCCAGTTAGGATTCAAAAAAAGCCGCTAGTCGTTAAACTCGCGACTGATAAAAGTTTATATTTCCAATAGAGGAACCAGTCTCATTACGATTCAGACTCGGAAGTCGTCGCTTCGGCTTTTTCGACCAGTTCGAAAGCCAAAGCTTCCTCCTTGCGATCAATCAAAACGGAATCCCCTTCATTGATCTCGCCGGAAAGCAATGCTTCCGACAATGGATCCTCAAGAAGGCTTTCGATCGAACGACGCAAAGGTCGAGCGCCGTATTTCTCGTCGTAACCGTGATCGATGATCAGGTCTTTCGCATCCGCGTTGAGCTTGATCGTGATTTTCTTTTCAACCAAGCGCTTTTGCACTTTGCTGATTTCGAGATCGACGATCTTCACCAAATCTTCGCGAGTCAATCCATGGAACACAATGAGATCGCTGATACGATTTAGGAACTCGGGTTTGAAGACCTTCTTCGCCTCGTCCATCACGTTTTCCTTGATAGATTCGTAATCGTTGATCGCAGCCTTCGCAGCGCCGAAGCCCAACTTAGTTTGACGTTGGATCGCGGCAGCGCCGACATTGGTCGTCATGATGATAATCGTATTCCTGAAATCGATCACCCGTCCGAGACTATCGGTCAAACGCCCTTCTTCGAAAATCTGAAGCATTATCTGGATGACGTCCGGATGCGCCTTTTCGATCTCGTCGAACAGGACAACCGAATACGGCTTGCGACGTACTTGCTCGGAAAGCTGACCGCCCTCTTCATGACCGACGTAACCCGGAGGCGATCCGATCATTCTCGAAACGGAGAACTTCTCCATGTACTCGGACATATCCACTTGGATAATCGAGTCCTTGTCGCCGAACATCTTTTCGGCCAAAGTCTGCGCGAGGAAAGTCTTTCCAACACCCGTCGGGCCCAGGAACATGAACGCCCCAATCGGACGATTCGGATCCTTCAGGTCCGCTCGGCTTCTTCGTAAAGCTCGTGCAATGGTCAAACACGCTTCGCTCTGACCGATAACCGTTTCCTGAAGCTCCGTGCCCAATTGAAGCAGACGCTCGGTCTCCTTCTTTTCGAGACGTGTTAGTGGAATTCCTGTCCAATCAGCGACCACTCGCATCATGTCATCTTCGTCCACAGTGATCCGGGTTTCTTCGCGACCGGTCTTCCATTCTTCTAGAACGGTTTCCTGTTTTTGACGCAATTGCTTTTCCTCGTCCCGGTATTTGGCCGCTTCTTCGAAATGCTGTTTGCTAATCGCTTCTTCCTTCTTCGCGCAAACCTCTTCGATTTCAGTGGTCAGCGATTCGATGTCTGGCGGACGGACCAAGGAAGCGATGCGTGCCTTTGAGCCCGCTTCGTCCATGATATCGATCGCCTTATCTGGAAGAAAACGCGCCGTTATGTAGCGTTCGGAAAGCTTGGCAGCCGCTTCGAGAGCCTTGTCTGTGAAAACCGCTTTGTGATGCTCTTCGTATTTGTGGCGAATGCCCTTCAAAATCAAAATAGTGTCTTCGATGCTTGGAGCATCCACTTTTACGCTTTGAAAGCGGCGATCCAGAGCGCTGTCCTTTTCGATATACTTGCGGTATTCGTTTAGGGTTGTCGCTCCGATGCACTGCAACTCTCCGCGAGAGAGCGCCGGCTTGAAAATGTTCGACGCGTCCATAGCGCCTTCCGCAGCGCCAGCGCCGACAATCGTGTGCAACTCGTCGATGAAGATAATCACGTTACCTGCACGCTTGATCTCATCCATGACCGCCTTGATGCGTTCTTCGAACTGGCCGCGATATTTCGTGCCGGCCACCATCAATGCGAGATCGAGCGTTATCAAGCGCTTGTCTAACAAGAGCTCAGGAATCACGCCGCTGGCGATCTCCAGAGCGAGCCCTTCAATAATCGCCGTCTTGCCCACTCCCGCTTCGCCAATCAAAACCGGATTATTCTTCGTGCGACGGCAGAGAATTTGAACCACGCGGCTAATTTCTTTCTTGCGGCCGATTACCGGATCGAGTTCGCCGTTTTTGGCCATCTCGGTCAGGTCCCGTCCAAACGCCTTAAGAGCAGGCGTCTTCGTATCTTTCTTCTCTTCGCCCCCTTGACCACGCGGAGAAGCGATCGCCTCTTCGGTTTCGCCGGAAAATTGAGGATCGAGTTCGCGCAAGATTTCGTTGCGAGTGCGTTCGATATCGACGTCGAGCGATTTCAACACTCTCGCGGCAACACCTTCGCCTTCTCTCAGCAAACCAAGTAAAATGTGCTCCGTTCCTACGTAACTGTGATTCAGAGCCTTCGCTTCCTTCCCTGCTAGAGCCAATACTTTCTTAACTCGAGGCGTGTACGGAATACTACCGGATGCTTTGCCTTCCGGTCCCGAGCCAACTTGTTTCTCAACAGCGGCACGTACGGTTTCCAGGTCCAAGCCCATTTTTTGAAGCACGCTTACCGCAACTCCTTGTCCCAGCTTGATCAGTCCCAGCAGAATGTGCTCGGTACCCACGTAGTTGTGGTGAAATCGGTCTGCCTCTTTGCGGGCTAAAGCTAATACTTGCTGCGCGCGCGGCGTAAAATTGTTCATCGGTTCCATAAATTTTTATTCTTTGGGTTCCTCCGGTCGTTCGACTTCAGGTTGTTTTTCTTGGGGTCGGTTTTCTTGAATTGTAAATACGGGCTTGTTGATACTCTCAAATTGATCCCTCAAATACTGAGAACGAAATGCATCGCGCTCATCCGAATCAATAGCCTTGCCAGCGTGGTGTTGAATATGGCCAGGTTGACACTCGATAAACATGCGATCGACGACATTTCGGGTCTTCTCGGGAAACATTTCCAGATCGACTCCGAATCGTACAAGTGAAGCCAAATTCATGCACTCGCTCGAAGTGAGCAAATGGCTGTTTTGCAAAATACCGTAAGCGCGGCCGATTTTATCGAAAAGTTTGTTAGGATCCTTTTCTAAAATCTTCTCCCGAGCATTC
>JAPKDW010000383.1 GCA_028822375.1 Opitutaceae bacterium | reverse complement strand
TTCAAAAGTCCTTAATATTTTGACAAGAGTAGACTAATAAGCAGTCATTGATGAACTTGGAATAGGCGGTTACCAATCTGCAGATTTTGCACATGCAGCTCTTGGGTCAGGCATTTTATAGACGCTCGTTTTTGACCACTACAAGTTCGTCACAATTCACTGCGCATTTGTATTCGATCACGCTCAGCGACATCGATAGAAAAATCTATAACTATTGGCTTGAAGCGCGCGGCGTCGGCACGATTTCAAGGGCGCAAGCGCAGGGCCCAGTGCCATTGCCCAGCAAGGTTCCAGGTTATTTCACCGTGATCGACGTCATTGACTTAGGCCCCCAATTTATCCAGCGCTTAACGGGTTCTCAAGTGCAAGACGCGGCGGGCCAGGATTACAGCGGTAAAATGATTAACTAAATACCCGGGGCTGAGAGCGTTCGCGAACGTTTCAAATGGTGCATGCTCAACCGACCCCCGGATTGTGCCTGATCAAAACTCCACTGGTCAGCGAACGATGTTCGGCACTTTGAGGGTTTGGTTCTAGCGTTTGGAGAACCTGATGGAAGAAGCGAGAAGATCGCTTAGGTAATCTATTTTTTCAACGAAGCCAGTTGATCCGATCACTCATGAGATAGGATTCCGGCGCCCTCTTCCCATTGACTCGATTTTGATGTCTGTCCCAAAATGGTAATTTTCACGGCCTTTCTGCTTAAGGAGAATTCCATGTCCGGTGATGGCTCGTCCCTTCTTGAATCCCGTATCCCGTCGCCAAACGCGGATTGGCTTGCCCAAATCAACGAAGAGATCCTTGAACCGGATTTACCAATAATCGACCCACATCACCATCTCTGGGACATGCGCGGGAAAAGATACCTGATTGAGGATCTGCTCGCCGACCTGAACAGCGGTCACAATATCGTGGCGACGGTCTTCCTGGAATGCGCATCGATGTTCCGCCGCGATGGCCCCGAGCACATGAAGTCCATCGGTGAAACCGAGTTCGTCAATGGCATCGCCGCGATGAGCGCTAGCGGAAAATACGGCAAGACCAAAATCTGCGCAGGAATAGTGGGATTCGCGGATTTAACGATGGGCGCGGCGGTAGAGGAAGTTCTGGCCGCCCAAGTCGCCGCCGGCAACGGTCGGTTTCGCGGCACGCGCTACGGAGCGGGTTTTGATCCCAGCCCCGACATCAACAACAGCCATACAAATCCACCAGCACATATCTACCAGGATCCAACATTCCGCGAGGGATTCGCGAAACTGGCCGACTTTGATCTCTCATTCGAGGCGTGGCTATACCACACTCAAATTGGAGACGTATCGTCTCTCGCCGACGCTTTTCCTGATCAACGGATCGTACTGAACCACTTCGCGGGCCCAATGGGCATCGGACCATATGCCGGCAAAAGTGCAGAAATCCTGCCGAAATGGCGGGCTGACATCCAAGAACTCGCGAAACGGCCCAACGTCCACGCAAAACTTGGTGGCCTGGGCATGGTTATCAACGGGTTTAAATTCGAGGATCGCCCAACACCGCCTGGTTCCGAGGAACTCGCCCAGATCTGGCGCCCCTACTTTGAAACCTGCATTGAAGCATTTGGACCCAAACGCTGTATGTTCGAAAGCAATTTCCCCGTCGACAAGGTCACGTCGAGCTACGCGGTTTATTGGAACCTTTTCAAACGGGTAGCAAGCGGCGCCTCGGCGGATGAGAAGCGCTCCATGTTCCATGATACCGCCTCAAGTTTCTATAAACTGGACCTTTGATCGTCACCTTTGCAGCTACCACGACAAATGATGAACAGTTGACGGTTTCCGAGAACCAAAGTAGAACATAGATTATGTTTCTCTTTTGTTCACGATCATCAGGATGCCGCCATGCTCACCAGGAAACAGCAAGAACTGCTAATGTTCATAAATACGCGCCTGGAAGCAACCGGCATCTCGCCTTCCTTCGATGAAATGAAGGACGCATTGGAGCTTAAATCTAAATCGGGCATTCATCGACTCATAACGGCGTTAGAGGAACGTGGCTTCATTCGACGCCTCGCCCACCGCGCGCGCGCTTTGGAGGTCGTGAAACTTCCCGAGACAAGCGCAGCTGCGCGTCAATTAAGTCCCGCGCGCGTAGACCGCCCCGCCGCACGCGGCTTCTCGCCCAACGTCATCCCCGGTAACTTTCCCAGAACCCAATCCGGCTCTCGCCCCAATATCGACGTGTCCAACGAGGCGTCGTCCTTGGAAAACGGAAAACCGCGAAATGGCGAAAGTGACTCCGTTGCCCTACCGCTCTATGGACGCATTGCCGCGGGCACGCCGATCGAGGCGCTCCGGGACTACAGCATTACTGTAACCGTTCCACCGAGCATGCTGGGTGGAGGCGTCCATTATGCGCTTGAAGTCGCGGGCGATTCAATGGTCGATGCCGGCATCCTGGATGGCGATACAGCGATCATCCAAAGATGCGATACTGCCGAAAATGGCAGTATCGTGGTCGCGCTGATCGAGGGCGAGGAAGTCACGTTGAAACGCATTCGAAAGCGTAGCCACGCAATCGCCCTGGAACCAGCCAACCCAAAATATGAAACCAAAATCTTTGGGCCCGACCAAGTCGAAGTACAGGGCAAACTCGTTGGCTTGCTTCGAAAATACTAAAGGCAGGTTTGGCAGTTAGCAGGCTATCCGGAGGTATTTTCCTGAATGGTACATAGTAATCCACACCGGCTAGGACACCAAGTATCTTAGTCAAATCCGGAACCTCGACATTTTTCTTGAGTGATTCGGATCGATACGCGTGCCATTCTTCATACGCCTAATCTTCGGCGCTTTTCTTGATCCGGTGGCGGTAGAGATTTTATTAAACATAATCCCCGCCCATTGTTTCTTGGACGGACCCCCATCAAAATCCGCCTTTTGTCGCGACATCGGCTCAACTCCGAGCGCCAATGTCGTCGGAAACTGGGTCCGCGAAAACATTCAATGCTTTCTGCCGCAAACCGG
>JAPKDW010000086.1 GCA_028822375.1 Opitutaceae bacterium | reverse complement strand
GAGACTTCGGCGTGGGATCTGCAATAATTCCTTCAAATAGAGATAAGTTGACGCCAATGCGCTTAGCGGGACCGCTCCCACATTCAGTCGTCTTACGTCCTCAGATAAGGAACGGTCACCGGACCTTCTGGAAGCACGGCCACCGACGCATCAGGACCAATCCGCTGCAATTCCTCCCTCAACGCGACGTCAACCGATTCTACAGGAATCAAGTGAGCCTTTTTTAAGCTCTCTCCATCCAAGTCGCACTGGATGGCCACTCGCGCCTTTTGACAGATAAGCGCCTGCAACTGAACTTGCCATTGGTCGAAAACTGAGAAATCCGGGTGTCGGATCGCCTGTAGCAGACTGTCTGGATCTGGGTAATCGAAAAGCAATTTTCGGTAGTTACCGTGATCCGGAAAGCCATCCGCGCATTCGGCAGCTACGAGAATCAAGCCTCCCTCCTCGACGATCTGCGCCGCGGCCGACATGCCTTTGACGGTCTGATACAAATTTTGGTCCAACGGAAACCCATTGTTGCTTGTGACGACGATTGGAAACGCCTTTTCGCAGCCTACCATCGCGCTCTCTTTCACGTACGCGCAACCCTGCTCATGGGCTTCGATCACATCGCCGCAGAAAAAGCGCGTAATCGCTCTATCCCGATTCAATGTCACATTCACCAGAAAATCCGCTCCTACAAGTCTGCCTCCCCCCCGAACGTGTTCCTGTGTGGGATTATCCTTAAGATTCCCCCACGAGCTCAAGGGATCGCCCACAACCATGGCGCTGTGATACTTCATTATCGAGTCGACATCCGCCACTCCTGGAAAGGCCGCTTTATAACCTCCGGAAAAACCTGCCATAAAATGCGGTTCGATAAAACCCATCAAAATCCGTTTATCCGCCTCGACGAATTCCCGATTCTGGTAAACGTCGTATCCGAATTCCGATTTCCCCGCATACGCCAAGGTCGACGGGTCATGAGCGTCGTGATTGATAATCCGATAGGTATCGTAGACCTCTTGCCCAACCATTCCGATAAGCTCTCCGGGAGTATTGCCTCGATGGGAACCAGTGCCGTTAATGATCACGATTTGCTCTTTGGAAACATGTGGCAGCGCTTCGAATAACCAAGGAAGCACTCGATCGCTCGGAAATGGACGCGTCGCATCCGGGATGAGGATCGCGACCTTATCTTCAGAACTGATCAGATCCTTTAAAGGGGCAGATCCAATGGGCGCTTCGCAAGCCGCCATAAAGCCCGCTTTTTCGTCAGCCACGCCTTCGACGAACTTCGGTTCGAGAACCGTCGCGTTGGTTCCACTCAAATCTACATCAACGCTCTTTTTGCCATACGGAAGCGAAACTTTCATATCGATAGAACCTGCTGCTTAGCCAAGTAGAATCAATAGAGAACGTGCAAAGCATCTCGAAACGGGTGCGATTAAAACGGTCGTCTCGTTTCCTACTTTCTTCACGATTTCCGTCAAAGACTCCGACTGGTCGGTGGCTGCGCGTCGTCCCAATTATAGGTCGTCTCGCTGAGGCGACAATATTAACTCTACTGACGGGTCAGCGACCCATCCTACAAAATTCGCAATGTAGGTCGTCGCAATCGAATTGGGCGCAAAAAAGCCTGCCGTAACGGCAGGCTTTGAAAATTAAAGGACTAATCCGCAATCGCGAATCAATCTTCGTCTTCCGGCTTGAAGTTCTCGTGACCCTTCTTGCGAGCGTCGTTCAACTTACCGACGATAGCTGCCGCTCCGGCATTGTCGCCAGCCTTGAGGGCTTTTTCCAATTGGCCGATGAGGCCAACCGTACGCTTCATCGCCTTCAAGTAACCAGCCATAAACTTTTCTTTAGCGGCTCCCTTTTGCTCTTCCGCGAGCATTGGCGTCAAATCGAGTGCCTTCTGAGCACCTGCCTTAACTTTGGCGACGAGGGCCAGCGTAGACTCATTCTTCGCCGGATCTTTGATCTGACGGCGAATCGAGCGCCATGCTTTGTTCATCGCGCTCATTTGATCTTCAAGCTCTGTATGATGATCCTCTTCTTCGTGATGGTTCGCTTGAGCAAACGGCAAAGTAAGGAGAAGTAGAGCGAGGGTGAGGATTAGTGGTTGTTTTTTCATAAATTAATTTCGATTGGTTTTACTGTTACAACTTTGAAATAGGACTTTAAGTTACGTGCTTTTGTCAACGCGGTTTAATTCCCACAAGCTAATCAATACCCACAGGCCTTTCATTTTCGAGAATTCGCAGGCCCAATGACTTCCAAAGATCGAAGAAAGTTCCAATACGCCTAAAAAATAGCGCCCAACAAGGCCTCATCTCACCGCCGATGACGCTAACGCCAAGTCGTAAACCAACTTAATTCAGAAGACGCTTCAAGCCCACAACACCGAGAAAGCCGAAGACGAGCAATAGAAGCGTTGTCCCTGAATCGGGAATCGATGTTGGAACGGGAGCGTTCGTCGGCGAAAATAAAATGATAGGCTTCTCTGGCACAAAGGGATGATCTGGCAGCTTTGGCGTTAAAGGAACAAGCGGATTCTCTGGATCAAAAGGATCAAATCCTTCCGTAGGATCGACCGGATCCATGGGATTGGTCGGGTTCGTGGGATCGGTCGGGTTCGTGGGATCGGTCGGGTTCGTGGGATCGGTCGGGTTCGTGGGAATGAATGGCCGATATTCTGCGATCGCTTCGTCCCTATTTAGACGAGGTCTTGTTTTCACCTCAAGTAATGCCCCGAACAATGCCCCCCCCGAACCGGCACCATTCGACTTCAATTTCCAACTAACTTTCCCCGTTTTGCTAAGCATTATCAAAACCGAGTCTTCGACCCCAAAATGATCGTATTCATAAACATAGTACTCGCGTTTCAATCCTCCGTCTCCGGGATCGCTGCTACGCATCGACCCAGTCAATTCGGAGCCACCAAGATTCACTTCAATCGAATTGGAATCTAACCAAAACTTCACTTCAACTGAAATAATGACTTCACGTTCCGGATCATACCCCACTCGATCATATTCATCGACTGTACCCGAACCAAGCGAAACATCAAACGTACCATTCAGCTCTTGACCGTCCGCCAATACAGGTGCCTTCGAAAAAACCCTCGTTCCACTTTCATCGAAATAGAAGTACTCTTGGTCAACGTAATCAGCTGCTCTGCACTCGTCGGCGCCCACAGCGACTAACAGCCCCCAAGAGAGCAGCCCTAACATAAAACGAACTGTATTCACTTTTTTCATAAAAAATGAGGCACATTGCATAAATGCTTCAGCGGTACCCACCTTACTAAACGACATCCTGAAGCAATATTCAACCGAACGGACACATTTCGATGCTCAATCAGACCTCTCCCCAGGAGAGGCATAGGGGTCGAGGGTAGAACCCTCTAAGGGGGCCTAGTATCCAGCCTCTATTACGGTCAGCTTTTGGCTGAAACCGCGCTAAAAACAAGTCAAAACCCGCCAAAAACCAAAATGGCGAAAAAGACTACCTCGACTGGATACGGATTTTGCTCAGGCCGTTTAATCGGCAGGCATCCATCACGTCGGTCATGATTTCCAAGGTTGTCGTGCCATCGGCTTTGATGAGCACCGGCACGTCATTGGATACATCCGAGACTTTCGACAGCACCGCCTGGAGCTGCTCGAGGGGGATTGGTTGATTCTCCAAGTAGATCTGACCTTCTTCATCGATTCCGATGAGGATCCGTTCAGGAAAGTCATTCTTCCCCGCCGATTCAATACGCGGCAGGGTGAGATTTAAGGTGGTCATTTCTTTGAACTGCATGCTCACCAGGAAAAAGAATATCAAAATCGTCAATACATCCATCAAAGGGATAATATCGATCGTCGCTTTTTTGCGTCTCCGAGCGAGCAAACTCATATGTCCTTAAGGCCGATCTGCTCTAGCAAGGATTCAAACTGGACCGCGTAGGTCTCAACACGTCGCTGCAGGTAACTATTGGCAACCAAACACGGTATTGCTACCGCAAGTCCAATCACCGTAGTCGTCAGGGCCAAGGCAATCCCTTGCGTGAACGCTGACGGGTCGGGCATTCCGGTATCCATCGATACATTCCCAAACACCTGAACCAAGCCCGTAACCGTTCCTAACAAACCCAACAAGGGAGCCGCTCCGATTATAATCTCCAAAAAGACCAATCCGCGCTCCATTCGATTCACCTCGAGGCGGGCGTAAGCTTTGACTGCCCCGTCATCCTGAGCATGCCGTTTCCAGTAGGCGATAACGCGCCCCAAGGCCGAACCTCCTCCTCCATCGCTCGGACTACCTTCCACGATTCCTTCGACGATATGCGTCGGAATGATAGCCGCCCGTCGCAAGGCGAACAGACGCTCGAAAATAATGAAGGCCCCTACGATGGAACACACCGCTAGCGGATAAACGAATACGCCAGCTCCTTTGAGAATATCTAACATGCTTTCAAATAGTGATGAGGGTGATTATTGGAAAACTAACTGACCCATATGAGCAAAACTTGTTCAAACGCAAGTTTCGCCGCAGTCCTATTCGAACGAACCCAAGACTTCGGTCTCGATTTTCAGGTTCAACAAGCCATACCTCGTAGGGTCGGCGCTCGCTGGGCGTGAACCCAAACGGTTGATTTCATTGCAAAACCCACACTGGTCCCTCGCGTAGCTCTTCTGAAACAAGATATTGCTTCCCTAATCGTAGGAGCGGGTTTATCCCGCGATTTCCGCTGCAATGATCGCGGGGTAAACCCGCTCCTACATCTTGTTTCACCCCGCTTAAACGGGCAGCCTGCTAGATACAATGCTACGACGCAGTGCGGCGTGGTTTTTGGACGATTTCAGTCAAGTTGGCGCGTATGCGCTAATCGGGACCGGCCCTACAAAAAAAAGACGCTCGTCTCTATAAGAGGAGAGCGTCTTTGAAAAAATTTTAGCGATTTCGGAGAAAACGCTATTTTGCCATGTACCGCAAAGCTCCGGCGACTTCGGCAATCCGGCTTTCCACTTCTCTCAGCTCGCCGATCATATCCCATTTACCTTCGCAAAGCGCCATGCGAGCGCTGTCGCGGACCACAGCGGTCACGCTCTGATCGCCAAATGAGATGCGTTCGTTCGCCACGTCGAGCGTCACTTCGATCGAAGGATCTGCCTCGATCGCAGCTACAATCGCCTTGATATCCTCCTTCGTCGCGCAAAAACAGGGGATGCCCAAGGTCGTGCAGTTACCGAAGAAGATCTCCGCATAACTCTCGGCGATCAAACCCCGAAACCCGTAACGATACAGCGCTTGAGGAGCATGCTCGCGAGAGCTGCCGCAACCGAAGTTCTCGCCCGATAGCAAAATCGACGCCTTGTCGAAACGCTCGTCGTTAAGCGAGTGTTGCTTATCGCTACCATCCTCGTTCTTACGAACATCGTAGAACAAGTACTCGCCCAAACCGTCAAATGTGACGCATTTCATGAAACGAGCCGGAATGATCCGGTCCGTATCGATTTCGTTGCCAGCCACGTAGACGCCCCGACCCTTAATTTCTGTAATTTTTTCTAAAGCCATAATATTAATCTCCTAGGTTTAGGCTTCCACCAATTCTTTTACGTCAAACACCTCACGGGCATCGGCAATCTCGCCTTTAACCGCTGCAGCGGCGACCATGACCGGACTCATCAAAACAGTCCGACCCGTTGGGCTGCCTTGACGGCCTTTGAAGTTACGATTGCTCGAACTCGCGCTCAGCTGATCGCCGATCAACTTGTCCGGGTTCATCGCCAAACACATGGAGCACCCGGCTCCGCGCCATTCGAAACCGGCTTCTTCGAAAACCGTATGTAATCCCTTTTCGCGACAGATCAGGTCCACTATTTGAGAACCTGGAACCGCAATAGCCTTAACGCCATCCGCAACCTTGTGACCCTTCAAGTACTTCGCCGCTTCTTCGAAATCCGACAAACGGCCATTCGTGCAAGAACCGATAAAGCAAACGTCAACCTTGACTCCCTTGATCGGAGCGCCGGCAGGCAGCTTCATATACTCGAGCGCTTCCGCGATCAAAGGCTGATCTTTTTCTGCAGCGGCTTCAACCGTCGGCACCTTTTCTACGATCGAAATCGCCTGCTCGGGATTGATACCCCAAGTAACGGTCGGAGCGATTGTCGACGCATCGAAATCGACTACGTCATCGAATTCGCAATCCGGATCGCTCGCGAATGATTTCCAATTTTCAACTGCCGCATCCCATGCGTCACCAGTCGGTGAATACGGGCGGCCCTTCAAGTATTCGAAAGTCTTTTCGTCGGGATTAATGTAACCCACGCGAGCTCCACCTTCGATCGACATATTACAGACCGTCATGCGCTCTTCCATTGAAAACCCATCGAAAACCTCTCCAGCATACTCGTAAGCAAAACCCGTTCCGCCCTTAACGCCGAGCTGGCGAATAATGTGCAAAATGACATCCTTGGCGTAAACGCCCGGACCAAGCTTGCCGGTCACATTGATTTTA
The DNA here is from genome assembly GCA_028822375.1 of Opitutaceae bacterium. Lineage (GTDB taxonomy): Bacteria > Verrucomicrobiota > Verrucomicrobiia > Opitutales > Opitutaceae > Pelagisphaera. The sequence continues at coordinate 8,847 of JAPKDW010000086.1, read as the reverse complement.
CGGACTTTCAGTTTCGCCAAAGCCATCGTCTGCGTGGCCAACAAATCGCGAATCTGCGTCGTTCCGATTCCCAAAGCAATCGCTCCGAACGCTCCGTGAGTCGAAGTATGCGAATCGCCGCAAGCGATCGTCGTTCCCGGTTGTGTGATTCCTTGCTCCGGTCCCACGACATGCACGATGCCTTGCTTGCCACTTGGCAAATCGAAAAAAGTTACGCCTGTCTCTTCGCAATTCGTGCGAAGCTCGCGAATCATCGCATCGGCCAAAGGATCCGCAAACGGCTCCTGGCGTTGATCGGTCGGAACGATGTGATCGACCGTTGCAAATGTTCTGTGGGGATAGGCCACTTTCAAATTGAGATCGCGCAACATGCCAAATGCCTGCGGGCTGGTCACCTCATGAATGAGATGAGTTCCGATCAACAACTGCGTTTGGCCGTTCGACAATGTCTTAACAGCGTGCGCATCCCATACTTTTTCGAATAATGACTTACTCATTTTATCTAAAGGTTTCTTATAGAAGACCCTTACGATCTGAAGCCCCCAAGCCTCACGCAATTAGAAACCGAAAAATAAACCCCGACCAATCACACCAAAAGCGTTTCGGAATCTTGCTGCTTTCGATAGGCTGCTGGCGTGACGCCCAAGCGCTTTCGGAACTGCCGATTGAATACGCTCAGGTTTCGAAAACCGCTTTCTCGAGCAATTCGAGCAATCGAAACCCCACGTCGAAATCCCAACGAAGTCGCTGCGTGCCGCACCCGAATCACAGCCAGATAATCGCTAAAGGTCTGACCGTTAGCCCTCACGAAAAAACGCGAAAAGGAATTCGCCTCCATCCCCACTAGATCTGCCACCTCATCCCTTAAAACAGGCTCATTGAAATGGCTGTCAACATACTGATAAACAGTCTTCAATCGAGATCGATCCGATCGCTCTCTAACGCTTAGACATTGGTTATCATCAACTTGCCAGCCATCCAAATGCGCCATAAGATCGAATAGAGCATGCGTCCGAGCAATCCTCAGCATACCCTTCGATCCTAAAATCGTTCTCAATCGCGCACGAATCCGATCGAACTCCCGCAAGTGAACAAACGCTCCCTTGCCCACTCTATTAAAGAAGTCCCGTACAACCGTCGCCTCAAGGAGATCCAAAAATTCCTTTGGCAAAGCCTCACGGGGGAACTGCAGAGCAATCGCCGAAACACGACCTACCGAACCGCCTTCTTCATTTGACTGAAACGCATGCAAGGCGCCCGCCCTCGTGTAACTCAAAGCGCCCGTGCTGAATAGTCCCTCAAGCTCCCCTATCCTCCATTTACCTGATCCATTGGTCACGAGCAGGATTTCATCGCGATCATGGCAGTGCAAAGAATCACTAAGAATCTGATTATCAATATCATAAACTGAAATCGAAGCTTCTTCCCTAGCTAAATCTGCACGCGTATTATACATTACCGACAATACTAATGGATAAATTGCCCTAGATAATCAAATTCAATATTAAGCAATATTTTAGCCAATCCTATCATCTGTTCATAGAAAACCAGCCATAACCCCAAAAAATTGATCTGGCCATTATCTATCCGAGCACGATCAATAAGAAAGACCGAAAGACCCAATGCCCCTCAAAGACATACCCAAAATGACCGAGGACCAGGAACCCTCCAGAAATCAAAAGCTAAAGTGGATACTGAGCGGTATTTTTATTTTCGCGCTGATCATGGGACCAGGACCAGGCCTCTACCTAGTCAATGATTTCGCAGCCGCGGGGGGAACATTGATCGGCGTCCCAGCGCTTTACGCTTGGGCTGTGTTCTGGTTCGCCGTGGAAGCCGGCGTCGTAATCACTGCGTATCTCACGATCTGGAGGGATAAAGCAGAATGATTTTCATGAACCTCTTTGCAGCCCTCGATATGGGAATCACTCCCCACGTGATCATTGTTCTCTATATGATCATGTTGCTGGCCTTTGGAATCATTGGCTACCTCAAGAGCAAAACATCGGAAGAAGACTACTACCTGGCCGGCCGAGACCAAGGAGTGCTGGTGACCTCATTGACGATTATGGCGACCATGTTCTCAAGCGCAGCAATGCTTGGGATCCCCGGACTAATTTACAAAGATGGCGTCGCATTTCTATTTTTCACGCTGAACCTCCCTCTTTCCGGAGCAGCCATTTATATCTTGGGATCACGCATCTGGCGAATTGGGCGAACCCGCGGTTATATTACGCCAGCTGATTTGGTAACCGACTGTTATGGCGGTTCCGGTTTACTGAGATCCCTGATCGCTCTCGTCGGGTTTCTCTATGTGATCCCTTACATCGTCATGCAGATTAAGGCAGGTGGCTACCTGGCCCAACGCATGTTTCCCGACGTGGAAAGCATTCTGTTCATGGGACAAGAAATCGGCATTTTCGAAATGGGAACGATCGCGCTCTCCATATTGACGATGCTCTACGTTTTAATTGGAGGGATGAGATCGGTCGCTTGGACAGACGTGGTCCAAGGAATCTTGCTGCTTTCCGGCATGCTCGTCGCGGGGACCGCAACTGTCATGGCCATGGGAGGACCGGTTTCCTTCTTCGGACAACTTTCGGAGCTCCAGCCTGAAGCGCTATCAGTACCAGGACCCTCCGGCATTTGGTCGCCATGGAAATTGATGACTCTCTGCATGTTCGCATCCTTATCCACGATGATCCAGCCTGGGCAATGGATGCGCTACTACGCGGCAAGCTCTCCCAAAACGCTAAAGCGAAGCGCTATCGTTTTTTCGACACTCCTGCCTTGCTGCTTTCTATTTGGCGTTATGCTGGTCGGACTGGGAGCTCGAGCCTTATATCCTCCAATCCTCGAAAACGGAGTTCTGATGCCCCACCCGGCAGTTGGCTCTCAAGCAGGTGGGTTCGACCAAGTAGTTGTAGCCATGTTACAAGAGCACGTGCCTTTACTATTAGGCCCAACTCTCGGCGTTGTAATTGTTTCCTTAATACTCGTCGCAATCATGGCCGCATCGATGAGTACCGCGGATAGCAACCTGCACGCGCTTAGCGCGGTTCTGACTCGCGACGTCTACGATCGATTTATCCGACCCGGCGCGGGAGAAAAAGAACGGGCCTGGTTTGGTCGCGGAGTAATCGTCGTCGCCACGCTCCTAGCGCTCTGGCTCGTAAATCTCGGCGAACAGGATCCGAATTTCAAACCGATCGCCTTAATCGCTCAGCTCATGTTCGTGGCGATGGCATTCTCATGCCAGCTACTGCCGCTGGCCCTGGACGCGCTTTTTCTCAGAAAAGGTACTCAAACAGGTGCAATCTGCGGAATTACGAGCGGTATTCTCATTGTCTTTCTCTTCACTCCATTCCCGCAGCTTATCTTAAGCGATGGACTGACCGCATCGGTAAAGGGATTAACGGGAACCTTAAGCGGTCTATTCGATATCGGTTTCTGCGGCTTCATCGTCAATGCAGCCGTTTTCGCTATCGTCAGTCAATTCACCAAACGACCGTCTAAGGAACGCACAGAAGCGTTCGCGCGTGATCTAAAAATAAGCATCCCCAGGGCAAGCCCCGAGGTATTTACTCGAGGTAAATAAAACCGTTTAGGAAGCAACTGCAGCCAAGGCCGCATTCCGAGCCACTTCGCCAAGTGGAGTACTGATATAGCGTTCACTGCTGCTCGCTGCTATCGTAACGATCCGCTTCCCGGCCATTTCAGGACGTTTCGCCAATTCCAATGCAGCCCAAATCGTTGCCCCCGAAGAGATGCCGACACTCAGTCCATCAAGTAAAGCTGCCTTCTGAGCGGTTTCGAACGCATCCGCGTTCTCAACTTTAATGACGTCGTCGATAATGCTTGTATTGCAATTCTTCGGGATAAAACCAGCCCCAATGCCCTGGATTTTGTGCGGTCCTGGGTTGCCTCCTGAGATCACCGGACTGTTCATAGGCTCAACCGCAACCGTCATTAAATCGGTGCGACTCTTTAAAACCTCCGAAACGCCAGTGATCGTCCCACCGGTACCCACGCCAGATACAAACGCATCGATTTTGCCTTCGGTCGCGTCCCAGATTTCTTCCGCAGTCGTACGACGATGAATCTCAGGGTTTGCTGGGTTTTCGAATTGTTGAGGCATGAATGCCTTGTCACCGATATCCGCCAATAGCTCCTGAGCCCTCGCAATCGCGCCTGGCATGCCTTTCGGTCCCGGCGTAAGCACTAATTCAGCTCCAAGCATATTCAGCAAAACCCGTCGCTCCATCGACATCGTTTCCGGCATCGTCAAAATGAGGCGATAACCTTTCGCCGCCGCGATGAACGCTAGAGCTATTCCAGTATTACCCGAAGTCGGTTCGATGATAACGCCATCGGAAGAGAGCTTTCCGTCTTTTTCCGCCGCCTCGATCATCGCGATTCCGATACGGTCTTTGACGCTTGAAAGAGGATTGAAATATTCGCACTTAACATAGACCTCGGCCTCGAGGCCTTTCGCCAGCGCATTTAACTTAACAAGAGGTGTGTTCCCAATTGTAGCAGTGATGTTCGGGTATAATTTCGCCATAGTTTTGCGATTCAACTCCTTTGACCTTTGAGAGTCAATCTCTGACAGGTCAGACGAGCTGTAGGAAGTCGACACGAATCAAAAGGTCAAAGAGCGGATCGCTTGCCCATACAGAACAAAAGCGCTTCCCCGATTTCTGGATACTTAAACTCATAACCTTCATCCAACAAACGCTTCGGATGGGCCCGACAACTTGACAACAACGCTTCGCGCCCAAATTCGCCGAGCGCCAGCGAAAGCAGTCCAACCGGAACCGGCAAGACCGTCGGGCGCCTTAAAGCAGCCCCTAACGCCTTCGTGAAATCCGTATTCCGACACGGTACCGGAGCCACCAGATTGTAGGCGCCTGACCCTTCATCGCGAATAAGCTGATGTGTCGCTGCCAACCAGTCTTCCAAGGCAATCCAAGGCATCCACTGACGCCCACTCCCAATGCGCCCTCCTAAGCCCAAACTAAACGGCAAGCGCATCTTAGACAGAGCTCCATCGCCACCATCAACAACAACCCCCGTTCGCAAAACCAACGTCCGTTCAGCAAATGCTTCAGCAGCACGGGCTACGCCTTCCCACGCTTCGCATAGTTCAGCCAAGAAACCTTGCCCTCGCCCAAATGTTTCATCCGCCGCACTCTCCCCTCTATCACCATAAAAACCTACACCCGACGCGCAGGCGAAAACCCGAGGGGGATTCCGAAGGTTCTTCAACGCTCCGACAAGTAGATGCCCCGCATCTACACGACTCTTCCAAAGTTCGCGCTTCGCTTGTTCATTCCAGCGGCCATCCGCAAGGTTCTTACCCGCCAAATGCATCACGACATCGAACCCTTCCAACGCTTTGGAATCAATCTCTCCTAATACCGGGTTCCAAGCGACATCTCCATTTCGAGGGTTCCTCGACAAAACGCGTACCTCATTTCCTTGAGCACGCAAAAACGCCGCCAGGCGACTTCCAATGAATCCATATCCCCCCGAAATCAAAACCCTCAGTCGAGGCTGATCTCGGTAGCGACTCAAAATCGACAAATCGCTTTTCGTTATCGCATGCCTGTATCGAAAGACCCTCTCAAGTTCAGTTTTGACATAATCGCCGCCAAAAAACCTCCCCACTCGTCCGGCAGGCAATTCATACTTGATCGAATCAATCAACCGGCACGCATCGCTTCCCTGCTCCTTAAACGAATGCTGATGAATCCACGAAGCAAAAGGTCCTTCAACTTGGGCATCTCTAAACCCACGACCCGATTCGCTTGCCTCTATTCGAGCGATCCATTTTTGATAAACTCCGAATTGCTTCAACCGCGTAACGATCTCCGCCCCTGTTTCGATACCGCTATTTCCCGAAACGACCTGCACCGTTTTCCATGGCGGTATCAGCCGCTCAAAAGCGCCTTCTCGCGCATGCCAATCGAAAAGCTCCTCAGCGGAGCACGCGAGCGTCGATTCCTTTTCGAATACGGCCATTCACTCAAACTAAGCTTTCCGACTCCTATCGCCAAGCGGGAAAAGTCACCCTACTCAAAATTTCCCCAGTCAAATCGACTCGGCATATAAATCCTCATACTCCTTCACTACATTCGACCAAGAGAAATCCCTATTCATGCAATTTGCCTGAGCTTTCCCGTAAGCCGCCTTATCGGCAAACAGCGCCAAAGACGCTTTAAGCGCTTCCTTGAAGGCCTCTTCAGTCGGTTCGAACCGCATCCCCGTTCCCGTATCTTCATTTTCGCGAAAATCGACAACCGTATCGCGCAATCCACCGACGTCCGAAACCAAAGGCAAATTACCATAGCGCTGGCTATACATTTGATTCAATCCGCAAGGCTCAAAGACAGACGGCATTAAAAAGAAATCAGAGCCGGCTTCAACGAGGTGAGACATGCGCTCGTCTAACCGCATGCCTATCCCGATCTTATCGGCATGAGATTTCGCCCAGCGCTTCAAGCTCCGTTCGTAACTCGGATCGCCCGTACCCAAAATAATAAGACGGCAATCATTTTTAATAAAGAAGTTCATTTGCTTGAGCAGCAAATCGACGCCTTTCTGTTCTGTTAAGCGACAAACCATACCGTACACCGGTTGATCCGTATCCGTAAGTCCCATTTCTTCCAATAGGGCCTTACGGCAAAGGACTTTCCCGCTAAGATCTTTCGCGGAATAATTCGCGGGCAAATGAGTATCGGTTTTCGGATTCCATACGTCCGTATCGATCCCATTAGCGATTCCCACTATATCTTCTTCGCGCTTCGTCAAAGCGCCTTCCATTCCGCATCCAAAATCTGGTGTCAATATCTCACGAGCGTAATTAGGACTCACAGTCATGATCTTATCGGCGAAGAAAATGCCGCCCTTAATCATGCTAATTTGTTCGTAAAACTCTATGCCATCCAGTTCGTTAAACTCCTCAGGCAAATTCGTATACTTGAAAGAACGATTTGGAAACAGTCCTTGAAATGCGAGATTATGAATCGAGAAAAAGGTCTTCAGAGCTAGTGACGCTCCTCGTTCTTGTTCGACCATTCTCAAGAAAAGCGGAGCCAATCCCGTATGCCAATCATGGCAGTGGAGAATATCCGCCTTAATCTCAAGAACATGCATCGCTTCGACAATTGCCTTGCAAAACCAAATAAATCGGCGATCGTTGTCGTCGTAATCGCGATTCGATGCCCCATAAGGGCCCGAGCGATCGAAAAACTCGTCACGACGTATCACATACATCGTTTGCCGGTTGCCTATAGGCAGAGCATAAACCTCTCCCCGCAGGAAATCGTCTCCGAGCTCTATTTGAAGCACTACCTTGAGCTTCGCTTTTTCGAATTCCGGAGACTCTAATATCTTTCGGTATCCGGGAATAAAGATCGAAACGTCGTGACCAAAACTAGACAGAGACTTGCAAAGCGCTCCGGTAACGTCCGCCAGTCCCCCGGTCTTCAAATAGGGAAACATCTCGCTTGCCGCATGAACTATTTTCATCCTCGTCGACCTTTACGATTTCCGACAGTGAATCCAATAAAAATCCACTCTTCAGTAAACAAATGAAACTCAGAGAACAAATAATCGGGCTAATGCAAAACGGGGACTATGTTCCTCTAAGCAAAAACGCCCTCTCGAAATCGCTCGGCCTCCTCAAGAAGGACCGTCGCAAGCTGGATTTCGAACTCCGCAATTTGCTCGGCAAAGGCGAACTGGTCATCATCAAAGGCGACCGCTACTGCATTCCAAAAGACGCCGATCTCCTGACTGGCTCCATACGATTCCGTCAAAAAGGGTCCGGTTTCGTCATCCCCGACATCACTCCTGAAAAAGGATCCACCGAACCAATCGAAATCGATGCAGCCGACACGGGCGTCTCCATGCATGGCGACCAGGTCGTCATACGCCTTTACGACGAAATAAACCGCCCACAACGCAACCCAAGAGCCAAAGGGAAGCCCAAACCCTTGCTCTACCCAGACCGAAAACGAGGCCGCGTCATTCGTATTCAAAAACGGGCAAGAGAGACTGTCGTTGGCAATCTTCAGAAAACTCGGTTCTTCTACTACGTCGTACCCGACGATCCAAGAATCGTCCACGACATCTACGTCCCCGACCCGGCTCTTTCAAAGATTAAACCACGCCCTACCATAGGTAGCAAAGTCGTAGCCAAACTACACGAATGGGAGCAAAAGCACGTCAATCCCGAGGGAGAAATCATCCTCAATCTCGGAGCCACGCACGAGCCGCAAGCCGAGCTGATGTCGATCCTCCACAAGTACGACCTCAACCCTGAATTCCCAAAGAACATTCTCAAAGCCGCCAAAGGCATTCCATCGGAAGTTCAGAAAAACCAACTAAAAGGAAGGGAAGATTTAAGAAACGCATTCACTCTTACGATCGACCCTGACGACGCTAAAGATTTCGACGATGCCCTTTCCATAGAACCACTTAAAGGTGGTCTCGTTAGAATCGGTATCCATATCGCGGATGTTGGCGCTTACGTTCAGCCCAACACAGCCCTAGACCAAGAAGCGCACAAACGCGGAAATTCCTCCTATCTAGTCGGAACGGTTATCCCAATGCTTCCGCACGCGCTGTCGAATGGAATCTGCAGCTTAAAAGAAGATGTCGACCGAATAACCAAAGCGGTCTTCCTCACCTTCACTAAAGAAGGGAAAATCAAGGATATCGATTTTGCCAATACCGTTATCCGCAGCAACAAGCGACTCACCTACAAGCAAGCCTACTCGCTGCTTTTCAACGATGACCTGGATGCCTCTCGATCAGTCAAACTCCCTCCTTCTCACCAGA
>JAPKDW010000382.1 GCA_028822375.1 Opitutaceae bacterium | reverse complement strand
CAACCATGAAATCTTCCCTCATACTCCTTCTGCCTTTATCCTTCAGCCTTCTACCTTACGATGCGCTTGCCGCTCCGAACATTCTTCTCATTGTATCCGAGGATAATGGACAAGAGCTAGGTTGCTACGGCGAGCCTTACGTCCAGACACCTGTACTCGATAATCTCGCAACTGAAGGCGTTCTCTTCAAAAACGCTTACGTAGCTCAAGCAGGATGCAGTCAGTCAAGAGCGTCTTTTCTCACAGGTCTCTATCCTCACCAAAACGGACAGATTGGTTTGGCTACTTGGAAGTTTCGCATGTACGACGAGAATACCCCGAATATTGTGAGGAGCTTGAAAGGGGTAGGCTATCGAACAGGTATAATAGGTAAGCTACACGTGAATCCCGAGTCGGCTTTCCCGTTTGATTTCAAGGCGATCTCGAGTTCGAATTTCGGTCGTAAAAATCTCGATCTTTACGCGAGCGAAGCGAAGCGTTTTATGGTCGCTGGAGAGGAACCCTTCTTCCTCAGCGTAAATCATCCGGATGCCCATCGTCCGTTCACGACGCAAGTGAATGGCATCCCTGAAAAGCCGCTCACTGGTGACGACGTTAGACCGCTGGACTACTTCGGCCTGGATAACGCCGAGCTGCGACAACAGACCGCTGATTACTATAATTGCATGAGTCGTCTCGATTCCTATATCGGCGACCTCCTGCAAGCGCTCGAGGAGTCTGGCAAGGCGGACAATACCATAATCGCCTACATTGGCGACCATGGAGCGGATCTGCTACGCGGTAAACGAACGTCTTACGAAGGCGGCACGCGCGTGCCCTTTATTGTGAAATGGCCACGCAACTCGAAGGCGGGCATCATCTCTACCGAATTGGTTTCCCTGATCGATCTCGCTCCAACCTTATTGGAGGCTGCGGGTGCCGATCCGATATCCAACCTCCCAGGACGTTCTCTTCTACCATTACTCAAAGGCGAGCCCGCAAACTGGAGGGAATATCTCTTCACGGAATATCACATCCATTCTGCCCACAATTTCTACCCGCAAAGGACGGTCCAGGATGCGCGTTTTAAACTGATCCGAAACCTAATGCCTGGGAAAGTGAATCCTGGATACGCATTTACCAACAATCGATTTTTCGAGAATCTCATGGAAACGATCGAAAGCGCGGATGAACCGATTCGCAGCGCTTACTTGAATATGGAACGACCTATTGAGTATGAATTATATGACCTGCAATCGGATCCGAATGAGTTTTCGAATCTGGCAGGTGATAAGTCGCATCGCAGCGTTTTGGCTAGATTGCAGAAAGAACTCCAAGCGTGGCGTCAAGAAACGAACGACCCACTATTGAAACAAGCAAACACCCTTCGTCTAAAAGCCGAGATCGATGCCTGTTTCACGGATGGACAACCCGATAAACAAAAACTGACCCTGACGTATCCAGAATATTTTTTCGAATGAACCTTCTCTTTTCTTTCCATTGTAGGAGCGGCTTTATGCCGCGATACCTTAGACCAATCACGGCGTTAAGCCGCTCCTACGAATAGTCCCCGATGAAAGCGCCTCTCAGATCTCTCCTCATTTTTCATTTTGTAATTTACATTTTTCAATTCGGAGCGTTGAGCGCTCCGAACGTTCTTTTCATTGCCATAGACGATTTACGGCCAGCGCTTGGGTGTTATGGCGATACGGTTGCTATCAGTCCGAACATCGATCGGCTTGCTTCACAGGGAACCGTATTCAAACGCGCTTATTGTCAGTTGGCTGTTTGCGGTCCTTCACGCTTGTCTCTGCTTTCTGGGCGTCGGCCCGACACGATTAAGGTATGGGACCTCGCTACGCATTTTCGGGAAGCCTTCCCCGATCTGGTAACCTTGCCTCAGCACTTCAAAAACAACGGATATCATACGCGTTCGATCGGAAAAATCTATCACGGAAGCGGGGTTCCTTCCAAGGATGCTCTTTCTTGGTCAGAGGACCCCATCTACGACAGTGGGCGCAAACCGGAGTGGCGTTATGCGTCACCTGAAAACCTGGCAGGTACCGGGCTCAAGCGCGCTGCCTCCGAGGGAGTAGATACTCTTGACAATACCTTCGTCGACGGACTCGTTTGCGACGCGACCTTGAAGGCTCTCGACACGTTTAAAGCCGGCCAGCAACCGTTCTTTTTGGGAGTAGGATTCCGTAAACCGCATCTACCGTTTGTCGCTCCAAAGCGATACTGGGATATGTATGACCGATCGGATATCTCAGAACCCGTTTCTAGCAGACATCCCAAGGGAGCGCCTGAATACGCGATACGAACGTGGCATGAGCTTGAAGGCTACACGGATATCCCAGAAGACCTAAGTACTCTGACTCCTGCGAAAATCCAAGAGCTTCGACATGGATACTATGCGTGTATCAGTTATGTGGACGCGCTTATTGGGCGTTTATTGGATCGCTTGGATGAATTGGGGCTTGCGGACGATACCGTGATTTGCCTTTGGGGAGATCACGGTTTTCACCTCGGCGAACAAGGGTTGTGGACTAAGGCGAACAATTTCGAGCTTTCTGCGAGAGTACCGCTCATTTTATCGGTGCCAGGACAGAGAACCATTGGATCTTCTTCGGATGCGATTGTGGAGCTAGTGGATCTATATCCCACATTGGCGGACGTTTGTGGGTTGAGCATTCCGGACAAACTTGAGGGATTGAGTATGAAGCCCCTCCTCGAAAATCCAAATCGTCCTTGGAAAACGGCGGCCTTCAATCAGTACCCTCGGATGTTTGAAGGGCTTCGTCACAAACGACATGGAGATGTCATGGGATATGCGATACGGACCGACCGATATCGATACGTGCAATGGAAAAATTGGAAGTCAGGGAAAATTGAATCCCAGGAGCTCTATGATCATAACAGCGATCCTGATGAAATGAACAATATCGCAGGCAACCCGGAATACGCTACCGCCCTAAGCCAACACCAGAAACGTCTAAATGCCGGATGGAAAGGCGCCTTACCAGAATGATGAAAATAATGATTGTTTGGGTAGCGGCCGATCTCCGAGCGGCAATTTCTATTGGG
>JAPKDW010000085.1 GCA_028822375.1 Opitutaceae bacterium | reverse complement strand
GTCAAACCTACACCAGTAGATCTTTGATCACTTTCGCGTCTTTAACTCCTGTCAGGCGCTGATCGAGTCCTTGGAAAGGATAGTTCAGTTTCTTATGCTCGAAACCTAGCAAATGGAGCATTGTCGCATGATAATCTTCCATCGGTACAGGATTAACCGCTGCGCTGTAGCCAACTTCGTCGGTCTCGCCGTAAGTCACTCCAGGCTTTATGCCTCCTCCAGCCATCCAAGCGGTAAAAGCGCCCGGGTTGTGATCGCGGCCGATCAGTTTCATTTCCTTTCCATTGCGATTTTCACGCATCGGAGTCCGTCCAAACTCGCCGCTCCAAACGACCAAAGTATCATCTAATAACCCACGCCGTTTGAGATCGGTTAGCAGCGCAGCCATCGGTTTGTCGACCTGGCGACACTTATCCTGAAACCCTCCATTCAACGCCTCGCTATCACTCGCCCCGTGGGAATCCCAGCCCCAATCGAAGAGCTGAACGAAACGCGTTCCTCGCTCGACAAGTCGACGAGCCAGCAAACAGTTATTTGCGAAACTCTCCTTACCAGGAGCCGTACCGTAAAGTTCGTGGACATCCTTCGGTTCCTTGGAAATATCCATGGCCTCAGGCACCGCCATTTGCATACGAAAGGCCATCTCATATTGAGCTATGCGGGTCAACGTTTCGGGATCCCCGAAGTCTTTATGCGTTTGCTTGTTAAGCGTTTTCAACGTATCCAATGCCGAACGACGTATATCGCGAGTAATACCATCGGGATTGGAAACATTAAGTACGGGGTCGCCTACCGAGCGACATTGGACGCCTTGGTAAACCGAAGGAAGAAACCCGGAACTCCAAAGCGCTTTGCCAACTCGAGGTTGGCGGCCACCGGAAAGGAGAACGACGAACCCGGGAAGATCCGAGTTTTCCGTACCCATACCCCAAGTAACCCAGGAACCAATGGAAGGATAACCGATACGCGCCTGCCCCGAGTGCACCATCAATTGGGCGGGACCATGATTGAATTGGTCCGTCTGGAGCGTTTTTATAAAACTAACGTCGTCCACCACTTTCGAAAAATGCGGGAGTCGATCGGATACCCAAGCGCCAGATTGTCCGTGCTGCTCGAATGGATACTGCGGACCGAGCATATTGGGTGTTCCTTGAATGAAGGCGAAGTTCTTGCCTTCGAGAAACGACTGAGGACAAGCCTGACCATCGAGTCGCTGTAAATCCGGTTTGTAATCGAAGAGTTCAAGTTGGCTCGGAGCGCCAATCATATGAAGATAGATAACCCGCTTTGCTTTTCCTCGAAAATGTGGCGGGAGAGAATTGAAAGGGTCTGCCGTATCGTGAGTCGAATAATCCAAACCACTCGCGAACGAACCCGATTGGCCAGCGAGAAACATCGCTCCAAGTCCCGTTGTACATCGAGCGAGAAACTGTCGACGCGTATCGTGTTCGAGCGAACGCCGACGTGTTTCGTTGATTATGGATTGGAGTTTCATGGAGAACTAAAAAGGTAGGGCGGCATCGCCGAGGCCGCCGTTTTGTGAAAATAAATATAGGCAACGCTGCGGCATCGCCGAGGCCGCCCTACCTTCTTAATACGTAAGTGTTTCATCGAGATTGAGGAGTACTTGAGCTACCACCGTCGAAGCGTTTTCGGAGGATTTCATCCTCACTTCATTGTAGAGTCGTATCAACTCTTCTATTCGTTCCTGATTCGGAATTCGACCAGTTACCAAATAATGAGCCCTACTAAGCCGTTCCTCGGTCGCATTAGGAAAGCCCGACTCCAACCATTCTCCGAAGACTTCCGCGCATTCGACAAACGTCTCATCGTTCAGCGTTGCAAGCGCTTGCAATGGCGTATTCGAAGTCAAACGACGAGGACTGCAAAACTCACGCGATGGCGCATCGAAGGTTGCGGAGATCGGAAAGGGAATGGTTCGCTTAACGTATGTATAAAGCGATCGGCGATAACGGTCTTCGTTACCCGGTTCCGGGGTTTCCCACTTGTCGCTACTTGCAAACGGTCGCCACACGTCCTCAGGCAACGGCGGGTGAACCGGTGGACCTCCTTGCTTAGCGGAGATAAGGCCACTCACAGCGAGCGCATGATCGCGCACCATTTCGGCAGTCAGTCGAAGACGCGGTCCTCGAGCGATCAATCGATTGTCTGGGTCCTGCTCCAATAGCTCGGGAGTCACTCGCGAAGATTGGCGATATGCGTGGCTCAGGACGATCTCTCGCGCAATCGCTTTCACCCCGAAATCATAGTCTTTCTGAAAACGAACCGCGAGATAATCGAGCAACTCTGGGTGCGTTGGTTTCTCTCCGGATGACCCAAAGTCCTCCAACGTAGGGACAATACCAATACCAAACAACTGCTCCCATATTCTATTAACGAAAACGCGAGCCGTAAGCGGATGGTCATCCGAAACCCACCAACGCGCCATTTAAGTCGATCCAATTTCCCGCCCGCTGGAGCAACTTTCGTTAACGTAACCGGTAGCCCAGCGAAAACGAGATCCCCTTTTTCCGTCGCATTACCTCGCTCGAACACATGGGTCGGGCGGGCAAGCTGATCCGGTCGCCGATGCATAATCGGTACCGTAGTACCCGGAATTTCCGAATGCCGCTTGAGAGCCTGGGCCAATTCTTGGCTCCGAGGAAACGTCTCGCTTCCCTCCTTTCCCAAAGCTGTCCAGCGAGCATCCGAACTCGTCGCCAATTGCCCTCGTTGAATCGCCATCGGATGACTGCCATGACCGGTTTTGTCGCAATGAATATGAAGCGAGAGCGCCTCCCCCTCCTCCAAGGCTAGTGGCGACTCCGGAACCAGAACCAATTTTCGTGCATAATGAATCCGCGAATCCGCTCCCCAATTCTTACCATTGGCTCCTATCACTCCCATCGGATCCGTCGGCATCCAAGGCGCATCCGGAACGCTCAACCTAAATGCCACAGGCTTTTTGCTGCCATCTTCCGCAACAATCCATGCTTCCAAGTCTTTTACTAAGAAACCCCACTCCGGGTTGCTGATCGACGCTTCCGGATCGTGAGGCAAAACGGTCAGTTGCAGAGCCGTTACCGATTCGTCGCCAAGACTTGCGGCAGGTACGTCTATCAAGGTGTGCGTTTTCGTCTCTACCGTTCCTGCTGTGAAAAATTCGTCGTGCCCCAGCTTTTCAACTACAGAGTAGCTAGTACTGTTATTGGCCTTAACGACAAGTCCCTTGATTCCCTGCCAATCGGTTTTCTCCTGCAGGGCGACGCCACCCTGCCAGACAGCCTCCTTCAATTCCAAAATGCTCTGACGCAAGGTAGCCGCCTCGCCGTAGAGGTTCACATCATCCGGAACGGTTATTAACGGCGCTTCATTCGATAGATCGGAGTCCGCCGAATTATTGTAGAACGCCATGAATTGATAATACTCCTCGTTTCGTATCGGATCATAGGGATGATCGTGGCACTGCACGCAACCGAAGGTAACCGAACCCCATGTTTGCCAAGTCGTATTGATCCGATCGACAACGGCTTCGACGCGAAATGCCTCGTCATCAGTCCCGCCTTCGTCGTTCGTCTGAGTATTACGCTGACAAGCCGTGGCAACTAAGTCGTCGATACTAGGCCGAGGAAGCAAATCGCCCGCAAGCTGCTTGATGGTAAACCGATCGAATGGCAGGTCATCGTTAAATGCCTTCACCACCCAATCGCGATAGGCCCAGATCGTTCGTTTTTGATCCTGACCCAAGCCCCCAGAATCCGCATAGCGTACCAGGTCAAGCCACATGCTCGCCCAACGCTCGCCGAAAGCAGGACGAGCCAGCAAATCGTCGACAACGTTTTCCACGGCCCTTTGCGGATCCTCTTCAAAAGCGGCTTCAAACGCATCCAATTCGGATCCGCTCGGCGGAAGCCCCGTGAGCCCAAGACAGAGCCGACGCAACAAGCGGCCAGACGCTTCAACTGGACTCGGCTGCAGGCCCTCTTTTTCCAATCGATTAAAAATAAAACGATCCAAATCGCCCGTCGCTTGATCTTCAAATTCGGATTCGGGAACAGGCGGCTTGTTTGGCGTTTGAAACGCCCAGTGACCACTCCATTTCGCACCGTCTTCGATCCATTCATTTATCAGCGCAACTTGATCTTCCGAAAGCGCGTCATGCTCGTCTGGAGGAGGCATACGATCGTCCTCATCGTCCGTCGTTACCCGGTAGAACATTTCCGATGCATCCACATTTCCGGGAGTCACCACCGGAGATCCGGATTTACCTTCAAAATTGATTACCCGGTCCTCGTAGACGAAGGACACGTCACCCTTCGCCTTCACTCCACCATGGCACTCAATGCAATTCGCATTGAGAATCGGTTGAATGTCGCGAGCAAAATCAACCTCGGCGTAGACTGTGAGGTTGAAAACGGGAAGTAATAACAGTGTACTAAGCTGAGGAAATCTCATGTATCGATAAAGGCTAGCACTACACCCTAGAAGATTGAATTGGCAACATGAAACAGAAGAAGACGAAGCCTACTTCGAGCTAGTGCATCATTCTTTAAATAATGTGAACATAGCGAACGATAATTTAACTACAGATTTCACAGAGAACACAGATAATTTAAAAGCTCGAATTTTTAAAACTCATAAAACCTCGTAAGCTCCTCAATTTGGAACTCATAGGATATTAGATATCTGTGTACCGAGCCACCGGCGACAGCGAAGCGAAAAACATATCTGAGTCATCTGTGGTTAAGAAAATCTACAAATTCAGTTTATGGATCTGGAACCCAAAACCGTGTTCCGATTGCGAGTATTGGGTAGATTCGAACCTTTTGAAACAATGCGCTAGTTCGTAACCAATCGACCCGAGCGCTACTCTCGTCCGTTTTTCCAAAGAACGATATCCGCGATGTCATTCATTGACTTCGGCCCCTTGGTGCTTCGGCCAGCATTCACGTCCGCGGCCAACAAAACCAACAAACGCTCAGCGACTTCCGGATTCTTCGCATAGAGATTATTCGTTTCTCCGACATCGTTTTCCATGTCGTAAAGCTGAGCTTCCAGAGGTTCGCTTTTCGCCTCTTTTTCGGTAGGCGAAGACCACCCGCCTGAACTTCTCGCAAGAAGCAATTTCCACTTTCCATAACGATAGGCGAAATGACCGGTGTGCGAATGATGAATCACTCCATTTCGCGTCGAAACGATTCGCTTGCCCCGTAATGCCGGCAAAATGCTAACACTGTCTTCGGCGCTTCCCGCAGGCACCCCTACGCCGAGAATCTCTGCCGTCGTGGAAAGCAAATCCGTTAAGCAAATCAATTCGTCGTTTTGCGATCCCGGCTTTACCCTGCCAGGCCAGCGAACGATAAACGGAATGCGATGCCCGCCATCCCAAAGATCTGCTTTCGACCCGCGCAAATGAGCCGACGGATAATGGCCTTGCGCCTCCAATTTATCGATACCGGCCGCCTTGGACGTCCCGTTATCGCTGGTGAAGACAACCAGCGTATTGTCGGTCAAACCGTGACGCTCGAGCGCCTTTGAAACCTCGACGACTACATTGTCCGTCTGCATGACGAAATCCGCATGCGGACCCAATCCGCTTTTCCCCTGCCACTCCGGTCCCGGTACGATTGGATTATGCGGCGAACCGAGAGGCAGATAGAGAAAGAACGGACTTTCCTTGCCGGCTCGAGAATCGATGTACTCGACCGCTTCGCGAGTCAGACGTGGCAGCATATTGATTTCATCGTCATGCGCGATCACTTGATCATTCTCGATCACCGCTTTCATATTCCTTGCATGATGAAATCCGTGAAAATAATCGAACCCACGCGTGAGCGGTCCATCGGGGATACGAGCATCGACGGGAGGCGTTTTGCGCTCTTTTTGAGAATAGGCTTCGCCGGATTTCGGATTGAGGTATTGGAAGTTCAGGTGCCATTTCCCAACGATGGCCGTGTCGTAGCCCTGCCCTTTGAGAAAGCTCGCCACCGTAGGGCGATCCTCAGCAATCAAATTCGGAGCGAAACCCGATACAACCCCCTTCTGCAAGCGCGTACGCCAGCTATAGCGACCTGTCATAATACCGTATCTCGTAGGCGTGCACACCGAAGACCCGCTATGGGCATCGGTGAATACCATGCCTTGGACAGCAAGTCGGTCAGCTCCCGGCGTTGCTATTTTAGAGGTTTTCGGAGCCAGGGAATAAATTTCCCCGTAACCGAGATCATCGCAGATAATATAAACGATATTCGGTTTTTCAACCGCACCAGTTAGCGAGGCGAAAGCGATTAGAATGAATGGGAAGAGGTAGAATTTCATAATGAGAGATAAGCCAAAGTTTGATAGTAGATCGCCAACAATGCCGCTGACAACTCGTTAATTGGACACTTCCACCGGGCTCGAGGTCCGTGAGCTCAGCTTTTGGCCTCTAGGATTCTCGCTTCAGAGCATGCATCGCCTACCGTCAACTGCAAATCCCGCCAGCCAAATACCGTACGATCAAGGCCCCATTTCAAATGGAAATAGAAGCGATTACGACTGCCTATCAGCGAAGCCCAAATCGATCTGCTATAAAACGGACGGACGCAGATCCTAAATGGCTGCGCTAATATCAGAGCCCGTTAAATCGATTCGCAACTCTTCCTCGAATGGCAGCTCTTCCTCAAGCTCTTCAGCGCTTTCTCGAATTCTTTCGTATTCGCTAGAAGTGAGGAGACGATCAGCCAACACAACCGTTTCTGGACGTCCATCAATCATGGATACGATATGTCTTCTTACATTTTCCTTCACAAAAATAAGCGTAGCTAATTAATCGCTATTTGAAAAATTAAAAGGAAGCAAAACGGGTGCATCGGATCCTAATTTAACGTTATTAGCTAAGCGCTACGACTTGATTAGAAAAGTTGCTCAAAACCCAGTTTTGAGCCAAAGAATCAAATTTCCCAACTATCGCGAGATGTCTCGGAAGACTAGCACAGGCTTCCAGCCTGTTTCGACAGAGGCAAAACCTGCCTAA
This sequence comes from Opitutaceae bacterium, assembly GCA_028822375.1. GTDB lineage: Bacteria > Verrucomicrobiota > Verrucomicrobiia > Opitutales > Opitutaceae > Pelagisphaera. The sequence goes on along the minus strand of JAPKDW010000085.1, from coordinate 8,448 downwards.
AACTCCCAAGTGAATGAGCATTTCGTTCATTCGGCAAATTACCACGGCCCGGCATATTCGTGATTGATCGATCAATCGCGTTTCTCTATCGAATAAAAATGAAAATGCCCTTCAGATTTATCGTTTTGCTCGTTTCGGGAATTGCATGGCTGGGATCTGCCGCGTTGGGTCAGTCCAGCGAAGCGACCAAACGGTTGCTCGAACGCAACAAGATGTTCGAACCACAAGTGATCAAGGTCGCGGAAAATGTCTACACGGCCATCGGTTACCAAGTATCCGCCAACACGATGATCGTGGGAGATGATGGCGTAATCATCGTAGATCCCGGCCAATTGCCAATTCTCGCGAGCAAGGTTCGAAAGGCGTTTGAAGCGATTACCGACAAACCCGTCAAAGCCATAATCTACACGCATTCGCACGGAGATCACGTAAATGGCTCCCTCGCGTTTTACGAAGAAGGAAAAGGGATTCAGGTATGGGGACGCGCTAATTTCGGATCCGAGCAAAAGCAAAACACCGTCACAGGACTAAAAGCCGGAGTGCGATCCTCGAACACGCAAGGCTTTGATTTAAAGCCAGAGCAAAAAACCGGCATAGGAGTAGCGATTCCGCCCGAGCGCCGCCCCGCAGGCAATATGATGCGAGATGGTGTCCCGTCGACCAACAATGCAAGACGTGCGCCATTGCCTGGCAAAGTCGACCCTACGCACACTTTTTCGGAATCACGTAAACGGATACAAATAGCCGGCGTCACAATAGATCTCGTTGCTGCTCCAGGCGAAACTGCCGATCAACTCTACGTCTGGCTTCCTGACCAAAAAGTCGTCTTCGCCGGCGATAACTTCTATCAATCCTGGCCCAATGTCTATCCCCTGCGAGGTACCGCTCGCCGATCGATCCGCGACTGGATTACGAGCGTTGACTCCATGGTCCAAGAAAAGCCAAAGCACCTAATAGGTGGCCACACCACTCCCATCATCGGAAAAGCATCCGAAGTGCTCACCAACTACCGAGACGCCATGCAATGGGTCTATAGTCGAACGATCGAAGGTGCCCAAAAATTCATGACACCCGACGATCTCGTTGAATACGCAGCCCTGCCCGAGCGATTCGCGAAACTCGACTATCTCGCCGACTACTACGGCAGCGTCGAAGGAACCATTCGCGATATATATGCCCAAGACCTTGGTTGGTTTGACGGAAACGCCCTTAGCCTTCACCGCGAATCACCTAAAAAGCAGTCGCAGAGAATGGCAGACCTTGTAGGCGGAGTGGACGTGCTCATGTCGAAAGCTCGCAAGGCCATGAAAGCAGACGATGCGCTCGGCGCCGCTCAGCTAGCCGAACATGTCATTCGCTTGCAGCCCAACAATAAGGGAGCCAAGCGCCTGATGGGTGAAGCCCTCGCTATCGTTGGAGAGCGCACCTTCAACGCCCCCATGCGCAACTACACGATATCCACTGCAAACCGCCTCCTAAAAGAGGCGGGCGCAGACAAATAACAAAGTCGTTTGGTGGGCTGTTTGTCCCAAACAGCCGCACACAGCCCAATTCAACTCCACGGTTCCTTATCCCAACGGACTGCGGGATTACCGATTCAACATATGCGGCTGCTTGGGACTGCAGCCCTACCCCCACCCCTAGTTCAAAGTCCCCATCGGGCGCGCATTGCGATCTAGGCCTTGGGATGCTCTTCAGTAATCAACGAAGTTACATTCACACCATCGATCGTATTGCCTGAACTCGTCTTAGCGCCTGCCATAGCTGCAAAGGTCGGCAGAAGGTCTAACGTAGACGCAATATGCGACGACGGTCCCGTTTTGATGTTCGGCGATCCAAAGCAACTCAAATCCTGATAACCCACATCATCGCAAAAAATGACGACGATATTCGGTTTTTCCGACGTTTCTGCTACCGAAACCGCGCCCATACACAGAATGCAAATCAGGAAGACAATTCGGAATGGGGAGAACCTATTTCCCAGTTAGTGGCTAAGCTATCACGCGAACACCCCTAAATTGGCCGAATAAGAGGCGTCCCTATAATGAGTTGCTCTGGTGGGAAAATGAAACTGGACTCATTCAGTATGAAAAAACTGATACTCCCTTTGGTCATTTTTCTTTTTTGCGGATTCGCGAATGCTCAGGATAAAATTCCGACGCAGCCGAACATTCTCATTCTCCTAGCCGACGACATGGGCTCGGGCGACCTAGGTTGCTACGGTGGCGCCGCTCGCACTCCCAACCTCGACACTCTCGCCGCCAACGGGATCAAATTCAACAACAGCTACTCGGGAGCCCCCAACTGCTCACCTGCTCGCGTTAGCCTTTTGACGGGCCGCATGCCAGCGAGATCGGGTATGTACAGCTATCGTCCACCGGAACACGCGATGCATATGGCTGGCGAAGAGCTCACCATGGCCGAAGTCCTCAAAACGAAAGGCTACCAGACCGTCCATATCGGCAAATGGCATTTGAGCTCTCTGCCTCAGAATCCAGAATTCAACCAACCTCAGCCAAACGAACAAGGGTTCGACTATTCTCTGGGAACCGAAAACAACGCAGAACCCTCACACTTCAATCCAATCAACTTCATCCGAAACGGCGTCGCTCTCGGCGAGGTACCAGGGTACGCAAGCCAATTGCTTGCCGACGAATTCCAGCTTTGGTTCAAGACCGAACGCAAAAGCGACCAACCATTCTTCGTCTACCTTCCCTTCCATGAACCCCATGCGAAAATCGTTTCTCCGCCGGAATTGATAGCCAATTACCCGGACGTCGATCCAAAATCGGCCAACTACTTCGCCAGTATTGAGAATTTGGATATAGCGGTTGGCCGCGTTCTAGCTACGCTGAAAGAGAACGGCCTCGACAAAAACACCTTGGTCCTATTCGCCTCCGACCACGGATCCTACCGAATGGGCTCCAACCGCGATTTCCGCGGATTGAAAGCCGATGTTTACGACGGTGGAATCCGCGTGCCGCTAATCGTTTCGTACCCGGATGCATTTCCCGGGAAACGCGAACTCGACGAAACCGTTTGGTTCCCCGACCTCCTTCCAACCGTCAGCAAGCTTGTCGGCGCAAAACTGCCCAAAGACCGAGCCTACGACGGAATGAGTCTTCTTCCACTCCTCAAAGGAGGACGCCTAAAAACGCGCAAGCAGCCGATGCTTTGGTTCTTCTACCGCGGCTCGCCAGAAGTCGCTATGCGTCACGGAAATTACATTTTGACGGCTCGCTCGAACGACTCGACGCCTCGAACGCATGGTTTGTCTGATCTCGATATGCCATTCATCGAGAACTTCGAAGCGGAATTCTTCGAATTGTACAACGTCGTCAAGGATCCCAGCCAGAAACATGACCTCGCATACGAATCGCCCGAAAAGCTTGGCGAAATGAAGTCTCGTTACCTGGCTCTATTCGAAGCGACTCAAAAGGATTCCGTCGTCTGGGAAGGTTTGCCGGCCTACGGCTCAGCCAAAGCGAATCACGACAAGCCTGCTGAGTTCCTCAGAAACCAAGAACGGTTTCTGGATAAATAAAAGCGTGTTTCACCAGTTAGTGTAGGATCGGGTTTATCCTGCGATTTTTCATTTTATGGTAGAGACCCGTATTATCGCGGTCCACGCTTAGCGGGACCGCTCCTACAATTAGGCAGCAGACAGATTCCCGACTTCTTAAACCGCCTCTAAAGCACGTCTCATCTCGGGCGACCTCTACCTCTGCCTCCTTCTCTCGAACTGGCACGGGGAGCTCCGCAACACGCAAAGACGCTTGCTTGGCTCAAAAGTTTCGCCTAGAGGCTGTTCCAATGAAAATCGTAATCGTAGGAGCAGGCGAAGTCGGCTCGCATTTGAGCGAAATGCTTAGTCTAGCCGACCACGACGTCACCGTCATCGAGCGCGACCAGCAACTCGCCCAAACCTTGCAGGAGCAACTCGATGTTCGCGTGATTGCGAAGAACGGCAGCTCCGCGAATGCATTGCTCAATGCCGGGGTGAAAAACTGCGATTTCTTCCTCGCCATGACCAGTAGCGACGAAACGAATCTCGTTTCCTCCTCGCTCGCCAAGGCCCTCGGAGCCAAGACCACCTTCGCACGCGTTCACGACACCACTTTCCGCGACAATTCGCTCATAAATCACCAAAGCCACTTCGGAATCGATCACCTGGTAAACCCCGAAGCCCTTGCTGCCGTAGAACTTGCCAAACGAATTCGAAATCCCGGCCGAGTAGCTGTGGAAGACTTCGGTCGCGGCCAAATCGAAGTTCAGTCCATCGAAATCCGAAAGGGCTCCAAGGTCATCGGCGTTCCCCTCAAAGAACTCAAACTTCCAGGCAACATCCGTATTGGCCTGATAAATTGCGGTACCAATACATGCGTCGCCCACGCCGATTCTATAATCCAAGCAGGCGACCACGTCACACTCTTCGGTCACCCGGATTCCCTTTTCGAAGCCCAGCCCCTCTTCCGTCCTGATTCAAAACTCTCGAAGAAAATTTCCATTACTCTGCTCAGCGGGAGCGAAATCGCTATTTCTCTCATTCGATTGCTCAGCAATCCGCACTTCAAAATCCGCGTAATCGAGAAAGACATCAAAATCTGTCGCTCTCTCGCCGAACAGCTTCCTGATGTCACATTCATACACGGTGAAGGCACTTCGCTTCGCGTGCTGGAAGAAGAGGAAATCGGTAGTTCAGACTTCTTCGTCGCCTGCTCGAAAGATGACGAAGATAATATCATGACCTGTTTGCAGGCCTTCAAGCTCGGGGCGCAACATACGATGCTCGCCATCAATCGGGCCGACTACATCGAAGTACTCGACAAACTTAGCTGGATCCTTGGCCTCGAGCTCGCGGTATCTCCACGCGTCGCCACCGCAAACGAAATTCTCCGCTACATTGGCAAGAAATCCTTCATAGAACTTGAAGAAGGCGACAACCAAGAAAAGAGCTGCATCATCGAACTCGATATCAGTTCGAAGTCGTCCATCGCCGGAAAACGAATACGCGATATCAATTGGCCCGATGAATGCGTAATCGTCGGACAAGAAAGCAATTACAATCCAAAGACTCCTACCGGCGACGACATCATTCAGGCTGGCGACTCCATCATCGCCATTATCAGCAAGTCCAAGACCAAAGAACTGCTGAAGCTCATCAAATGAATTTCAAGCTCGTATCCAGATTATTGAGCGTCGTCATGGTCATCCTGGCCTTGGCCTTCGCTACCTGTTACGGTGTGGTATTACTTCTGGATACAGGCTCCGAACGCCCGATAACCGGCAGGGCATTTCTTTTTTCTATCGCCGTTTCTCTGGCGTCCGCAGGAGTGCTTTTCATAACCAGTCGCAATGCCTCCACGAGATTCTTCAGACGCGAGGCCCTCAGCATCATCGGTCTTGGATGGATTCTCTCTAGTATCGTTGGCTGCGTCCCCTACCTTTTCATCACTCCTGAGATCGGCATCGCCGGCGCCATTTTCGAAAGCGTGTCTGGATTGACCACCACAGGAGCCAGCGTGCTCACCAATTTAGAAGAACTTCCCCGTAGCCTGCTTTTTTGGCGCAGTCTCAGCCAATGGATTGGCGGAATGGGAGTGGTAGTCTTTTTCGTGGCCATTCTCGGATTCCTCGGAGCCGGAGCCAAGCTGCTCTACTCCAATGAAGCCTCCGGCTCGACAAACGAATTCGAAGAGAGTCGCGTTCAATCGACCATTTTAAAGCTCATCTACATTTATGCCGGACTATCGGTTGCCTGCGCGGTTGCCTACCGGATCGCCGGCATGAGCTGGTTCGATTCGATCTGCCACATGTTCGCCACCGTCGCCTCGGGAGGCTTCAGTACGCGCTCGGGCAGCATTATGGATTTCCACAGCCCAGCAATTGAGATTGTCGGGATTGTATTCATGATCTTGGCAGCAATAAGCTTCCCTTTGATCCTCAGCATGCTCTACGGACGGTGGAACCGCGTCAAAGCGAACACCGAGCTTATCGGGTTCTTCGTGATCCTCGGATTGTCTGTATTCACAATCGCAGGAGTCATTATCATCGATGGTACGGACGAGAATCTGGTTCACGCTATCCGATCCAGCACCTTCCAAACCGTTTCAATAATGACCACGACCGGATTCTCCTCGGAAGACTTCGCCCAATGGTCGGCCCTACCCCAGTCGCTGCTACTCGTCCTGATGGTCATTGGCGGCTGCTCCGGATCCACTGCTGGCGGCATCAAAGTGAACCGGGTAATCGTCGCCTTACGCCTCTGCGTCCTCACTGTCGAACGTTCCTTTCGCTCCCGCGTGGTGCGTCAAGTACGCATGAACAACCGCGTCCTGAGTGAACAAGCCACTCAAGACATCGTCATGTATCTCATCTTGACAGGGGTGATCTTCTTGATCTCCGTTCAACTCGCGTCCTTGTTTGAAACGAATTTTCAAATGGATACGAGCCTCAGTGCCGTGCACGCCTGCTTCTTCAATGTAGGCCCTGGGTTCGCCGAGGTCGGCCCGACCGAGACATACGCCCCATTCCATACCCGCACCAAACTTTTGCTTTCCCTGCTCATGATAATGGGCCGACTCGAGCTCTACGCCATCCTCGCCCTCTTCGCTCCATCACTGTGGCGACGCCTAGACTGATTTCGAAGCTTCAATCCGGACACGAAAAAGCGCGTCCCAAAATGGAACGCGCTTAGAGATTCAGATAGCTAAGGGCTGATTACTCAGCGCCGTCTTCGCCAATAGCCTCTACTGGACAGCCCTCAAGAGCTTCCATACAAAGATCAACATCTTCTTGCGTCGTAGGTTGCTTATGAACGAACGAAAATGCTTCGTCTTCATTCCGGGTAAAGAAATCCGGCGCTGTCTCGCGACATAGATCGCAATCGATGCACTGTTCATCTACGTAGAATTTGCCTGCGACGTTGTCCGCCCACTTTTCTTCTTTATCTGCCATAGTAAGCGTATAAATCCAACATGGATGTGACCTGTCAAGCGGAGAGAGAGCCGTACTAGCGAATTTGCCTTCAATTCACCCGATTCCGTCGCTCAACCACCTTCGAAGGGCTTTTACCGCCTTCTGGCTTAGCGATGCAGCAGCTTGTCGATTTCCTCGACGGTACGCTCCAAGGCCCCTCGGCTATTCTTCGCCCAGACCTCCTGATTACGTTTCTGCGACTCTCGAGCCTCCTCATCCAAAGCCAGAGCTACTAGCCTCGACTGCAACGCCTCTTCATCGGGCAATTCTTCAGCCGATCCCGACTCCAGGAGACCCTCCCGAATACTTAGAAAATTATTCATGCCCGGCCCAAAAACCATCGGCACCCCAAGTAATCCGCATTCTATTGGTGTCTGCCCTTCTTTATGTGGCGGCAGACTTTTGCCGATAAACGCCAAATCCGCCAACTGCGTCAAAACACGCAGCTCGCCACTGGTATCGCCTACCAAAATATCAACGTCTCCATCCGGGTCGCCTTCAGACTTGAAATGCCAATTAAATCCTGCAGCAGAACTTTCGAGAAGCGTCCGCACTTCTCCGCGGCGCTCCGCATGCCGCGGAACCAACATCAACCGGCAATCCGGAAGTTTTTTTCGCAGATGTTTGAACGTTTCGAGCAACGCTACCTCTTCGCCCGGCCAAGTCGACGAGCCCAAGAGAACAAATCCCTCATCCAAGCCTAAACGCGTCTTCATCGCCGCTCGATCGCTCTGGCTCAAGCGATCGCCAATCGAAACATCGAGCTTCAAATTACCTGTTACCACCATTTTACTCCGTTCCACACCGATCGCCTCGAAGCGTTGCGCATCGTGCTCGGAAATCGCCAAAACCCGATTAATACTACGGATATGCCCCCGAAACATAAACGCTAGAGGACGGGCATACCGAAAGGAACTATCAGACATGCGCCCATTGACCAAGACCATCGGCGTATTCGAATTCAAGGCCTGCTGCATATGTTCTGGCCACAATTCCGTCTCAGCGCAAATCGCCAAATCCGGCCGAACCCGTTTCCAAACGCGGCGACTAAACGGCCAAAAATCCAAAGGAAAATAAACGATCCGGTCGCAGATATTCGAATACCTCTCCTTCGCCAAACCGTATCCGGTGCTCGTAGTCGTTGTGAGAAAAATCTCAATGCGATCGTCCGAAGCTAGCTTTCGTAGCAAGGCCTCGATCACAAGCATCTCCCCCAAACTCACCGCCTGGACCCATACTCGATAACGCCCTTCTTGTTTGGGCCAATCGTCAATCCCCATCCCGAAGCGCATCGATAACGCGCCTTCGTAGTCGCCCCGCCGCTTCATTTTGAGCAAGTACTTCGGTGACAACAATAAGGCGAAAGGCGCGAAAATCAGCCTGTAGATCCAAATAAACAACTCACGCTTAAAAACCCGCTTCACGCCGCGAATGCAAGCCCCTACCTATTTTATCGCTACGATGCCTTTG
>JAPKDW010000084.1 GCA_028822375.1 Opitutaceae bacterium | reverse complement strand
AAATCGAAGCCCATCCATATCACGGGCTTTTTTAAATGCTACCAGAGCCTCTTCTGTTTTACCCGTTTCCAGATTAACCCGTCCCAATTGATACTGCGCATCAGCATGGTCGGATTTTATTGAGGCAAATGGAGGGCTATCCAATAAATTAACACCTATGGTTGATAAGATAACCGGGCAATCTCCATCGGCCGCGGCAGAAATCAGATCTCCTAAATTCCTGTCGAAGTTTTCGTAAACTGACTCTAGGCGCTCATCGTCTTCGTAGAGGGTGTTATCCAAATAAGACTCCATGCCTTTCCAACTACCTGTTGGGGACTTGTGCCTTCCGGTGAGCACTACGAGCAACTGATACAATCGCAGTGACTTGATTGATTGGCTCAGGCGAATGAGCGTGAGCTTATTGCTGAAACCTGAATAAAAAGTCCCGGCTCCGTAAGGACCCACCACTTCGTTATTTCCCAGATACACCATCAAAAAATCCGGATCGTAATGCAGACAGGCTTTGGCGATGGGTAATACCACATGTGAATTAACCGCCGTGATCGCGGCATTGATAACTTCAATTTTTCGTCCAGGATAAGCTTGTTCCAGCATGATCTGTATTTGGCTCGATATTCCGAACTCTTCCGCAGGATATCCCCGGGCCGCTGAGCCGCCCAGTACAAATATCCTTAGAGACCCAGGCGCCTTTTTTGCGGTAAACTGAAGAGACTTCATTGGCCGGGCCACAGACCAGGGAAAGTATTTGAAGGAAAAGGGCCAATTGTTCCTAACCATTCCCTTTTCTTCTACAAAGACATTTGTATTGTAACCGAATCCAACTAAACGGAGCCCCCCTTCAACAGCCAGCAGGATCAACAACGGCACAATCACTACCGTAATAATCTTAAAGACCAGTAATTTGAATCGATTCATATGTGCAGAAGCATCTAAGAGAAACACATGATGACGAGGGTTATTACCTTCAGGGTCAACACTCCCCTAGGCAGAGAATGAGTTCGCACCGTTCAGAAAGCCATATTAAGGTAGGACTAGCCGTCTCGCAGATCTCTACGTGCGGTACTACCGCATAAGGCTCCTCTACAAGATCGCGCAATTACGTTGGCTGTGTATCCATTATGGCTGATTTGTGGCGTAACTCCAAAACCGGGACTTTTCTATGACCTTAGGGTTCGGGGTGTCTAGGGTTTTCCACATTTGACTGAAACACATTATGAGGCGATCAATCTGCTTCAATGTCTTCCGCTATAATCCAGAGCACGTTAGGACGTGAACTCGAATCTGAGAATGCACTCTGCGCGCCCAGACAGACAGCGAAGGCAAGAATCAGAAAAAATATTCGATTAGTATTCATGTACAAATTCCAATATACTGAAAGTCATCCCAACTCATACCAGTAGGAGCGGGTTTGTCCCGCGATTGTGGAGAATCGCATAAAGTAGAGAATTAAAAATCGCGGGATAAACCCGCTCCTACATCTAAACATTGGCGTTTTCTGCTCAATTCAAAGCTTTGCGAATAAGCCGCTTTACGCCTGCATAGATAATTCCCGCAATCACGAACAACGCGATCGCGAACACCACAATAATTCCTTGCCCGCTATCGGCTATCAGAGAAAGAAAGACCATCGCCGTACCGCATATCAGCAAACTGGCAATCACTATATTTGCCGGCATCGGATCAAATACTCCCGAGCCAGAGCTCTCCTCGAGCTCCTTCTCTACCGAAAGCCGTTGATTCTCTATGTTCGCCCAACCTGGATCCTGTACTCGAGACCGGTTCCTCCATTCGAGAAGGATTAGCATGACGATCGGCATTACCACTCCAATGGACACTTCTACATTCTTAGAGTTGGCTTTGAGGTATTCAATAATCCCCACAAGATTATCGAATTCCATCATCCAGGGATTTCCAACAATTCCAAACTTAACCAATGCTCCGAGTGAAAAGCTTGAAAGCGAAACCCAAAGCATATCCTTGATTCCAATATGCTTGGAAAATAAACCCCACAAAGCAGGCGCATATAGGGGAACGACCAATAAGGAATTGATCGCGATGATCAATTTCTCCGCTCCACCCATATAAGGAACCAACAAAGCCGATCCAATCAGCATCGCTCCGATGATCACTGTAAACACCCTTCCCGTACGTACCAAAGTCGACTCGGTCGCTCGGGGATTCAAAATTGGTCTATAAAAGTCGTTGGTCAAAACCCCGGCGAAAACATTCAGCTGAGAACTGACCATACTAGCTGTCGCTGAAAACATCGCTGCAAACATCAATCCTAAAACTCCTGGAGGCAGCACTGACTGAGCGGCCAAAATATAGGCCTGCCCTGGATTCACCTCTGGACCAATTCCGCGATACAAAAGCGGCGGCAACAACCAGAATAGCGGAGTTGTCAGGTACAAAGCCCCAAACAGGTAGCACGACTTCTTGGCATCTTTAGGTGAACGCACCGCGAGAAATCGCTGCACGAATGCCCACTCCGCTCCCGTAATAAAAAAGTTAATCAAGACCCATCCCATAAGGAAGAACCATCCATACCCGCCGCCTACGGGAGATAAGAACCCTTCCGGCACGTTAGCGACGTATTCCGACACGCTATCGACCTTGAAGATCATTAAAACGGATACGAGGAACACGACCAAGGTCAGTACGATAAACTGAAGGACGTCCGTCATCAGAACCGCCCACAATCCCCCTTGCATCGTATAGAGCACCACAATCGTTCCGAAGAAAATAATAGCCCAAGTCATCGAAAGCGTCCCGGTATTGGGATCTCTCAGAAAACTGCCTTCATCCAGCGGGATCAGCGCGACAAGCAACAATGCCAACGCATAGAGCGAAACCGAAACGCCCAAGATGCGTTTGATCATCATCGCCCAAGTGAACAGATGCAGCCCAACCTTTCCGTATCTAAGTTTTATATACTCGGCCGGCGTCGATATGCCCAAGCGATTCCAACGCCCGGCAACCCAAAAGCCTACCGCTAGCGCTGCGATCCCGTAGCAGGTATTGATCATGATCGCTACGAACCCGAGTCGATAAGCAATTCCTCCCCAAACAACGAACGTGCTGGCTGAGAACATTGTCATGAAACCGCTCAGTCCCGAAACCCACCACGGCGACTGGCGCCCGGCAGAAAACATGTCCTTTTGGTCGGTAATCCGTTTCGAGGTAATCCAGCTAATCGCAAAGAGCCCTAGAATATAGAGAATAACCGTTGTATAGTCGAAGCTTACCATTTGTTGGGGAGAAGGTGTTTGGGAGAAGGTTTTTAGGGGGTAGGTATTTAGGGATTTAGGAGGTTCTTAATCGCGCTGCCTCGTAGCTACGCGAGGAACTCGCGTGGTCTTCATCATTCAAGAAACCCGCAAGCATTAAACGAGAGCTGCAATCAACTTTTCGGTCGGCTCGATCCCGATGCCAACCCCATCCGCGAATCGATACTCGCCTTGGGAACACTCGATACCGTCCGTAATCAATCCGTGGTTACGGCTTATTACTGAATGCTGAAATTCATGCCCAACAACGCCTTTTAAAGCCAAGCTTGCTTGAAGGCTCGCAGCCAAGAAAATACCAGTGCCGATCGTCGCGTGCGGCAAAACGTCAATTCCCTTCTCCACGGCTGCCTCGGAGATTCTCATAAATTCAGTAATCCCCTTATGCCCCATCTCTGGCTGCACGATACTGAGCGCTTGAGCTTGATAACGCAATCGAGCGTCATGGACCGTGCGCCATTCTTCTCCAACTCCAATTGGCGTATCAACTGATTGAGCAACTCGAGCCAGTCCCTGCACGTCTTCGGTCGCAATCGGGGCCTCTGCAAACCAAAGCCCATGCGGCTCCATTTCCTTGATCGCTTCAATCGCGCTATCAGGCGTATGGGCCCAATGCATATCGCAAGCGATTCGAGCATCCGGTCCGAGAGCCGCTCTAAGTTCAGAAATTTCTTTCACAATCCCATCGTCCGCAACTGGTGCCGCAAACTTGAAACTATCGAATCCCAGAGCCATCCATTCTTGAGCAAAGGCAGTCCGTTCTTTCAAAGTAGGCTTAGGCAAGCCCGACACATATGCAGGAATACTCTCGCGAACTCGTCCGCCGAGCAGCTCCGCTACGGATTTCCCGGCAAGCCGACCAGCCGCATCCCACAAAGCGATATCGACCGCAGCCAAAGCGTCCATGTAGTAGCCTCCCGTGTATCCACGGCAGCGCATCAAATTATAAAGGTCGTCATGAATCTCAGTAGCTTCCGAAGGCTCGCGACCGATTACGAATTCCGCTAGTAGATCTTCGATAATCGCCACAGTCGCTCGCGGTACGACGATTCCGTAAGTCTCGCCCCAGCCGACAACTCCCGACTCCGTTTCCAAGCGAACCAAAACGGATCGGTCCACAGTGGGATACACCGTCTTATTACCCTTTCGTACAAAATAGCCGTGCTTGTTCGCTTCCTCCCCGGGTCGCAAAGTCCCTAGGTAAGGCTCGTCACGAACTGCAGTGTATACAAGCGCCTCAAGTTTCGTTACGCGACTCATATGGCAACGGGAGCCAACGGCGCCACATCGAAACAGCTAGACAGGCTTTCCAACTGAGTACAAAGTTCGGCTTCATCGAATGTATCGAATTCCGGCAACGGCGCCCGTACGATCGAATTGCTGAGAACGCCTCGCTTCGTAAGCGCATACTTCGTTAGGCGCATTCGATAAATCGTTTGAATAACCAGCAGGGGCAAAGAACGCATATATAAATTTCGAGCCTCAGTAACATCCCCGCGCTTGTGAGCATTCCACATTTTCACGTGAATATCTGTGATCTCCGCCGCGGGCATCGCCGCGATCGCTCCTCGGTTCAACTCGTCAATTACGTAGCGAGCGCCACCGCCGCCAATGACGCCAATCAAATGATCGGATGCAGCCTCTTTCATCGCCGTTATCCTCGGGCCGGACGGCAATGTTTCTTCTTTTACGTATTTGATCGCTGGTGACGCGTTTACGATACGCGCCAGAACATCGGAATCCAAACCAGCGCCAATCGGAGTAGGTGCATTCTGCAAAATAATAGCTACATCCGGAGCAAGCTCGATGACCGATAGCATAAACTGTAAAGCCCCAGCTTCGTCTCCCGCATACTGATTAGGAATCAAAACCATTGCGGTATCAACACCCAGCTCCCCTGCTTTCTTAATATTTGAACCAATCTCTTCCGGCTGCCCTTTGCCTCCGCCACAAATAACCGGAATTCGCCCGTCAGCCACTTCGCAAACTTCACGCAAAAGCGAGAGTCGCTCCCATGAAGAAAGATGGTCGTACTCGCTGGCCACTCCAGGAAAAACCAAACCGCTTGCTCCCGCGTCTATGCAAAATTGAGCGGTCTGCTTCATTGCAAGCAAGTCGACATCGCCGTCATCCTTAAATGGAGTCGGCAGGACTGGTAAAATACCTTCGAGAATCATTGAACTCATACCTATAAAATCGTTAGCGATAATTGCTTTCTAAAATGTGTTTCATTGAGCAAGCGACCTAGTTCACAGTCACTTTCCTCAGTTCTTTTTCGTTAAATTCAATACCCAGTCCAGGCTTTTCGGGCACTACGGCGTATCCAGGATGAAATTCTATAGGCTCCTTGAGGAGCACGTTTCCGCGTGAGCCACCAACATCAGTCGCTTTGTGAATATTGCCGCCTTCCATTATGACCGCATTTGGAGTTGATACCGCCAAATGAATCGATGCCGCCACGTACGGCGACAAGCCAGTACTGACATGCGGCGACCATAGTACGCCAAACGTATCCGCCATATCCGCGATTCGCTTGCATTCAGTAATCCCAGCAGCGCGGCTAACATCAGGATTTACGATATCCGCGGATCGCTTCATGAACAAATCGCGAAACTGAAACCGATTGGACAGAGTCTCTCCAACGCAAATTGCAGTATCGAGAGCTTCGGCAAGTATGGGGTAGCTCATGGTGTCTTCGGGCATCAGGGCATCTTCAAACCAACCAATATTGCCCATTTCATCCAGTTTTCTGCCGACGCCTATCGCCTCGTGCAATTTAAAAGCGCCAAGCGAATCGATCATCACCTGCCCTCTCGAGCCTACTACTTCGGATATCTTGGCCACGTGGTCGATGCCTTCCGTGCTGGATTTATTAAAACCCATCTTAATCGCGGTGAACCCTTCCTCCATCGACTTTTCAGCGTCCTCTACCGTTCCGGCGCCTTGATAGGTCGGAATCCGATCGCGATATTTCCCGCCGAGCAATTGATAGACTGGCAGGTCGGCAAATTTCCCGAGAATGTCCCAGAGAGCAATATCGATCGCGGCAATTGACTCGGTGTAAAAACCAGTCGAGTAACCTCGGAGCCGTTGGCTGGAATACATTTTCTCCCACAAGGGTCCGATATTTCGTGCATCTTGCCCCATCAGAATCGGGGCCAATAAATCGTTAATCACCGTAGCGTGTACAGTAGGAGCCGTCGGCGCGTGGGCCTCTCCCCAGCCTATAATTCCCTGGTCTGTGGTGATCTTTACCAGGGTCGTCAAACGCGAGCCATTGGTTCGCGATGGAAAGGAATGATTCAAGCGATTCCCTATTCCCGCACGGCCCGTCATGGTCCCGATTGGGTTCATATCGACCAATTCGTCGGCTTTCAAGTCACTCATCGGCATGCGAATCAAAACCGGTTCGACTTTCGTAATCTTCAACGGACTTGTGCCTCGCTTGCTTTTCTCGATCTGTTTCGCTCCGGAAACAGAGAGGGGCAAGGCTGATGCCGTAGCAATGAGCCCACCTAATTTTAGCAATTGGCGGCGCGTCTTCATGTAAACAAAAAATAATTAAAGGCTGGATACAAAACCTCTCAAAAGCTAGAGAGCCGAGGTCATTCTACAAACCGCTAGCAAAACCTAGCATAACAGTCGTGGTTATCAGAATGTATTTACCTCAAAAAAGAGCTGGCCCGCCGAAACGAGCCAGCCCGTATTATTCAAACACTAACTACTAATACCCTACTACTAAAAGTTGAACGTACTGGTCAGACGGAAGTTGATCGGATTCATAATCCGGATACGAGAGGGAACATCGTCTCCGGACTTTTGCGTGATGATCAGATCGTCGTTATTCAGAGCGTTACGGACATTGAGCTGTATTCTCCAATCCACTTTGTCGTTCATGATCTTACGCGAATGCCTTACCCAGAGATCGAGGTTCGACTCGGTTGGACCGAAAAGTGGCTGAGTCACATCGGAGACCGCTATTTCATCGAGGCCCTCCGGTAAGCGAGGGTCAGCAGTTAGTATCCCGTTACGGAAACCAACCCCCACTTCATCCTGCCAGCGGTAGCCTCCACCGACTGCCCATCCTTTCAAAGCGCTGTCGTCGTCGAAGCGGTAACTGGTAGCTATATTGAAACGCCACTCGCGGACTTCATCCAACAAAGCCCCTTCTCTAAGGGTATTCTTGAGGAGGCGTCCCCACTGTGTCTTTCGAGTCTGAGCAAAAATCGTCGTAGCCGTAGAGGGCTCTCCCAGATCCGGGACGCCGTTACCATTCAGATCGTTATAATTCTTGTTCGTGTTCGGTCGCGACAGGAGATCTCTCATGGCCAGCCATTGCGGCTCGCGGATATCAAAGTACGCTTGCCAGGATTTCAAAACGTTCGTTTTAATGGCCTTTTGCTGGGCCACGTTGAACATGAACGTCCAATTCTCTGACGGGTTCCAGACACCCTCGATTTCCATGCCTTCCGAAGAAAAGTCGGATACGCCGGTCACGTTCGGATTCCCGCGATCGGAAACCGAAACGGCCGTCCCTGCACCCGGACCCGGATCGATCGGAGTCCATAATGCTTCACGCATACCCAGAGGAGGCACCGTATAGGCATCTTCCCAGCCGATGTTGTTAGGCCAGTTTCCGAGTTCAGGACGAGCTGGATCTATAAGTTCAGCTGACTGCAGCGAACTGCGAACGCCATTGTACCACAGACGTTCATAATTCGGGATGCTTCCGTTACCCATGGAACCATCGGTCTGGTTTGCTGAAACAGTCTCAAACCAATTGAAACGAACGTAGAAGTTTTGATCCGGCAAGTCGACGGAGAAGCCGTATTCAGTCGTTTCGCCTGCCGGACTGGGGTGTGGCTCATTCAAGATCGTTATGCGCCCCGGTGATGGCACGAAGTTCTCGGACACGCCGTAGTGGGCGCTTAATCCTATTCCAGCTGGCATCCATTCATTAGGCAGGTGCCCAACCACGCCCCAGGTGAAGACGTCGTCTTTGGCGGTGCCATCGGGAGTCGAAGGCAATGCCAGCGTTTCCGGAAGGGCAATCGCTTCAGACGTAAATTCAGGAGAATCATCCCTCCAGGCAGACGCTTTATCTTCGCGCCAACCGTAGGTGGCAACGATACTGTCGTTCAGAAAATAACTCTGGGCGGTTATGGCCATGGATTCGATCTCCTGCCGGTCAATCGAGGCGTTGTTAACCGGATTGAGAACCAGGGGCGACCCATCAATCTGCCGGTAGGCTCCGTTGTGTCCAGCGAAGATAGGATCAGCGGTGCTATCATACATAACAGCTGAGATCTCTTGAACTCTGGGAGTTACGGCGGTCGTACGAGAGGCAAGCGCTGGGTTATTGCGGGTAGGCATGCCGGCTATCCTGGGGCCGAGGTAACGAAGATTCCGCGCTAACCGGTCATAGGAAGCGGTTGTATAACCCCGATTCCGATTCGCCTCCAGAACCCGTTCGATTTCCCCAGCGGACACGACACCATAGGAATCCGATTGTTCGTAGACTTCACGAGACTGATCGGAAAACAGTCCTGTGAACACGTGACGACCCAGCCAGCTATTTTCGCTGTCTCTCAAGTCGAGATCGTAGTAGCCGGTTAATCGTAATGCTTCACGCTCGGAAGTGGCGTCTGCAAAAGTGTTGTTGCCGGCCCTGTAAGGTCTACCCACTCTTGGATTGGGAATCATTATAGGCGTACCGTCATCTTCTACCTCCAGGAAGTAGTTGAAATACTCGCTCGTATCGACGTTGACCTGGTTAGACGCTCGGTCCAACCATCCGTCTTTTGAATTCTGTTTGTCATAAGCCAATTCGAAGCCCGCATTTTCAGATAGCTTCTGCTCGAGCACTATATTAGTCGCATCAAACGAATTGTACGAGGTGTTATCGGTACCGGTCAGGGTATTGTCTCTGAAATCGAATACCCAACTGTCCTCGTCGGACAACACCGCATTGCTAACGCTGGCATTAGCATCTGCCCGGTTCTTCCAGGTGTACATACGGCGCAATATACCATCAGGACCCTTCGTGGCGGGTCCCGTATCATATCCCACGGAGGCCTGCGTGGTTTCGGGGCTATCGAAGACATACAAAGGACCCCGATTGGATGGAACGGTACTCCAGTTACTGGAGGCACCTGGATCGGAATTGGTCTGCATCCCATTCGCTATCCAGTCAGGGATATTCGAGGAGGGCGTAATAATGAAGGGGCGGCTCGCATCTCGGCTTCCGATTTCGGCGTTGACGCGGATCGTCGTTTTCTCAGAAGGCTTGAACAGTATCGCCCCATAGAAGCGTTGTTCATCTTCAAAAGAAGGCTTCTGCTTAAACTTGTTTTGGTTGTTTAAACCAATAACGCGTATTGATAGAACGTCTTCCACCAAAACCCGATTTGCGTCGAATATCTCGCGATGGGCGCCCCAGCTGCCGTAACGCAGTTTTATCTCGGTCTCATCCTCCATGGTCGCTTGCTTCAGATTGCTGTTATACAGACCCGCTGGACTTCCTAGTCCGAAGAGAATGGCATTCGGTCCCTTGGCGATTGTGACACGGTTTGTGTTGTAAGTATCGAGCCCGATATCGCTCAGAAAGAAGTTGCGAGTCCGGTCAGGCTCCGCCAATCCACGAACACGGGTTCGACCATTAGGGTCACGCCTGTCTCCGCCACCAGATCCAAAGTTTCCGTCCGGACCGGATACTTCGGTATTGGTGGTGTAGAGAAAGAGATCCTCAACATTTGTGATACTGGCATCTTCGAGGAACTGCTCGGTCACCACTTGAACTGCTCCGGCAAGGTCTTTCAGAGGAGTCCTCAGACGGGTACCCGCAAGCGTAGATTTCGCGCGGTAGCCCTCGTTATCGTCAGCTGTTATGGAAAACGGCGATAGCTCGAAAATCTCCTCGTCGTCCTGAGCCATCAGCCCAGGAGCGCCTGCAACCGCAAACGCGAGTAGCCCTATATACAGGCCACTGAATCTTCTATGGGATTTATTATTATTCATTTCTAATTATATTGGTGGATATTCTTCAGCAAAAATTCGTCTGCTTCAGAGTTAAATGGATGTATTCTAAATACGTTATTATTCTTGTTCAGTCCTTAGTGATAGGGACACAAAGACACTGGGAATAGCGGTATAGGGGTATAGGCTCACTAACCATATATGGTTAAAACTTAAGGATCGAAATAGTGCTTACCCTCGCCGAACTATCAAACCCTATGAAGGTCAACAGTAGACCAAGGCCATTTATTTCCTACCCAAATTGAACGTAAACTCCTAATTTCAAGAGTTTTCCTATCAAAAAAAGGAGCTCCCATTAAAACAGATCCACGCGCATTCACCTTACTGAACGGACATAAAATGGCTTCCATCGAATGCCTATCAAAGGTAGGGCAGCATCGCCGAGGCTGCCGGAGAGCCATGTTTTTTCTAATCTAAAACCTGCGGCGGCCTCGGCGATGCCGCCCTACCAATTTAGCGGAGGCATCGGCGATGCCGCCCTACCAATTTAGCGGCTAATTCAATATTCCACTCTACAAAATCGTTGCGTCGAAATCAATCAAGAGATAGGGAAACCGATATGATTTCAGAAGCCGCCCTGTTCCTGTTCGTTTCCTCCCTACTCAGCATCGCCTCGTTTGGCAGTTATTCCGCTAAAACGGATGTCCTCGTCGAGGCCGAAAGTTTCGCCGACATTGGAGGATGGGTGGTTGACCAGCAGGTCATGGATCAAATGGGATCCCCGTACATTTTAGCCCATGGATTAGGCAGAAGCGTCAACGACGCCACTACTACCGTCTCATTTCCAAAGAACGGCGAGTACCGTATCTGGGTTCGCACACGCGACTGGGTTGGCCAGTGGAAAACGCCCGATACAACACCTGGCATGAGAGCGGTAGGCTACCCCGGGAAATTCCAGCTCTTGATCGATGGCGAAGCGCTCCCGACAAACTTCGGCACGGAAAAGGCCCAATGGCACTGGCAAGACGGTGGGACCGTCACGGTTAGCAACCGTCAAGCTACCTTAACTCTCCGAGACCTTACTGGATTCAATGGAAGATGCGACGCGATCCTATTCAGTTCCGACCTCGACTCTTCTCCTTCTAACGAAATCGCCGACATTCGTGAAATCCGAAACGAGTTGCTCGGCTTTTCGGATACGCCAAGCAATGGTGGCCACTACGATTTCATTGTAGTCGGCGGAGGCGTCGCTGGTACTTGCGCCGCTATCAGCGCGGCGAGACATGGTTGCCGTGTTGCTCTTATTCAGAATCGGCCCGTTCTCGGAGGTAACAACAGTTCCGAAGTACGAGTCGGTCTCTCAGGTCTCATTCATCAAAAACCCTATCCGATGCTCGGAAACCTAGTCGACGAAATCGGTCCAGTTGGACACTGGAATCTATGGGAGGCGAATGAGAACCCGAATACAGAACGAAGCCAAAAGATTTTCCAAGTAATGGAAGAACATCCCGAAAAGAAGATCCACAACGGAGGGCCCGCATCCAACTACGAAGATCAGCGTAAACTCGATGCAGCTCTCGCCGAGAAGAACCTCAGTCTCTTTCTCAATACGCATGTCGATGCTATCGAAATGGACGGAAATCGCATTATCGCCGTGACAGGACAAAACCTCCGCACTGGCGAACGTATCCGATTTTCAAGCAATCTCTTCGCGGATTGCACCGGCGACGGAAATTTGGGCGCTCTCGCCAAAGCCGACTATCGAGTTGGTAGAGAATCGAAAGACCAAACGGGAGAAGAGCTCGCGCCCGAAAAAGCCGATCAGCTTGTAATGGGAACCTCCGTACAATGGAACTCGATGGAAGAAACCTCTCCATCTACATTTCCAGACACGCCATGGGCAGTCCCATTCACTGCGGAAACGTGCATAAAAGACGTGAAAGGCGACTGGGACTGGGAAACCGGTGCCGACCGTGATCAAATCGACGAATTCGAACACATCCGAGACTACGCGCTCCGCATCACCTTCGGGAACTGGGCAGTCCTTAAAAACAACGAGAAATTTAGAGGCGAATTCGCAAACCGGCGTCTAAGCTGGGTCGCTTACATCGGCGGAAAACGAGAATCCCGTCGACTGCTCGGAGATGTAATCCTCTGCCAGCACGACATAGTGAGAGCCAAAGAATTCCCCGATGCATGCGTTACCACAACCTGGACCATCGACCTTCACTACCCCAAAGAACCGGTCTGCGCTTGCGATGCCTTTCAAGCGAACGCCGAACAACTAAAAATCGAACCCTACCCGATACCTTTTCGCACGCTGTATTCTCGAAACATCGGCAACCTCATGATGGCAGGACGCAACATCAGCGTAACCCACATCGCTCTCGGCACTGTCCGCGTGCAAAGGACAACTGGAATGATGGGCGAAGTCCTAGGTATGGCCGCAGGTCTCTGCAAAAAGCATACCTGTTCTCCGCGCGGCGTTTACGAAGGCCATTTAGACGAATTCAAAAAGCACCTCGTCGCAGGCGTCCCGCCTCACAAACCCTGAAAGACGATGTAGGAGCGGGTTTATCCCGCGATTCTTCATATCCTATCCAAAAAAACGATGCTATCGGGGGATAAACCCGCTCCTACAACTTAAGACAGAAAGATTTCCAACCTTTTGGACGCTTTCCAAAAACGAGCCTAACCCTTAACCGTGACCCCGCCCTTTGCCATTCGACTAATCGGGACCAAAAGGAGCGTCGCAAAGAGAATGAGCCCAATGCTCATTGCAGCCGTTTTTTGGATACTGATCATTTGGATGATATAAAAACCCATAAATGGGGCACCTACTCCACGTACTCCCGTTAAAAACCCATGCACGCTCATGTAGTTGGATTCCTGATCCGGCGGCGCAAATTTCGTCACCCATAAGCTCCAATTCACGCGGGCACCCGCGAGAGCAATGCCGAAGAACACTGAAGCCACATACAAGGCCGCAATCGTTTCGACGAAAAAGAACGTCGCAATGCTCAGGACAAAACTAATATTTGCGGCTGCTCGGACGGCAAAAAAATTGAATCGATCGAAAACGTACCCCCATACAGGAGTCAATGCCAAGCGGATCACCGACGGAATCGCTACAATACAAATCACAATATCGCGATTGGACGCCATGATACCGTATTCCGCGGCGCTCATATACTCGATTCTTAAGTGAAAGACCGAAAGGTTTCCGATCCCTAACAACATCCACATAATCAGCATTGCCCCAAAAACCCGATTCTCCCACGCGACTGAAAAATGGGCAAACGGGTTGCTAGAAGCATTTCGAACAAGAGGGACAGACGGAATTTTCAAGGTCAGCCAGGCCGCGACAACCGAAGCGACTGCCATGAATACATATAGAGCGCGATAGAAACCAAGATCCGAATCCAGCAGCTGCCCGCTATAATAAGCGAACGGTATCGAGGTCAAAACACCCAAAGTCATACTTATCGAAACGAATTTCCCACGCTTGGACGAAGCATAATTATTGGAATATATCTGAAGAAACAAAGGCGTTTGCTGAGCCATCACAGCAGCGCCGCAAAAGCCGGCGAATAGGAAGAAGCTCACATGATTGCTCAGGGCAGCCAAAACAAGAAGCCCCGCATTTACGAAATAGATGATCGCGCACAACGTTGCCGCTTTAATCAGGGAACGTCCGAAGTAGAAGACCGAGATCGGGTTGAGCAATAACCCCACCATAAACGCGCTCGTAATCAGCCCCTTTTGAAAAGCGGTGCCATCGAAGTAGCGGGTAACGACGAGCAGAGCCAAAGCCTGCCACCCCATTTCGAAGAACCCGTACATCGCGCACCGAAAGGAATCCAAACGAAACGTCTTACGAGCAATAGATTCACGAGCGCCTATCATTTTCGAGGGACCATGCTTACTGAGGCAATGAACCGCAATAACTTCTGCCCCCAAGAGTGCAATGAGCTGCAGAATCCTCGACCAACAAATAAGCGCACTCCGTCCATGAATCGCGTTACTCCCCTTCAGCAAGCGCCAACGGTTTTCCTTCGCCTATCGAACGCCGGAGCTTGGCAACGGCCAAGATGTGGCGAAAATTCGCTTCTAGACGATTCGTACGCGAATCGGTGAGCGCCACGCGCGTTTCGAGAACATCCAATTGATTAATCGCTCCGGCCTCATAACGGCTATCCGCCAACCTCAATGCTTCTTCGGCTTGCTCGACAACTTTCTCCGCCGCCTTAACCAACTCAACCGCTTCTTGATGTTCGGAAATTGCCTGGCGAACTTCGACTTCAATAGTCAAACGCAGCGATTCGCGATCTATTCGCGATTGCTCCAACTGTGATTTCGCCTGGCGAACGCGACCCTTGCGCCTCGAGCCATCGAAGATATCCCAAGTAGCCACAACCCCCACGGTCCAGCCATCTGGTCCGTCATCGAACGATTCCGAAAAATTGCTCTTTCGCTTTCCATAGCTACCGATCAAATCCACGCTCGGTCGAAAGTCCGCTTGAGCAATCTCCAATCCGGCATCGCGGGCCTCTTGGATCAGGCGAAGCCGTTCCAGCTCGGAACGATTATCCAAAGCGCCATTCAAGCTATCGGTAAGATCGAAACTCGCTGGCGAGTAATCCAATTCGCCTAAGAATACTGGGATCTTCTCAAGGTTATCTGAATCTCGGCGGTAGTTCCCGTAGCCAATGCTCTGCCGTAGTTGATCAATCGCTACGCGAAAAGCGCTTCTGCGACGAATCAATGCCGGCTGCGCATTCGCGAGTAAAACTTCTGCCCGCAACACTTCGAAATCGGAAACCGATCCAGCCTTCAATCGATTCTTAGCATCTTCCAACACTTCTTCGAGCAAGGCAACATTCTGTTCCTCGACGCTGATCTGATCACGAGCGAGCAAGGTTGAATAATACCGAGTGGTCACCTCGAGCATCACGTCCATGATTGTGGTCTCGAGAAAAAGGCGAACCGATTCTCTCGTCAGATCCTGGGCTTTCAATGCGGCCGATATCCCGCCGCCCTTGTAGAGGGCTTGGCGAACATTAAGACTAATCCCCCAAGTATTATCGCTGGCCGTACCAAAACCTTCCACCACTTCGCTCAAACCGGTATCCAAACGCTGATAGTCAGCATTCAAGCTTAAGCTCGGTCTTGTCTGAGCCTTCACTTCGACGATCAGCCCTTCCTGCTCTTC
>JAPKDW010000381.1 GCA_028822375.1 Opitutaceae bacterium | reverse complement strand
GCAATAATTCCTTCAAATAGAGTTAAGTTGACGCCAATGCGCTTAGCGGGACCGCCTCCTACAGTTAGGCAGCGGAGCAAACTTCACCTATTCAACAATCCTCCAGGCCCCATCACTTTCGTTTCATACTTTTCCGAAAAGCATCATCCTGAAACCCAATAATATCGTCGTGGATTTTCACATACGCAGACCCGCCATGCTTTTGATCCGGAATTATGACAAACGTATGATCCAACCCTAATTCGGTTAGATACCTGTCGTAGGCAAGATTTCCCTCATAATTGGAATCCATCGCATCACCGACATGGAGAAATATTTCCATTGGAAACTTCTTCTCGAAATTCTTAGCGTAGATCTCGGCATACGTCCACATATCATCCCCAGGAGCGAAGACCAAATTCTCATTTTCGATTCCGCCGGTTTCCTGTATCCGTTTCTCGGCCGCCGCGCCCGCGCTTCCAATCACTAGTTGAGAAAACAGCTCCGGATGGCCGAACCCAATACGAGCAGTTGCCCGACCCCCTTGCGAGTAACCCTGCAACGCCCGTCCTTCACGCGTTTCAATCGTCCGATACTTTTTTGCGATTAAAGGCATCAGCTCTTCGACAAACATGTCTTTGCCCCGCGCATCCGGACGCCCGGGCACATTGTAATGACTAACGGGCCCACCGTTGTTTAGTACGACAATTGTCGGAATCAGATCCCCCTCGCGAATCGCCTCGATAATGTAGGGAAGCTTGTTGGCATATTTGGATTCGTCGCCAGGTCTCCCTCCGTGAAGCATATAAATGACAGGATAACGTCGGTCCCGGTTTTCAGAATCATCGTATCCCTCCGGAACAAACACGCAGTAGCCCACCTTTTTATTGATGAGTTTGCTCTTAAACGTGTGGTGACTCAAGCCGGGCGCGACCTTCAGTTCTTTAGGCGTTAGCGGATTAACCCAAGCAAACGGAGGCTTATCGCTTTGGGCCGACAGTTCTAGCGAAAAAACAATCAAAACTGTGGAACAAACAAGCCCGACTCGCGTTAAAACATTCAAGACGTTCATCATAGCGGTTTGTGTTAGATCATCCCCTAAACTTGATCAACCTCAAAGCCCAATCGCGTTGCGCGAGGTGTGCATTTTAAAGGGTCACCTGGTAGGGCTGCTTGTCCCTAAGCAGCCGCACACAGGCACAGTGACCCAGCGGTTCGTTGGGACAACAACCCTACACCGTTCATACTCCCTTTGGAAATTACTACTAATAGGAATTGGGGGGGTGACGGGATTCTGATGTGACCTATTTCGCAAAAACGCCGCTACTTCAACG
This sequence comes from Opitutaceae bacterium, assembly GCA_028822375.1. Lineage (GTDB taxonomy): Bacteria > Verrucomicrobiota > Verrucomicrobiia > Opitutales > Opitutaceae > Pelagisphaera. The sequence continues at coordinate 1,781 of JAPKDW010000381.1, read as the reverse complement.
GATCTGCCATTCGGCCTTGGAACCAGACGAACGCGGATTTTAACTCTGCCATTTTTCCCTTATATTTGGATTTATTAGCCAAATCGTCCATTTCCATTGGATCCGTATCCAAATTATAAAGTCGGTAGGTATCGATCCTCGGATAGAAGATCATTTTGTAATCGCCGCTAATAAACGCCCGTTGGCTGTCCGGCTCATAAGCTCCGTAGATGTAGTCGTACTGCTTATCGCGCTTACCCTCGATCAATGGCATCAGGCTTTTGAATTCCACGTAATCAGGCTGAGCGATACTCGCGAGCTCTAGCGAAGTCGCCATGACATCCTGCAAATATACCGGCGTATCGATCTTCTTTCCCTTCGGAATTTTCGGTCCCATCACCATCAATGGAGGACGCAGGCTATGCTCATACATATTCTGCTTTCCGATAAATCCGTGATGCCCCACCGCTAGACCGTGATCCGCCGTGAAGAAGATATAAGTGTTGTCCGCCTTACCGCTCTTTTCGAGGGCATCCAAAATGCGGCCGATTTGATCGTCCATGTGGGTAATGAGCGCATAGTACTCACGACGGTGAACCTTCACCGCGTATTCTGTTCGAGGAAACGGAGCTAACACTTCGTCGCGAATCTCCGCCGCACCCGTTCCAGCCATATAAGGATACTCGGCCGCAAAATTCTCGGGGACCTCAATCCGATCAAGGGGATACCTGTCCAAATACTCTTGAGGCGCCTGACGTGGGTCGTGCGGCGCATTAAAAGCCAAATACATGAAGAACGGCTTATCCGACCGACTCGACACTTCCATGAAATTCTCCGCGTTGTTCGCTACCACTTCGCTCCAATGTTCGCCTCCTGCCCAGAATCCTTCATACTTAGGATCGGTCGGCGACCATGGATCCGGCTGCCCTTCAATCGGACGACCATAGGCTTCCGGGTAAAAGATCGGCCCTGGCATGCCTGGGCGCACGTTCGATACATGATCGAAAATCGCGCCCGTATCCGCATTTACATGCCACTTTCCTGTAAAGAAAGTCTCATAGCCTGCAGTATGCATCAACTGAGACCACATACGTTCTTCCTTCACCTCCTGAGACAAATCCGAATCCAACTCTCGGGCTCGCCAAAGAAATCGCCCTGTATTGATCATCGTCCGACTAGCCACGCAGATAGCCCCGTGCCAGCCTCCCATATTGTAGGTGTGGGTAAAAACAGTCCCTTGATTTGCCAACTTATCGAGATTCGGCGTGTCGATGTCGGTATGCCCTAGCGCCCCAATCGTTTCATAACATTGGTCATCAGCAAAGATGAAGAGAATATTGGGTTTCTCGGCAGCAAAGAGAGGCAGCCCAAGAAAAGCCATCAACAGGAACGACATAGCAGGCGTCAGAAAGCCCAAACTGCGACTAGGATTACAAAGGGATATCGATTTCATAAGAATTTCTGCAAAGATAATGGTATCAAATATTCGAAAATGTCTATCAATAGATACCACCAACTCTACCAAGATTAACGAAACCCTGAACATTTTTAGACAAATTGCTAGTTCGAACTAGGTTTTAGAGGCTAAGAAGATGCGCTTCGCTTGCCCCCCCAAAAAAAGCGCACAGGAGTCAACCTTAGAGAATTTGATAACCACTGATATGTTAGAATGAGCCTAGTCATCAGATTATATCAGTTGCTCAGTGGTTTAATAAAACATCCCCGGAGTATTCAAAAGGTAGCGGCTGATCTTCCCGCTCAGCGCATACGCGTCAACTTATCTCTATTTGAAGGAATTATTG
>JAPKDW010000083.1 GCA_028822375.1 Opitutaceae bacterium | reverse complement strand
CCCCATCCCAGTGTACCGAAGCCGCAGGCGACAGCGAAGCGAAAAGCGAAATGCCGATCAAAAACGGTGACATGCTCCGCCCACCCAGAAAGTACTCCTCCTCCGACTCGGTTCCCCGAGAAAACCGCCAGCCCACCCAAAGTACTCCCAGCGCATATAGAATTACGATCGCGCGGTTGCCTAGGGACAGCCAACCCTACCAGACGATAGGAGAAAACGCATCCTAAAGTCATACCAAACTAAATTGAGTTGTACATAGTTAACTATGTATTTTAGAAGGTCTTACAAATTCATAGGTTGTATCGTAAACCTCAAAATTATCCCGACAAATTACGCGCAATGAAATACTGGAAATTCATTTGGATCATCGCTGCATTGGTCCACCAGAGCACCCCAGCGGTCACTGCAAAAGAACCGCTTCCGGCAACGCCCCTATTCCGAATCGAAGAAACCTTGGTGTCCTACCACGATACAGGGACCAAGGACTACTTGGCTTTTCCGGCGATCATTGCGTTGGGAAACAACGAAATAATGATTTCCTACAAACGTGGCAGACAGCATGCCAGGGACCCGGGAGCTGAATTGGAGATCATCCGATTCGATCTTGCCAGCGGACGTCAAACCCAAGAGCCAATCCAAATCGGTTTGCCGAACGCAATCATGCAAATGGGCGAATGGATTCGTTTTCCAAACGGAGACTTGGCCACCTATATTGACGTCCAGAAAATCGACGAAGAGGGACAGCACTATCGGACGGGTTTGATGCGGGCCATCCGTAGCGAAAGTGACCAACGTTTTGGAAAACTTGAAAAAGTAGGTCCGATCGAAGGCGTTGAATACGGGTACCTCTTCGATAGCGTGACCATAGGCCAGCGCCTCTACGCCTTGATGATGACATTCGAATACCTCGCCGGCGAACGACGTACCGTAGATGTCCTCTACACTGACGACAATGGAGACACATGGCATTTTCTGCGAAACTTAAGCCAAGAGTTTGGCGATATTCGGATAAACGAAAGTAGTTTTATTCCTTTCGAAAACGGCTTTATTGTCGCTACTCGAGGGTACGACGAAAAACAAAGGCTCCATAAAGTTGATTCTCGTTTCCGGCTTCTGAGCGAAACGACCCTCACCGACGAATCGCCCACAATTAGCTCTTACCTTGGAAGACCTCGTCTATTTAGTCACGATGGAGAATTCTTCCTCATTGGTCGCAATCACCGAGCTCCCAAGCGCGCAATTCCTATGGAGCTCGCCCTGATTCGTTTCGATCCCGGGAGCCTTGCAATCGAAGAACAATATGTTCTCGACAACAGTGAGCGAGGCGATGTCACCGACGGCTATTACCCATCACCCATAATCGTCGATACTGGCAAACGGAAGCTCCTAAACGTAATCGACTACAAAGCCATACTCGGAAATTCTCCCGACATAATACGCCTCCAATTCGATATGGAATCGTTTTTGCCATAAGTATGATCCCGCTTACTGCAACAACGCTTAAGGGCACATGGTCCACCCTACTACTCCCTCTAGACGAAAACGAGGCCATTCGCTGGGACAACATCGATCTCCAACTTAACGCTCTAGCAAAAGCGGAAATCGACGGTATTTATTTTAATGGTACAGCTGGTGAATTCTTCAATCAAACCAACGAAGAGTTTCTTCAACTCGCGCAAACCACTGCTGCATTCTGCGATGCACGCGGTATTCCATTTCAGATCGGCGCCTCTCACCTTCACCCCAGCGAAACGCTTCGCCACATCGAACAGACACGCGAACTCAATCCAGGCGCTTTTCAAGTTATCCTACCTGAATGGAATCCACTGACATGGGAGGAAATACGGAACTATCTCACCCGGCTAGTCGCCGCCGCTGCTCCCATCCCATTGGTCATCTACAATCCTCCAAACGCTCGAAAGGTTCTGCTTCCATCGGAATGGGCACGTCTTGCATCTGAAGTCGACGGTATCATCGGTATCAAAGTAGCGGGTGGCGATGCCGCTTGGCACGTCGAGATGAAACATGCAGCAAACCAACTATCCGTATTCGTCGCTGGAATACGTTTAGCTTCGGGTATGATTCACGGATGCGCCCGCGGCAGTTACTCCAACCTCGCTTGCCTTTCACCCTGCGGAGCAATTCGCTGGGGACGAAGCATCCTCAAAGAACCCGAGATCGCTCTCGCTCAAGAAGCGCAAATATTGGAAGTCTTCAAATCCGCTCTTAAGCCCATTCGAGGCCGTTTTTCGAATACGGCAATCGACAAAGCCCTCGCTGCCGCAGGTGGATGGGCCGATGGTTCGCCAACCGTGCGGTGGCCGCTTGCTAGCATTCCTCAATCCGAAGTTGATCGCCTTTCAAAAACGTTTCGCAAAGCGCTCCCTTTTTTGTTTAACGAGACGGGCTCAAGCGCATGAGAACGTCTTCCAGGTTCTGTATCGCATGCTTGATCATTGCAGGATTCATCCTTCCAAACTTCGCCGAGAAGAACCGTACCTCAGATATCGCCAAGCCCAATACCCATACAACATTGTCCAAGCAAATTGAGATAAAGTCATTCCAGTCTCACGCTCTTCAGAAAAAAGTCCCCTTCGCCGTGGTTTCCCCTTCAGGTAATTCGCCTCCTCAAGGATGGCCAACGCTCTTTCTGCTCCATGGCCGAGGCCGAAACCACCTAAGCCTGATCGAGGACGCTCAATCCTGCTCAAACCTCCTAGGACAGCCATATCTCATCGTACTTCCAATGACCTTCGATGGATGGTACATCAACTCTCCAACCGACCCTAAGGCCAAGTATAGTGACGCCCTCAAGGAACTCGAAATAATCGTCGCCAATGACTATCCAATTAACAAAAGCCGAAACCAACAAGCGATAGCCGGTTGGTCAATGGGTGGTTACGGCACGCTCTACCACGCGACGCATCGACCCGAACAATACGCCTATGCGGCCGCCATGATCGGTCTCGTCGATTTTCCAAGACCTGAAACACTGCCGGAAGGCCAAAACTACGAGGTCCCGCGAATTATGTTTGGTAATGACCCGAAGATTTGGCGAACGTTCAATCCACGCCACAACATTGAAAACTTGCGAAACACACAGGTTTTTCTAGCGATCGGCGAACACGCTTTCGATAGAACGATGAACGAGAATTTTCTTCGAGATGCCGAAGGAACCTCCATCAATATTAAAGCAATCCGCATCCCTCACGCCCATACGTTTCAAGCTGTCCAAGAAGCCCTCCCGCTCGTACTTGAAGATGTGCGGAAGTTCTTTGAAAAAGGAAAATTCGAATAAAACCACGCCGCCTTGCGACGTAGATATAGCAAACGTCATCATAAATCTTATTTTCTGTAGGTCACCTCGCTGAGGCGACACGCTTACCGGGCTGGCGGCTTAGCAACCCACCCTACAATTTCGAATCTGAAATTAATGAGGTACCCGAAGTCTAGCTTCGAATCCTCGTGTTTGACGTGGTCGGACATCCTTGTCCGCCGCAGACGGATTTGGGGCCAGCAACTGTTCAGCGCCCTGCTACAAGATTGTGACGAAATGTAGTTTAAAAACCCTCAACGAAATTTCCTCCGTGAACTTCGTAGCTTACTAATTGTTTAGGATTAGCTAAGCTTGGTTTTTAAAAAGCCGAAATCAACGGCTTTTTCGATAATCAGCGATCCCAGCCTCTTGCGCTTTTAAGGCCGCGTTGATGTACGTATCTGCGGTACGGCCGCTTACTTCTGCGATCGAGGCGCTGATTATTTCTCGAGGGTCTCCCTTTCTCTTCAAGCTCGTGAGCTTTGAACGAAAGTTATCTAAAAAATCGTCGCCATAACGTAGATACATATCAAATAGAACAAATCGAGCTCCAGTAGAATTTTCAAATCTAAGGCGAATGGGTTTGCCCTTATTCATTCCAGCTCCTTTCCGTTTCTCGCCTGCATTCCAGTTGAGAGGATCGAACCCCTCGCCCAACGTGTTCTTCGGATTCTCGACTCCTGCGATATAAAGATCGTACACCTCTTTCAGTCCGTACTGATTTACCGTCACCACATCGTTAAGAAAATTACAGAGAACCGGATCAAACCAATCACGGTCATGGACTTTGTATGATCGATTCCGAAAATGACTCAATAAAGTAGATGAAAACACTTTCCGGAATCGCGTATTACGGCGACCGATCCACGTAAACGGATCGTATAAATGACTCATGTTCTTGACGATTAGTCTTTGCAAATGATTGATTTGCTCGTCCGTATTTTGCTTCCTCGAAACGATTATTGGATAGGAAACCCTGACTTCCCTAAAAAAGCTCGGGTGAACATTAACCGGGAGTCCGCGATCCCTGATAATATGAAATCCATTATTCGTCTCCAAATTTAAACCTTGGTTTTTCACAACCACAGTTAGGCCTTTTCTAGTCGGAACATTCACTTTCCACTCGGTCAAAACGCGCCGCTCCCAACTTTGGGTCTCTCGATCGTATCGTAGATTTTTGGCGTATTTATTGCGCGGCAATATTGGATCCATTTCCTCCTTTTCCCAAATGACGAGTTCCTTGACTTGGAAAAACGGCTTTGCGCGCAAACGCGCCAAAATAGCTTTTTCCCGAATTAGCCATTTCGTCTTATCCAATTTGAAATTCGTAATCCCAAATGACTCTGCCAAGGCTGCCAGTTCCTGTTCATGTAACGCGCCCTGCTCTAAATGAAAATTCATATGGAGCGTCTCCAGTATGAGTAATTTCTGATGCAATCCGCCGAGTATTTTGGGGAAATTCGAATGGATCGCTTTCACTACTTTATTGTCGCTGTGATAGGGCCTACCCGTGAGGCCATCAATTACATCCATATCGCCGCCATACTTCACGAACGCATCCAATCTAACGAAAAAATCAGCGTCATCTTCAGTACCCGTTCCCGACAATGCTGACTGCCCATGGATCGGCTTAGATCCAGCAAGCGCAATCGCAAGTAAAAGTAGAAAGCTGAAGGTTCTATAAAAATGGATGTTTGGCAAAATTGGATTCAGGTAATTCATGGGATATCCGTCTATTTTGACTGTTTCTCATGGTAGCTCAAAATGCTGGTTTCTTGAGCCCTCAAGGCAGCATTGATGTATGTGTCGGCTGCAACTCCGCTTACTTCTTCAATGGATGCCCGCACAAGAGCCAGGCTTTCCGTTTTCTTGGTAACGCTTGCAATTTTTGAGCGAATATTTTCCAAAAACGCGTCACCATATCTCAAATACATATCGAGTAATACAAACCGAGCTCCGTCAGGATTTTTAAAGTTCAACCTCACTTTCACGTTCTTACGCTTTCCAGAAGAAGCTCTATCCTCGCCTTCGTTCCAATTCAGTGGATCCATCGCTTCACCCATCAAAAAGCGACTGTTTTCAAAACGCTGCGTTACATACAAACCATAAACTTCTTTGAGGCCGTAAATTTTCAAGGTAACGATATCGTTGAGGAAATTGGCAATGAGCGGATCAAACCACTCGCGGTCGAAAATTCTACTTCCTCGCTGCTCCATGTGTGTTTTTAGCCGCGAAACGAACGCTGTCCGAAAACGCGTATTGCGACGCGCCGCCCAAGAGAACGGATCATACAAATAGCTCAAGTTCTTAACGATTAAGCGCTGCAATCGATCAATCTGCTCCTGTTCGTCTTCCGATCGCGAAACGATTATCGGATACGACACTTTCACCTCCTCGAAACTACCTGTGTAAACATTTCCTGGAAGCACGTCGCTGATATGGAAGCCCTCGTTAGTATCCAGATTTAGTCCTTGATACTTATTCGCCCGCTTAAAGCTGTTTCGACTTCGGATATTGACTTCCCATTCGGTCAGAATGCGTCGTTCCCACTTGAGAGTATCCGTATTGAATTTGAGGTTTTTTCCGCGCTCATTACCCCGAATGGCGATACCGCTCAATTCCTCGAGTTCCCAAACGACCAGTTCCTTTATTTTGAAAAAGGGCTTGTCATCCAAGCGAGAAAGAATCGTTTTTTCCTTTTTCAGCCAATTTTCTTTATCCAAATAGAATCCCTTGATTCCGAATGTCTTGGCCAATTCAGAGAGTTCCTTTCCATGCCGCGCCCCCTGCGTCATTTGAAATGCCATATGCCTCGCTTCGAGTTCGAGCAATTTTTTGTGAAGCCCTCCCATGATCTTTGGAAGGTTATTGTAAATGGCTTTCACCACTTGACTGCTGCCGTGGTAATGCTTCCCCGTCATTCCATCGATGACATCGATCTTTCCGCCATATTTCACATAGGCTTCCAACTGAATAAGGAATTCGTCGTCATCCCCAACACCCGCCTCCGACAAAGCTGATTGACCCAACAGAGCCTCGTTTCCGACAAGCGCGACCAAGGCTACAATTCGTGCCCAGATGAATGTGATCTTTGCTAAACGTTTAGCCATATAGAATATCGTATCCCTTAGTTATTCCGATTATCTCGGTAATCGATAATACCCGCTTTTTGAGCCTTTAAAGCTGCTTGAATATACGTATCCGCTGGGACGCCGCTCACTTCCTCTATCGCAGCGCGAATCAGTGACCGGCTTTCCGTCTTCTTTTTCACTCCAGTCAATTTTAGGCGGAGATTTTCCAGAAAAACGTCTCCATACCGCAGATACACATCCAAAAGAGCGAATCGCGCGCCGTCGTGACTTTTGAAATTAAACGATATTTTTTTATTATTCCTCTGTTTAGGAGGAGAGCGATCCTCTCCATCGTGCCAATTGAGCGGATCCATGGCAACGCCCATCAATTGTCGATATTCAAAGCGCTGCACAACATACAGGTCATACACCTCTTCCAAGCCATAGGTCTTCAACGTCACGACATCATTAAGAAAGCTGCTCATTACGCGGTCGAACCAATCGCGATCGGTCATCCTTGATGAACGATCCTCCATATGCCTTCTCAGACGAGACGCAAACGCTGTCCGAAAACGTGTTTTTCGGGGCGCTCCCCAAGAAAACGGATCATACAAATGACTTATATTCTGAACGATCAAATGCTGTAGACGATCAATCTGAGTTGCTTCATTTTCCGATCTTGAAACGATGATCGGATAGGAAAGCTGAATCTCCTCGAAGCTTGAAGTATACACGCTTCCCGGGAGAGAATCGCTTATATGGAATCCTTTGTTCGTATCTAAATTCAGCCCTTGCCACTTATTTACACGCTTGAAGCTTTTTCGGCCGCGAATGTTAACTTCCCACTCGGTCAAAACGCGGCGTTCCCAATCCATTGTTTCCGTATTGAACTTGAGATTCTTTCCGCGCTCATTGTTGCGGATGGCCATCCCACTTAATCCTTCAAGTTCCCAAACGACGAGCTCCTTTATCTTGAAAAAAGGCTTCGCCGTTAACCTCGACAAAATGGTTCGTTCCTTCTTCAACCAGTTTTCGTCATCCATATAAAACCCTCGAATCCCAAAGGACTTCGCCAATTCCGAGAGCATATCTCCGTGACGGGTACCTTGCCTCATCTGAAAAGCCATGTGCCTCGCTTCGAGTTCGAGCAATTTTCTGTGAAGCCCTCCCATTATTTTCGGGAAGTTATTGTAGATCGCTTTCACCACTTGGTCTCCCCCGTGATATTTCTTACCCGTCATCCCATCGATAACATCGATGCTCCCGCCGTATTTTACATAGGCTTCCAACTCGATAAGAAAATCGTCGCCATCGCCAACGCCAGATTCCGACAAAGCTGACTGGGAAAAAAGCGGGAAGCTACCCAGCAGGATTATCAAAAACCCAGATAGAGCCGCTTTAGTTAAACTGTCTAAACGTCTCACGCCTCGCCCCTCTCTTTTCGAGCGCGATAGTGCTCAATTCCCGCTTTTTGCGCTTTTACCGCCGCTGGAATGTACTTCTCCGCAGGTACTCCGCTGACGTCTTCAATCGTCCGCATGATGACTTCCTTGCCTGACGTTTTTTTCTTCAGACTGGTAAGATTGGTCCGAAGTGTATCCAAAAACTTATCGCCATATCGCAAGTAAGCATCGAACACGACCCATCGCCCACCCCTGGGTTGATCGAAGTCGATGTATACCTTCTTGTTTTTGTTAATTCCTTTTCCTTTGCGTTTCTCGTTGGGAAGCCAATTGAGCAAATCCAAATCTTCGCCCAATGCGTTTTCCGAATTTTCAAACTGCTGAGTCACGAAAAGGTCGTATACCTCTTCGAACCCATAACGATTGGTCACCACGACATCGTTCAGGAAGTTGCAAATCGTAACATTGAACCAGTCGCGATCGTTAACCCGATATTTTCGTTCCTTAAAGTATTTGACCAACTCGCTAGCGAATACCGTCCGAAAGCGAGTCGCCCGCCGAGCCAACCAAGTGAAAGGATCATAGAGGTGGCTAAGGTTTTCTACGATTTGTATTTGTATCCGGTCGATCTGGGCCTGCGTGTCTTCCTTTCGCGACACGATAACCGGGTAGCTAACGGAAACCTCCTTAAAATTACTTGAGTGAATCGTGTGCGGCAGGCCCTGGTCTCTTACAATGTGAAAGCCTTTGTTTGTTTCGAGGTTCAGACCTTGATTCTTGATCACCGTATGAGTGCTCCACTTTGTTACGACCGGGACCTTCCATTCTGTGAGCACGCGACGATCCCATGAAGCGTTTACGGGATTGTACCTTAGATTCCTCGCGTACTTATTATCGGGCAAAGTCGAATCCATTTCCTCTTTCTCCCAAATGACGAGCTCCTTGATTTGGAAAAATGGGGCCTGTTGCAAGCGAGTGAGAATCGCCTTCTCTCGGACCATCCAATTCGTCCGATCCAGCTTAAAATTGGTTATTTTAAACGATTCGGCCAGAGCGATCAATTCTCGCTCATGCAGAACTCCATTCTCCAAATAGAAATTCATGTACTTAACCTCCAAATCCAGCAGCATTTTATGCAGCCCTCCCATTATCTTGGGGAAGTTTGAATGGATGGTCTTCACGACCTTATTATCGCTATGATAGGTTCTTCCGGTGAGACCGTCGATCACATCGACATCGCCTCCATAGCTAACGTAGGCATCCAGCCTGACAAAGAAATCGGCGTCATCCGCGACTCCCGAGCCCGAGAGCGAAGATTGAGACCAAAGCGGTAGCTGGCACGAGAGAAACAGGCAGCCGAGAATAATAACCTGCCTCAAGCGGGAAAGGGATGTAGACATAGTTTGCGAGAATCGTTGTGTGGGAAACGCAAGCCCTTGGATGACTCAAGAGGTAACGGATCGACTTCAAAGAAACAGGGCAAGCCCATTTGTCGCCCCTTCTCCATCTTCAATAATTTCACTCGACCGCACACAGGGTTTTTTTTGAGAAACTGCCGTATTTCCCTAGATAATCACTTTCCTCTGCTCTCTACTCGGCCTTTTGCCAAGGCACTTGGCCTGCTTTCTGCAAATGAAGCATGAGACTACTACTCAGTTCCGAAATCAATTTCTTGTTATCCACAGGATTCGCTTCAAGAGGATCATCATCAAGGTTGAAAAGCTGCATCGGCTCGAATGGCGAACTTTGCTGGAGTTTCCAAGGCCCTCTCCTTACCGCATAGTATGCCCTACCCTGATAGCCCATCGCTCCGCCCTCGCGGCGAACCCAAAACAAGTCACGATCTTTCGTATAGCCATCATCCCCATTCAGCAAATACGGCAGAAGCGAACGTCCTTCGATTTCATGCTTAACCGCAACACCAGCGACTTCGCAAAGCGTCGCGTAAAAATCCATGGTTATTCCAACCGTATTCACTTGGTCCTGACGAACCTTACCGGGCCATCTTACGCAAGTAGGGACACGTATGCCACCTTCCCAGTGGTCTTGCTTTCCGCCACGCAAATTTCCATTGCTCTGAAAATGTCGAAGCGAACCACCATTGTCCGAACTGAACACGACTAATGTATTTTCACGCTGACCCGTTTCGTCAAGCGCATCCAAGACCGTTCCAATGTAATGGTCCATGTGTTCGATAAAGGCTACGTTCTTGGCCCTTCCCTCCGAAAGCTCTGGGCTTTTCTTCTTCGTGCGCTCTAGCCAGTCCTCAGGCGGTTGAATCGGAAAATGAGGAGCATTGTATGGGAGATACAGAAAAAATGGATCCTTCTTCCCTCTACTATCCTTGATGTAGTCAACAGCCCAGGCAGAAAACAGCTCGGTCGCATGACCTTCAGGATCAACCTCGCGGCGATTCTTTCGCATCCAATTAATACCTCCACGCCGGTGGGTATAATAGTCGTCCATCATATCGCCAAGATAACCGTGAAAGAAATCAAATCCGCGATCATTGGGAATATTTGGCGAATCATAGCCTAAGTGCCACTTCCCAATCATCGCCGTGCGATAGCCACCCTTCTTCAGCATTTGCGGCAAAGTAATCGCCTCGGGATCCAGGTAACCCCAACTATTGGGAGCATTCTGGCGAATGACGCCTGGCACGCCGACCAAATCCGGGTACCGCCCGGTCATTAGCGATGCCCGCGTTGGTGAACACACCGTGCAATTCGCATAAAATTGATTGAATCGGAGACCCTCGCCCATCAATTCGTCAATACGTGGCGACTTCAAATCCGTCGCGCCGTAAGAGGACAAATCTCCATAACCAAGGTCGTCTACGATAATGAACAATATGTTCGGTTTCGATTCATTGGCCGCAAAACCGATGCTCGAAAAGAGCCAAACGATCAATAGGGGTATCGAATAACGAGGAAGCTTCATACGTTGCACCCTGCGAGAAATTCAGTCGGACTCAAGCCTAGAAGCTAATGCTGGTAAAAGCGTACCGACAAATTGGACACAAATTGCTCAATAGAACTAAAGGTAGGGCAACGACGTGCCGCGTTTGTACGGATCTCTACGCGGCACGCCGGGACGTCGTTGCCCTAGCTCTGAGCCGCCAAATCGACAATCCTACATTAGAACTAAGAACTCCCCTCGTTCTCAGCATCCATCTGTTTCTTAATCTTCCTTTGAGGATTGTTCGCCCAAAACGAAGCGATAACCAAAAGTATGGCGACTACGAATGTACCTCCAAACGCGTTCCGATAACTTCCAGTAACATCTCTCGCTATACTGAAGAGCAAGGGGCCAGTAGCGCTCGCAATTACCATTGTCGACATCATCACTCCGCTAATCGCTCCAATGCGCTTTATGCCGAAATAGCGTGGCACGAACGCCCCAGTTAACGGACCAAACGATCCGCTAGTGATACTCATACCAGCAATCATCAACGGAATCATTAACCCATCGATTTGCGTCATTAGAGCAAAGGAAGACAGACCGGTCCCGCAGGCCATGAAGGCCGCGAAATACTTCAACCGGAAGTGATCGCTCAACCAACCGATTGCTACGCTCAACAATCCGCCAATTATGGCTCCTGGCAGAAAAAGCTTCAAAATGCCCTGGGGGGTCATGCCGAGCTCTTTCGCTAAATCCAGAACATGAAAAACGTAAGCCGTCACGAACACGGACTGAAGCGCGAATATACCGCAAAATACCCAAAAAGAGAAACTGCGAACAGCCTCCTCACGGGTAAACTCCTTCACCACGGTGAACTCCGGATCGTCGCGCTGCTTATCTTTGGGAGGGATTCCAGCATCGATTGACAACCCGCATTCCTCGGGATTATCTCGGTAAACCAACCAGCCATACAAGGCGACGCCAACTCCCGAACAAAGCGCCAGAATCCTCCAAGCTACTCGCCAATCGGTCGCCTGTATCAAGTCATAGAATACCAAGGGCGAAAGCGAAAAACAAACGCTCACTCCAATGCCGCTAATCGGAAGCACTTTCCCGCGGTGATACCTCCACCACTTCGCGATCATGTTGCGGCCTCCCATGGTAACGAATCCTTGCCCCGAAAACCGAAGCATCCAAAAACCCAAACTCAAACTCGCAACCAACATCGGGGGCGTGGGACCATCCATTCCCAAAACATCTGCCGCAAAACGAGGCAGCCAGTCCACGCAGCTCATGTAGAGCATTGAAAACCCTAAACCCACATTCGCCGCTACCATCAAACGCCGAGAACCGATCCGGTCGTAAACTTTTCCTGCCCAGAAGAGCATGATTCCGCTGGTTGCCGTACCTAGAAAATACGCCAGGGCTACCTGAGACCGACTAATGCTCAAGGCGCTGATCAACTCGTCATTAAAAACATTAACGCCAATTGTCTGCCCTGGAATACTCGCTACAATCCCAGTCGCGCCGGCAACCGCAACCACCCAACCATAATGAAATGGGAGCGCCTTGGGACGAAAAGGAAAACTCGGACTAAACAGCTTGGAAAGCAACACAGACAAAACACTTCGCGAGAGAACCTTCAAGGTCAATGCGGGAGGCTTTTTAGGCTTAATAGTCCAGGCTGTGATTAAGAGCGTTATTTGGTCCTAACGCTTTTCTAAGCTAAGGAGAGCAATTCGCATCAACCGATGCGGTTGCCTAGGGACAGGCAACCCTACCTTTCGACAGAAAAATACACATACGGAGCAATTCATCATATCTGTGAAATCTGTGGTTAAAACATTCGCGGCTGCCATAGGTTTTCATGGCAAACATACGCTTCGCGCTTCGAGGAATGAACCCGGTTGCGATTCACCTTCAACGGTTCGTTGCAACAACGAACCCTACCATCATACGAATTGAGCTAGCTCCTCAACCCCCAGCCTTAAAGCTGATCGATCTCGATCTTACGAAACTCAAGCAAACCTAATTCGGCCTGGATTCCGACGTGCCCACTTAGGTTCTTAATACTCGTACACGTCGTAACTAAAATTCCATTTAACTGAATTTCCATAGTCTCGCCGACACAGGTAATATCGTAACGCTGCCATTCTCCAGTAGGACGATAGGCCCGTTTCAAAGCCTCTAGGTCCGACTGATGCTCAAACGGTGGAGCGCCATAAGGGATCATCGTCGCCAGAGGGTTACCCCCTTCGAGCGTATCCAAACACTGGATCTGATATCCATTGTCAGGCCAGCCATTGTCATCGTCCTTGCTCGTTGGTCCCGTACGGACGAAAATCCCGCTATTGGCGTTCGCTTCCAAAAAGCGAAATTCCATCGTCAATTTGAAATCGCCGTACGATTTCGCAGATCGGAGCCAACCTGTGCCCCGATCGATTGTAATTACGCCATCCGCAACGGAGAATTTGCCCCCGTTTTGAATTTCCCATCCGTCAAGGCTCTCACCATCGAAAAGCGATTCAACGCTTGATGAACCACCGCACCCCGAAAAGAGGAGCCCCATGAATAATATCCAAATCGAATAACATAATTTCATAATTCTAGAGTTTGCCGACCAATTCCATTCCAGGCTTCAAGGTAGCGGAGCCTAGCTTCCAGTTCATAGGACAAACTTCTCCAGGATTTTCAAGAACGAACTTGGCCGCCCGGTTTTGGGAATCATCCCTTCGCTGCTACGGCCAATGTTATTGTCGTGACGCTCGTACGCCTTTAAAATGCCTCTGAAGTCACGTAATCTGTTGCTATTGCGTGCCTTTTTATCGAGCAAGGGTACGTGAAATTCGATGCGGTTATTTGGGATATGGACGGATTGCTCCTCGATACAGAGCGGCTCGCCCACGAATCATGGCAGCAAGCCTCTCGGGAACTCGCTACGGGAATCGACGATAGCATCTTCCTCGAAATCATCGGGATGAACGTCAAGAGCTTTCACGGCTGGCTCGAAGAGCGCTTAGGGCACCAAACCGACGTTCTCGCCCTTGTCCAACGGGCCAACGACATCTACCATGCCAAAATAGCCGAGGGCCCGCCTCTTAAAAAAGGAGCTCGATCATGCATCGAATGGCTTAGCCAACGCGGCGTACCTCAAGCAGTCGCCACTTCTTCCGCTCAGGATTTAGCTCAGCGAAAACTCGGTCATCACGACCTACTCCCACATTTCCACTCCATTACCAGTGGCGACCAGGTCAGTCGCGGCAAACCGCATCCGGAAATATTTCAAAAAGCTGCCAAGCAGATGCAAATCCTTCCCGAGCGCTGTCTTATATTTGAGGATTCTCGGCTAGGAATCATAGGGGCTGCCGCTTCTGGAGCAACCGTCGTCCTCGTTCCCGATCTTGCCATTCACGACGACGAAAGCGAAAGTCTTGCCTTCCAAATCTGGGACTCGCTCGAACAAGGTCCTTCGCAATTCAACACCTGGTTTCATACTGGCCCGTTTTAGGATGGTAGGGCGGCATCGCCGAGGCCGCAGCAGAGCCTAAGTCAAACGGCAGCCTCGGCGATGCTGCCCTACCTTTTGAATACCCAAGGATGCTTTATTCAAAATCGATTACGACTTTAATAGCCCCGTCTTCCCGGTCGACAAAAAGTTCGTAAGCGCGTTGGGCCTCCTCAAATGGAAGCGTGTGAGTGATCAAGGGTTTCAAATCGACTTCTCGATTGGCGATCATATCTGCTGCAGCAAGGAAATCACCTTCGTCCTTCGCTCCGACAGTGTTCTTAATCGTTAAGTTTTTGTAGAATGCTTTTCCGAGCGGAAACCGGTCCACGTATTCAGTATCGACTACGCCAAACGCAAGTATCGTCCCTTCTTGGCGCACTAGATCAATCGACGTATCAAGGGCTAGTTCTCCATGGCCCACCGCCTCTATCACAATATCCGCCATTGCCCCGTTGGTCAGCTTTGACATAACATCCACCGAAGGACCATCTTCCAAACAAATGCTTTCATCGGCTCCAAGCGCCGCTCCTACATCAAGTCGATTGCGGAAGCGATCAACACCGATTACCGTCGAAGCGCCTGATCTTTTCAATAGAGCGTTGAACAAAAGCCCGATCGGTCCTTGCCCGACGACAGCCACGGTTTGGCCCTCCAAGTTCGGCATCATGCGAAATCCGTACAACAAGGTCCCGAGCGGTTGGCACAACAGCATTTCCTCTTTACTAAGGGACGAATCGGGCAATTTAAAGATTCGAGAATCCGGTAGAGTTAAGTATTCAAAAAACCCATACTGATGAAACGGCAAGGCCAACACGAAATCGCCCTCTTTTAATTTCCCCGATTTAGATTCCGTGACAACGCCGACGCACTCATGCAATGAAAGCCCAGGAGCGAGCGGATACACGGATTCATTCGAATAATCGATATGCCCCGAAAAGTTCCGCTTCCCCTGGTCGGCCAATGCCTGTTGGTCATAGGCGAAAAACGGAATATCCGATCCGCACAAGCACGTTTTCTGTAATTTGACGCGTACATCGCCCGGAGCGAGCTTCGGCATGTCTACCTCGATAATTTCAGCTCTGCGGGGCCCCGTAATTTGAATAGCTTTCACTTCGACCATTCAGAAAACCCATTCCGATTAAGGCAACCCAAACTCACGGTCTATCGTAAAGCGAAGGACGAACAATGTTATTTCGAAACCCCAACCTGTATCCAATCGCGGGATAAACCCGCTCCTACACTTCAAAAACCTGTCGCCAATCGCGGGGTAAACCCGCTCCTACATTTCAAAAACCTGTAGGAGCGGGTTCACCCCGCGATCCCAAACCTGTAGGAGCGGGTTT
>JAPKDW010000380.1 GCA_028822375.1 Opitutaceae bacterium | reverse complement strand
GGCCAGTAGGAGGCTGATGGCTTTTTTTCCTGTGGAACTCATGAAATTGTCGCGAATAGCATAGTCTAGCGAAATTTGCGCATGAGTTGTTATACGGTTTATTTGAGTGAAAATGGGAGCAGAAAGCATATGTAGCTCAAGGGTTTGGGGTTCTTTGAGCAGATTTTCACATTTAGACTAGGGCTTTCTGTGATTTTGGTCCATTTCGACCTGAATCGATACGGAATACCTTTGTTTAGCGATTGAACGCGCCTGCGGGCCTGTGGATTAAGTTTCAACGGCTTGAAGCGCTTGGGCGATCCAGGAAGCAATAGCTCGTCCGAGAGCTTCTTTGCCCATTGTTTCTAGTGTGTCGACTGAGTCTTCGGTGACGAAACTCGCTTGGTTTTCGTCTTTGCCGAAGACGGCTCCTCCGGAAACATCGTTGGCGACGATAAGGTCGCAGCCTTTGTCGGAGAGTTTTTTTCGCGCGTAGTCTATGAGGTGATCAGTTTCAGCAGCGAATCCTACTACAACTTGGGGCCTTTCCGGCGAGGGGAGCATGCCAATTGAGCGGGCGATGTCGGGGTTTTCTTCAAATTGTAGCCGAAGGCCTTCGGATTTCTTGATTTTGTGGTCAGCCCGATTGGTGATTGCGAAGTCGCAAACAGCTGCGCAGCCGACGAAAATGTCTGCCGGGAGGGCTTGATGCACGGCATCGAGCATTTCCGCAGCGGATTCGATCCTTAGAGTTGTGATTCGTGGGTGGAGTGGAGTTACGTCGCTGCTTTTTCCTGCAACCAAAGTGACTTGCGCTCCTGCATTGGCGAGTGCGAGGGCTATGGCGGCGCCTTGCTTGCCTGACGAGAAATTGCTGAGAAACCGGACGCTGTCGATTCGCTCGATGGTGGCCCCGGAGGTTACGATGGCGCTCTTCCCTTCGAGGCTGGATTCGAGCGCGAAATGAGCTTTTACTGCTTCGAATATGGTCGCGGGCTCGGCCATTTTTCCGATTCCGACTTCGCCGCAAGCAAGCGTATCGATTTGCGGCGGAATGAGCCGGGCTCCGTCGGTTTGGGCAGCGGTTAAATTCCGCTGAAATGCGGGGTTGTCCCACATTTCGACGTTCATGCTAGGAGCTAGGATGATGGGCTTATTCTTCGCGAGCATGATCGTCGAGGCGAGATCGTCGCCTTTTCCGTGGATCATTTTCGAAATGAAGTCCGCAGTTGCCGGAGCGACCACAATGAGGTCTGCGCGGCGAGAAAGCTCGATGTGGTTCATCTCGTAGGAGCTTTCGTCCCACATTTCGATATGGGCTTTCTTTCCGGTGAGCGTTTCGACTGAGAGTGGCGTTACGAATTGTAGGCCGCCTTTGGTTAGGACGCCTTCGACGGATGCGCCTGCTTTGGTGAGTAGCCGTATGAGGTCGAGAGATTTATAGGCGGCGATGCTGCCGGTAATAATCAGGAGAATGCGTTTTTCTTGAAGCATGACGGATTCGTATAGGATGCAATGTTTAGCGAATAACGCTGGATTGGGAAGTTCTAATGCGCTCTGGATTGAAAGGAGAATTCGAGCTGGTGGGATTGGGCGCTGGGGGAAGTGGCGAATCGGACTCCAAGTCCGATGAGCCGAACGGGTAGGGCTTTGCGGCTGAAAGCCTCTTGAAGGAGTTCGAGTGCGGAGGATTCACTGATGTCGATTCCGGTACGTTCGACAGTTGTGCGCGAAAAGTCGGAGAACTTCACTTTGATGAAAAGCTTAGCGAGTGGGCGGTCTGATTTTAGTTTTAAAAGGTCCTCTTGCAGTTCTTGGTAGATGTCGCGCGTTTTTAGAATGCACTGGTCAAGGGTTTCGAGATTGGTTGAAAAGGTGCGTTCGACGCTTATCGATTTTCGTATTCGATTCGGAATGACGGATCGATTGTCTATACCTCGGCAAAGCTCGTAGAGGTCGCCTCCAAATTTGCCGAACATGTGGGTTAGTTCGAGGGAGGTGAACGTTTGAAGTTGGCCGCAGGTCGTTATCTGTTTAGCGAGAAGTTTTTCGGCGGTCTTTTTACCAATGCCCCATATCTTGGATACTGGAAGGTCTTTCATGAAATCGTCAATCTCGTCCCTAGAAATATGGAAGAGCCCATCGGGCTTTTCCCAGTCGCTGGCGATCTTCGCGAGCATTTTATTGGGGGCGACGCCAGCAGAGGCGACGAGTCCAGTAGTCTGGCGTATGCGTCGCCGGATTTCCTGAGCGATGGAGGTGGCGGAGCGTTTGGATTCGCTTACGTCCAGATAGGCTTCGTCGAGGGAGAGCGGTTCGACTAAATCGGTATACTCTTTCATGATAGAGCGGATTCGCTTGGATTCAAAGCGGTAGACATCGAAGCGAATGGGGACGATGATCAGGTGCGGGCATTTTCTCAAGGCTATGAAATTCGGCATGGCCGAGTGGATGCCGAATGCGCGGGCGGCGTAGTTGCAAGTGGTCAATACGCCTCGGGAACTGAGCCCGCCGACCGCTACTGGTTCCGAGCGGAGTTCAGGGCGGTCGCGGACTTCGATCGCCGCGTAGAAGCAATCCATATCCAAGTGAATGATTTTCCGTTCCATGTTTCCCCTTTGAGCCGCCGCACTCTTTTCAGTGGACATGGTCTGCCGACCTAGCTCATGAATCGACGATGGCAAACCCACTTTCCAAAGCAAAGCTTTCTGCGTATAGAAAATTACAATCGAAGAAAATTAGGGAATCCGAGGATCGGTTTCTAATTGAAGGTTGGCATTTGCTGGAGGAGGCGATGGTTGGAGGGGTTCCTTTGCAAGCGCTTATCTACGATGAAACGCGAGAGCTAGAGGGCAATGATCTGCGGGTGAAGAATATGGCAATTGGACGGGCAGAGGCAGTTTTCTCGGCCAGCGAGTCACAGATCCGGGCTTTGAGCGATACGCAAACGAGTCCGGGAGTGATTGCAGCAGTCGGTCGCGTGCGAAGCGATTTGGACGGGGTATTGTCGGCTTTGGAAGGGAAGGAGCGCAGTTTTGTGGTGGCTTTAGATGGGGTTGGCGATCCGGGGAATTGCGGTTCGATTGTTCGCGCTTGCGATTGGTTTGGAGCGGACGCGGTTTTGTTGG
>JAPKDW010000082.1 GCA_028822375.1 Opitutaceae bacterium | reverse complement strand
CCTAGTGAAGAGACCTTCGGTAGTGAGTTCTAGGGAACGGTGCGCGGTGTCTCCACCGATTTTGTCGGCGATAACCTGATCGACGGATGCGGAGTTTTTGTTTTGGTGATGGCCCGAGAGGAAACGACGTGTCGAGTTGGCATGGGACGAGAAACCGAAGTCGCCCATGTTGTCGAGAATCAGCAGGTCGTCCTTGTGTTTGGAAAAAGGAGCCATGAGCGGCGACATGCGAAAATCGAATTCGGTACCGCCGTTGATGTTCCACGATGGCGGGTGTACGCCGTTGGGTTTAAAGAGAGTGACGAAGCGGAGGGGTCCGCTGTCGGGACTGGATAGGCCGCCAAACGCGTCGCGCGTTTTGCCTTCCATCAAATTAAGGAATGGTAGAGGCAGGAGGGCTCCGGCTGTGCCGCGAAGAAAGGTGCGGCGATCGATTTTCCAGCGTTGGGTCATTTGAAGATAAGGTAGGGCTGACTGTCCCTAGTCAGCCGTATTGTTCGATTGAATGGAAATTGAAATAAAGAGAGTATTACCGATGCGACTGCTTGGGGACAAGCAGCGCTGCTTTGGGTTGAGTCGAGGACAATGACGAAGCGCTAACGTAAGTTTCCTGAAAGGGGAGACTTTGGGATACTTCGATGAAAAGATCACGCCAGGTTCCGTTGGTTTCGTCAATCGTTTGCGTGATTGCGTCGACTGTAGGTCGGTCGAAGGGGTCAAGTTTTCGACAGAGGGCGTAGGCGAGGACTTGCTCCACGGCGTTGCGAATGATGTCTCCTCGTTTGGCGCTTAGGAGGATGGATTTTAGTTCTTCGAAGGTTTCGAAGGTTTCGCCGCTGGGCAATTGGCCGGAGGTGTCGAGGGATTCGAGGTCGTCGTCGTGCGCTTTCTTTTTCCTTGGAGCCTTGTAGGATGGAGAGAGCTTGTAGGCGCCGCTATCGTCGTAGTGCTGCATCGCGAATCCGAGCGGGTCGATCCGGTCGTGGCAACGGGCGCAGGTTGAATCGCTGCGATGTTGATCGAAGCGTTCGCGAAAGGTGAGATCGGCATCCGGCGTTTTTGCTTCGATTGCGGGAACATTCGCTGGTGGCTCGCCGAGGCGTTCGCCGAGAATCTTTCGCAGCATCCAGGTGCCCCGCAAAACGGGACCACGGTTCATGGCGAGGATTCCGGGAATGGTGAGGAGGCCGCCGCGTTCGGTATTGTGTTCGAGAGCAATGCGTTGATTGGGGACAAGCTGGCGTTCGATGCCTTTGGGTTTATTGTACTTTTTCAGCTGAGCCTTGTCCTTCGGGTAGAACGATGCAGTTAGGTAGTTGGCGAAGGCGGTCTTGGAGTCGATGAGCTCGATTACGGGACGATCTTCGGTGAAGAGGTAATTGAGGAAATCGAGGGCTTGGCTGCGAAGCGCTTCTCGAGTAGTGGCGTCGCTAGCGGCATCGTCGATGTCGGTTAGGCTGAACCACTGGTGAGCGAAGCTTTCGGATAGCGTCCGCGATTTCGGGGATGCCAGCATGCGGTCGATTTGCGCGACGAGGACTTGCCGATCCTTCAGGCCTCCGCTCGCAGCTGATTTGGAAAGCGTTTCATCGGGCATGTCTTCCCACAAAAAATAGGAAAGGCGTTCGGCGAGTTCATAAGAATCGACAGCCTGCTGCTTGTCTGGTTCGCCGTCGAAAAGCAGTCCCCGGTAGATGAAACCAGGCGATACGAGCAGGGCCTTTAATTCATTTTTAGTGGCATCGAGGAGGGATTGACCGTGGAGGTCCTTGAGGACGTCCAAAGCAGACGCGAGGGCTGTCTCCGTAACGGGTCGGCGCAGAGCGCGTGGAGCAAAGTTCCGTATGAGGGATCCTGCTTGGTCCGGGGTGAGATCCGTAGCTCGAAAGGCGGGCGGGAGGGTTTCGCCTATGAGGTTTTCGAGTTTATCGTGTTGTTGGAACGAGAAGAGCTTCTGCAGGGCGCGATCGGCTAGGTAGGCGTATTGCTCCCAGGTAACAGTCGTTAGGGGAGCGCTGTGGGTGTCGTTGACGTATCCGCTGGCGCCAGGGGGATCGGTGGGCAGGAGTTTGAGGGCGAGTGAACGTTCTATTACGGTTTGCTCGGCCTTGATTATGGAGACTTCGAGATCGAAGCCGAAAAGGGAACGCAGTGTATTGCGGTATTCTGGGGCGGAAAGGCGCCTTGGTTGTAGGGTTCCTGGGCGGGCCTGAATGGAATCGACGAATTGCTTTTGGTACCAGTCTTGGATTTGTTTAGATTCTGCGGAGCTGGGCCGTTTCTTCGCTTCTTCAGGAGGCATTTCCTCGTAAGCGAGAACATCGGCGACCAGTTCCCAAAGTTCAAAATGGGCTGTGACATCTTGGTTGGTCGCGATCGTCGTGAAATCGACGTCGCCTTTCACCTTTTCGCCGCCATGGCATTTGATGCAGTATTGCTCGAGTAGCGGCTGGATGTCAGAGCCGAAGGGACCGTCGATGTGGGAGTCCACCGCGTGAAGAATGGTGGCCGCGGCTACCGCGAGAAGAATGAAGAGAAATCTGGATAAGCTGCTTAACATAGAGGGGGCCTACAGTTATTTTCAATTTTGATGTATTAATGGACAAAGAAACGCTTTCCGTTTTTGAAAGAGCATCATTTTGTTTTTTAGCAAGGGTCGCGCTGCGCGTGACCTTGTGTCTTCGCTTCGCGAATCCAATGGGTTTTCGCTCTGCGAAAAATAGGTTTTTCGTTTGAATCAAACCTATTGGCTTTCGCTCGCGGAAGGCACCTATTTGCGACGTGAGGAGAATCAAGCGCAGCGTTGTTAAAAATGGAATTGCTCAAGCAATGTTTTGGGGTTTCGATATTCGTTGTGGTAAATGCGTTTCTATCCCTATTGATCGTTTAGCTCGGTTTTTTCTCAGTTTCGGCGCATATATCCTCACCCTTAAAATACTTCGTTTAAATGAAACCTACCTGCGCATTTTTAGTCATTGCATTTAGCTTTTCAGCGTTTGCCGCCAAACCGAACATAATTCTCATGATGGCGGATGATATGGGGATGGGCGATACAAGCGCGTTTCAGGATTTCACGGGGAACGCGGATGATGTACAGGTGAATACACCGCAAATGGAACGATTGGCTCGGATGGGTATGCGTTTCACAGATGCGCACACGCCTTCGACGCGATGCTCGCCGACGCGCTACGGATTGCTAACGGGTCGTTATCCTTGGCGCAATCGCTTGAAGCACTAGGTGTTGTTCGGTTCGCAGGGCGATCCGATGATTGAAGCGGATCGGCCTACTATTGCGTCGATGTTAAAGGATAATGGATACGGTACGGCTATGTTTGGCAAATGGCATGTCGGTCTTCGCTATAGTCGATCGGATGGAACGCCCGCGGCTGGCTGGGAGGATGCGGACTTGTTGAAACCCTTGCACACTTCGCCGCTCGATCATGGTTTCGATATTGCTCGATATACCAGTCGTTCGCACAAATCTTCGGGTCCGGATATCGTTAATGGGAAGACTAAGAATTTTCGCGGTCCGGGACACTTGGATGGGCGCGTTGCTGTCGGCGCAACTGGAGTGGGCAAGGAATTGGATGTCGAAGGTCCAAACGCTTATGTTTTGACTAAATTGGGAAGCCGCCACTCCGACAATGCGATTGATTTCCTCGAGGGGCATGTGACGGGATCGGATACGAAGGATTCGCCTTTCTTTCTCTATTACCCCTCCAATTCGAATCATGGTCCCCATACGCCGGATACGGAGATCGATGGAGTTCCGGTTGCCGGAGCAGCTCGAAGCAAATCGGGTCAGCCGATGGATAAGCGTCATGATTATATTTACGAAAACGACGTAGCCTTAGGTCGGATGATCGATTGGTTGGAAAAAACAGCGGACCCGCGAGCTCCTGGGAGCAAGCTGATTGACAATACGATCGTCATTTTCACGAGCGACAATGGAGCGGAGGTGAATAGCGATATAGCGACGGGCCCGTTTCGTAGCCATAAAGCCTCTTCGTACGAAGGCGGGCATCGAGTGCCGTTTATCGTTGCTTGGCCCAAGGGCGACGTGGGCGATGGCAATGGCAGGACCGGGGGCTTGACCAGTCCAGCTCTGATCGGCTTGCAGGATCTGTATGCGACGTTTGCAGAGGTGGTCGGGGCGGAGATGCCGGATCACCGAGCGGGTCAAAAAGGAGCGGAAGATAGTTATAGTGTTCTGCCTGCGTTTGCCGGCGCATCGCTGTTAGACCGTCCGCCTTTATTCTTTCACGATCATAAGGAGGCTAAAGACGATCCAGCGGTTTCCGTAATTCGGATCGATTCACCGAAGGTATCAGGCAAACCTTATCCGGGACAATGGAAACTCTTTTTCGATGCAGCGCTGCTTCGCTTGGGCGAAGCGAATCCCTATGAGCTCTATGATTTGGCGACGGATCAATGGGAGGCGAACAATCTAATCGGACAGGCTGATTTGAAACCGCTTATTGGATACATGACGAATTTAGCTTTGCTTCATCGTAATTCGGGAGGGCATCGTTTGGCGCGTTTCGCTCCGGAAGAACGAGTCGTTTTCGATTTGAAATCGAATGGTTCAGTCGTTGGGAAATCGGCGAAGGGAGCTATTCTCAAAGCGCCGGGTTCTCCTTTAAAATGACGATTCAGGGAGCTCGTGGTGGACGTGTGTTCAATCAGAAGGCGTTTGTTTCAGACGAGCAGGGACTGGGTATCAAAGGTTCCGGGTCGGAAGACGTGGATGCTAATGAAGCAGTGCTTATTCGTTTCAATCGCGATGTGATCGTCGATTCCGCGAGTCTGGTTGCTGGTGGGGGAGTATGCGGCGGATTCTATCAGGTTGGCGATGCGGCTCCCTTGTCGATCTATTGCGTGGATGCGGATATCGACGCCAAAGACCAGAGTGGTGTTTTGAGCGACTTAGGTGTGCTGAAGGCAGGAGAGGTTTTGCGCTTGGATAGCCGGGCCCGATTCGAATCGGAAGCGACTGGCCAATGGCGTTTGCAAGCCTTGGCGGTCAGGGTTTTGGAGTAGGATAATGGTAGGGCAGCATCGCCGACGCTGCAGTAGAACCGTGAATGCTTGTTGCTGCGGCCTCGGTGATGCCGCCCTACCAATTGAAGAAATTTGTTCTCGATAATCGATAACCTGTCTCCTATAATAATAGGATGAAGGGCTTGGAGACGATATTGATGCTGGTTACCTCCCTTGGGGTATTTGGCTGTTCAATCAAAACGGCGATGCCGGAAAACGCTGATCAGGCTGCTTTCGCTGAGGCCTCTGAGGTTGATTGGGAGGAAGTTTTTTCGGATTCGGGGACGGGCGATTGGAAAGAGAATTGGTTTCTCGATGGCGAGATTGGATCGGTTGTAACTGGGCCAGAGGGTATGGCTCTGACCGCAGGGCCGGAGTTTAAGAACGATGCTCATCATATGGTGCTCTGGACGAAAGAGTCGTTTGAGGGGGATGTGAAGATCGAATACGATTATACTCGGCTCGATTCGAGACCGAATTGCGTCACTATTCTCTACATTCAGGCGACGGGTAGTGGAGAAAATCCATACATGACCGACATAAGCGAGTGGAACGAGCTGCGACGCGTGCCTTCTATGAAGACGTACTTCAATAACATGAACACCTACCATATTAGTTATGCGGCTTTTCCGAATAATGGGGATGCTACCCAGTATATTCGGGCGCGGCGCTACATGCCGAACGCAACAGGTCTGACGGGATCGGACCTGAAACCCGATTATTTTCCGGAAGGGCTTTTCGAGACGGGCGTGCCACACAAAGTTACCGTCATCAAAAAAGACCGTTCCATTAGTATGCGTATCGAGAATGCGGAACAAGTTTACTATTGCCACATGACGAATCCGGGTCTGCCTGCCGTTACGGAAGGTCGCATTGGCTTGCGCCACATGTATACTCGTTCGTCGCGCTATAAGGATTTCCGGGTTAGCGTAGCTGATTGAAGGGAGGGCAATACTGCCGAGGCTGCCGCGAGATTGGGGTTTTGCTGCGGCCTCGGCGTGCCGTCCTACCATTTTTTGCTGACGATCGGTTGCGGCAGCTGCCTTTGATTATGCAGAAAGATCCTGTCCAGGATGTATTCAGAATTAAGATTCAATGTCGCTCAGGTATAGACCTGGAGTTTGACCGGTGTGTTTTTTGAATACACGATAGAAATAGGCCAGATCGTTGAAACCCGATTCGTAACAGGCGTAGATAATGTGTCCGGTTTGGCGCAAGCGCTGTTGCGCATATTCAATGCGACGTTCGTTGAGATAGTGACTAAAGGTTTGGCCGGTTTGCGCTTTGAATAATGTCGTAAATCGTCGCGGCGAGAGATTACAGCGTTCCGCCATGTCTTCGATGCGCTGAGCTTCGTTGAAATGTTGGTCCAGGTATTCGATCGAACCGCGCACGGCTGCGACACTATTGGATTCGAAAGCCTCGCGCATGACGCAATGCCCTCGCGCCATCCGAATGAGCAAATCTTGCGCAACCCCGGTTAATGCGATTTGCCAGCCGGCCTCGCGCTTCAACTGCTCGCGCAGGCCCCTTCGGAAATCTTCCACGAATGCGTTGTGGTGAAACGCCGATTTGGCGCAGCGCGCTTGCCCGAGCGTTCCTTTACCTAGGGTACCCGACCAAATCGGTTTCAATGCCGCGCCGGTGGCTGTCAACGCTTGATCGACGCAGATCATTACCAGCGTCAGGGGTTCATTCGGATCATCGATGAAACGATGCGGCCAATCCGCTGGCAAAACTAGAAAGTCGTTGCGTTGGATACCTGTCGAACTGCCTGGAAATTCAAGCTGACCTTGCCCGACCGCCACCCAGCAGATTTTATGAAATGCCCAATGGTCTCGTTCCATTTCGAAGCCTGCAGCATGATGGCTCTCTAGCACACGTGCCTCTCCCAGTGGAACATCAATAGACGCGGGCGTCTGGCGGCCCAGTTTTCCTACTTCTCGATTCTTCATTGCCGGATAATACAATTAGAATATACCGTTTCATCCAAGATTAAATGAAGCGCTCTGCTATGATGCATGCGATTGGACGCGAACTTGTATCAAGCGCAATGAGCATAATATTTAAGACAGAGAAATGGCTAAAGGAAAAGATGTTTGGTTGCCAAACCTGTGGCCAATGCATCTTGACCCATACAAAATTGATTTGCCCGATGAATTGCCCCAAAGGTCTGCGTAACGGACCGTGCGGCGGCACGCTGGATGGCAAGTGCGAGGTTATCCCGGAGATCGACTGCGTGTGGACCAATATCGAGCTGAAAAAGAAGGGGTCTACGTCTCCTAAGATTCACCTGCCCCCAGAGGAGGAGCTGCTCAATACCGCCAGCTACGTCAACCTGTTTAACGGTAAGGACCGCGAAACCCGCTTGCCTCACGATTTCATTGATACCCGCCACATTCCGGCGACCTCTACGCTGGCCGACAAGATGGAGCGGGGGGAGTTCGTCGTCACCCTTGAGATAGCATCGCCGCTTACCGAAAAAGGGCTGCCGCGCGTTGAGAAGATCATGAAGCGCACTGCCGATCACGTGGATGCGGTCAACACTACCACTAACGCCGGCGGTGTTCGCTCCCTGCATTCGACCGTAACGGGCAAGGTGGTCTTGGATCACGGGGTAGAGTCGATCATCCAGTTTTGCGGCCGCGATCACGGTAAGGACGCGTTCTTAAGCGAAGTCGAACAGGCCATGCAAATGGGCTATAAGAACTTCCTTCTGCTCACCGGCGATTGGCTGCCTGATAAGGAGCGCAAGGTCGCCCAGCAGACTTGGTTTCCGATGGACAGTTCGCAAATGATCCACTTCGCCAACCAGCAATTGGAGGACTGGCGCCAACGGCTGGGTGTGGTGCCCTTCATCGGCGGCGCTGCCAACCCGTTTTCGACGCCGATGAACGTCAGTGTCGAGCGCCTGGCCTTCAAGCGCGCAGCCGGCGCCCGCTTCTGCCAGACGCAAGCGATCACCCACGTGCCAACCTTTGCCGAGTGGTATAAGCAAATCCGCCAAGGGCGTGAACACGACCCCAAGCTCACCATTCCCTCCCTGCCGCTTGTTGGCAGCAAGAAACTCTTTCGAATCCTGTGCCGTTTGCCAGGCGTTTATGTCGACCCGTCACTGCATGAGATCATGGAGCAAGAGGACTTCCAGCGTGCCAGCCTCGAATGGGCATTCGGTATCGCAGAAGGTGTGATCGAAGTTGGAGCGGCGGGTATCCATGTTATGAATTTCGGCATGCCCGCAGAATTGATCGACGAGTTTCTCGTACAGATCCGCGACCGGGCCAAGGCCGCCCGCGCCCGCAGCGGCGTTCAGTTTAATCCAACAGAGGTATAGTTTTGCAAACCGCTATCTCAATTAGCCAACCCTAAAATACATTATATATATGAATTCACCCAAAAGTCTTGAAGCAAAACTCCAGGAATACAGTAGCCCAGTAGACATGCTGCGCCACGCCCAGGTCGGTGGCTACGACTTCCCTTTTCCCGGTCAATACACCAACTGGCGCGACGAGCAGGAGGCATGGCAGAAGAGCGTGGTACTCTTCGATCAATCCTTCCACATGACGGATGTCTACTTCGAAGGACCGGATGTGAAGCGCCTGCTCTCGGACATCGGGGTCAATACGCTGAAGAATTTCGGCGCCAACAAGGCCAAGCAAATCGTGGCCTGCAACTACGATGGCTATGTGATTGGCGATGCGATCCTGTTCGGCCACACCGAAGACAAGGTAAGCGTGGTTGGCCGCCCCTCCGTGCCGAACTGGGTGCACTTCCACGCGGAAAGCGGCAAGTATGACGTGAAGGTGACCCGCGACGAGCGCACCGTCAGCAATGATGACTCACGCCTCATTTACCGTTACCAGATACAAGGCCCGAACGCCTTGGATCTCATCAAGAGCGTGCACGAAGGCGAGTTCCCGAACATCAAGTTTTTCAATCTGGGTGACCTCAAGATCGCGGGCAAGAAGGTGCGCGCCCTTAATCACAACATGTCGCGCATGGGCGGGCTCGAACTACATGGCCCCGTCGAAGACCGTAAAGCCGTGCTCGAGGCGATCTTGAAAGCAGGCCCGCAATTCGGACTCCTGCAGGGAGGTAGCCGTGCCTACTCAACTGTCTCTCCTGAAAGCGGTTGGATTCCCTCGCCGATGCCGGCAATCTATTCTGGCGAGGCAATGAAGCCCTACCGCGAGTGGTTGAGCGCAAAGGGGTTCGAGGCCAACGCCTCCCTCGGCGGCAGCTTCTACTCGGACAATATCGAGGACTACTACCAGACCCCGTGGGATCTCGGTTATGGCAAGCACATCAAGTTCGACCATGACTTCATTGGCCGCGCAGCCCTGGAAAAGATGGCCGACCAGCCGCATCGTCGTAAGGTTTGGCTGAAGTGGAATGACGAGGATGTGCAAAAGGTATTCGCCAGTCAGTTGAGCCCTGGCGACCGCTTCAAGTATATGGAGGTCCCCAATGCGTATTACGCCATTCTGCCCTTCGATAAAATCCTGGCTGACGGGCGCATGGTCGGCCTGTCCACTTATACCGTCTACACATCCAATGTCCGCAGCTGGTTCTCCCTGGCGATGGTCGATGAGGATGTTCCTGACAATACTGAAGTGAGCGTGGTTTGGGGAGAGGAAGACGGCGGATCCGCCAAGCCGGTCGTCGAGCGCCACATCCAAACCGACATCCGAGCAACCGTTTCCTATAACCGTTTGAATGAAGACTGATACCACGCATCTGCGCCTGGTCGGCAGCTGTCCGGACCAGGTGGGCATCATCGCTCGCGTGGCCGGCTTCATCGCCGACCAGGGAGGCAATATCACGGCATCCAATCAATACGAGGACGTGCGCAGTAAAACCTTCTTTATGCGCTATGGTATCGAATTATTAGATACGGATAAGTCGACCGACGAATTCGCGACGACCTTCCGTTCGCTCGCGGATGAACTGCAAATGGACTGGCGCCTGACCGACCTGGCTAAAAGGCCCCGCATCGTGCTGCTGGTCAGTAAATTCGATCATTGCCTCGCTTACCTGCTACACCGTTGGAAGGTGGGCGACTTGCAGTTCGATATCCCCTGCGTGATCTCCAATCACGAAACGCTGCGTGAGCTGGTCGAATGGTATGGCATCCCTTACCATCATGTGCCGGTGCCGAAGGAAGCCAAAGCGAAGCAGGCAGCCTTCGAGAAGACTGCGGAACTCATCGAGCAGGCGAAGCCGGACACGATTGTGTTGGCTCGCTACATGCAAATTTTTCCAGCCTGGCTCTGCAGGAAATACCGTCACAATGTTATTAACATCCACCACAGCTTTCTCCCGTCATTCATCGGCGCGAAGCCCTATCATCAGGCGGATGAGCGTGGGGTGAAGTTGATCGGGGCGACCTGTCACTATGTCACGGAAAATCTCGATGCCGGTCCGATAATCGAGCAGGACGTCGCGCGCGTCCGGCACAGCGACAGTATCGAAGATATGATGCGCCAGGGCAAGGATGTCGAAAACACGGTGCTTGCCCGGGGCTTACGTTACCACCTGGAAGACCGCGTACTTGTGCACGGCAACAAAACCATTCTGTTTAGCTAGATGTCTAGAGCGACCTGGCTCAAGAACCGGCAGTTTGCTGGCGATTGAAGTGAATCGAGTATGTTATACTAGACTCGGTCATAAATTGAACTTTCCGATTTTTGACATTGCTTACGCGGCACGGCGCAAGCGCCGGCCCTACAATAATTTGCAATGTAGGGCCTTCGCTCGCGAAGTGCCGCGTTTGTTTAGTTAATGACCGTTCTTGGTATAGGTTGAACCACGCTTGATTCATCGTTTCTTTGGGCAAGGACGATTCTGAGTCTGATTGCTGCGGCCTCGGCGATGCCGCCCTACCTTCGGCATTCTGTTTGAGGTTGCTTGGCAGTGGTCTTGCGCGGTTGTATCTCTAGCGTCCTAAATTGCGATAAACTCCGTTCAGTCATGAACTCAAAACCGTACTCCTTCATTACCGCTTTGCTTGCTGTCTTATTTTTCGTTCAGCTCGCGAGCGCTGAGTCTCGCCCGAATATCGTTCTCGTTATGGTAGATGATATGGGGTGGTCGAGCATTGGTTGCTATGGCGGTATGGTGGAGACGCCTACGATTGATCGCTTGGCTAAAAACGGGGTGCGGTTCAATCAGTTCTACAATGGAGCGCGTTGCTGTCCTACACGGGCCACTCTGATGACCGGTTTGCATCCTCATCAGGTGGGGATAGGGCATATGACTTTGCCGGTTAAATCGGCTGTCGACCCGAAGCCGGGCGAAGCGACTTCTGGGTTCGCATTGTTGGAAGCGGATCGATCGGATGTGCCGGCTTCCTATCAAGGTTGGCTGAATATTGATATTCCAACGCTTCCGGAAATGCTGAAGGCGTCCGGGTACGCTACATACATGACGGGTAAGTGGCACTTGGCGAGCGAGCAGTCCGAAACCTGGCCACTGCAAAGGGGCTTCGATCGCTTTTACGGTCACCTCGCCGGTACGTCGCACTTTTTCGTGCCGGCTAATTTGCATCGCGGCAATCAGCGGATCCAAGCAGAGGGGGAGCGTTACTACATTACCGATGCCATTTCCGAACAGGCGATAGAGTATTTGAAGGTTCATGACAAAACTAAGGATGCGGAACCGTTCTTTCTCTATCTCGCTTACAATGCGCCTCACTTCCCTTTGCAGTGCATGCCGGAGGACTACGAAAAATACACGGGACGTTACATGGAGGGCTGGGATGCTTTGCGCGCTCAGCGGCTCGCCAAGCAGAAACGTATGGGCATCGTGCCGGAATCAACTCAGCTGGCGCCGCGGCCCGAAAACATTCCTGCTTGGGATCGTTTAAGGGCTGAGAAGCAAGTGGAGATGGACGGAATCATGGCGACATATGCGGCGATGATTGATCGAGTGGATCAAAATCTCGGCAAACTGGTGAGCCATTTGGAAGCGAGTGGAGAGCTCGACAATACGCTCATCCTCTTTTTGTCGGACAATGGTGGCGAAGCGGAGTCCGGGGCGTTTGGAAGGTTTGATTACGCTGATTTAGGCAAGTATGGGAGCGGTGGAAATAAGTATGGAAAAGGTTGGGCGTCTTTATCCAATACTCCCTTTCGTGAATACAAGCATTACGCCCATCAAGGAGGTGTGCAGTCGCCTTTGATTGCTCACTGGCCAAAAGGAATTTCTTCGAAATTGAATAACCGTATTCTCGAACAGCCCAGCTACCTGCCGGATCTTGTAGAGACTTGTTTGGATATCGGCGCGGCATCGCGGCCCGAGCGTAAAAACGGAAAATCCGTGCCGAAAGGGGAGGGAGTCAGTTTGGTGAAGACCTTGAAAGGCAATTCGAGCAACGTACACGAAAAGCCCTTTTTCATAGAGCATGAAGGCAACCGAATCGCTCGCGACGGGAACTGGAAACTGGTCTCATACTATGATAAGCGATGGGAGCTTTACGACTTGGATGGAGATCGGAGCGAATCGAATGATTTGGCGAAACGGCATCCGGAAATCGTAAAACGTTTGAATCAGGCCTATGTGAACTGGGCCAAGCGATCGGGGGTAGTCGATTGGGAGGTCGCCAAGGACTTCAATGTTTACGATGCGATTAAGCGTAAGGCTGGAAAGTAGCTTTTAGTAGTTGGGCTTTGCTGCGGCCTCGGCGATGCCGCCCTACCTTTTAGCTAGAAGAATTCTACATTTGGCCGTATTCGGATTTTGGAGGACCGGACCGGTCCTCTCTAGCTACAAGAATGCCTCGCCAATCTACTCTTCTATAAGTATTCGGGGATCCATCTCTTTACGCAATTACCTGGCTATTCAGAATGTGTTTCTAGTTTTCGTTCCTCGATGGTTCCACCCTCATCAGGCGCCCACCTGTCCAATACGCATGCCATGGCGGTAAACTTCACCGGCTTTGTAAGGAAGTCATCCATTCCCACTTCCAAGCAACGCTTCTTGTCGGAAAGTTCAACGTGGGCCGTCATCGCAATGATTGGTATATTGCGGTAGCTAGATGGTGAGGTTGCGCTGCGTATTTTGAGAGTAGCCTCAATACCACTCATTCTAGGCATTTGGAGATCCATTAACACGAGGTCGAACGATTGAGCCTCTAGTAGAACCAGCGCTTCCAATCCATCATTCGCGATTTCCAATTCATGCCCCATTTTCATGAGAAATTCTTTTGCGACGATTTGATTCACTTGATTATCCTCTACGACCAGAATTCTAGCTTTCCACTTTGCATAGCGAGTTTCGGCTCCAGGTTTGAAAGGCGCAATCCGACCGCTCATTGGCGCTGGCATTTTCTCGTGAGCCCGCACAGGAAGTTTTATTATAAACCAAAATTCGGACCCCTGTCCAGGCGTACTCTTTACTCCGATTTCGCCGTTCATCAATTCGACAAGTTGTTTGGAAATAGCTAATCCCAATCCAGTCCCTCCGTAATTTCGCGTTGTAGATGTATCGGCTTGAGTGAATTTCTCGAAAAGCTGGTTGCAGGCATCCTTCGAAATGCCAATCCCGCTATCTCTCACCGAAAATCTCAGCGTCGATTCCGAACCATCCGAAGATTCTAAGTTCGCATTGACGCGAACCGCTCCTTTTTTCGTAAACTTGAAAGCATTTGCCACGAGATTGGTTAGAACCTGGTGCAATCGCCCAATGTCGCCGTAAAATCGATTGGGTATATCCGAGGAAACCTCGCAACTAAATCCGATTGCTTTCGTATCAGCTTCAATCAAATGGATAGCCGCAAAATCATTCATGAATTCGCGGAGATTGAACTCCTCCGACTCCAGTTCGATTTTGCCGGCTTCGATCTTAGAAACGTCGAGAATATCATCCACCAAGCTTATCAACGATTCTCCGCAAGAAACCGTGATTTTTGCGTATTCTCGCTGCTCATCGGTCAGAGGTTTAGAATCCAATAGCAATGAAGTCATGCCGATGATTCCATTTAATGGAGTTCGGATTTCATGACTCATGTTTGCAAGAAAATCGGTTTTAGCATCGTTCGCCGCTTCGGCCTTGTGGGCTAAGGCTACTAGAGATTCATTCAGGTTCTTATGCTCGGTAGCATCCCAATTAACGCCGATCATACGCGTTGGTTTGCCGTCGCTACTGCGTTTAACCTCCGCCATTACCCGGATGTGACGAATCGAGCCGTTCGGCATAACAAATCGATACAAACCATTGAGATTCTTCTCGCCAGACAGAGCTGCCGCCACCTCCAACTCTGCTCGAGCGCGATCCTCTGAATGCAGGCGCTCGAAAAAGATGTCCGAGTTCTCTTTAAATTCGTTTCTCGAAATCGCAAATAGATCAAGCATCCGATCGTCCCATTGAAGGTTATCGGTTATGAGATTCCAGTCCCATACGCCAAATTTCCCTGTTCGTTGGGCCAACTTAAAACGATCTACCGTCACCTTTAAGGATGCTTCATTCGCGGCTAGCTCATCTAAAGCCCTTTTCTTCTGATCGATGTCCTGAAAGGCTCCATACAGGCGTACGCATTGGCCGTCTATTAATTCCGTCATACCCATCGCTCTAACCCACAGGGTCCGACCTCGAGCGGTCACGATCTGAAGTTCCTCATCCCAAGTCCCGCCATTGGCAATAGCTTCCTTTACGATCCGCTCGATCCTATTCCGATGTTCGCCCTCCTTATAGAAATTGATCGCAGTCGCCAAAACCGGCTCGTAATCAGGCTCGACCTCATGCACCTGCTTTGTCATCGCAGACCACTCCAAATGCTGGGTAGCGACGTCTAATTGCCAGGTTCCTACATGAGCCATTTCGCTCATGATCTCCTCTTGCTTTATCTTTAGATCGAGACGGTCCTTCTTGATTTTCAGCTCGGTTACATCCGTCCAAATCGTTACGTATTCAACGATGGATCCCGAATCGTCTATCGTTGGCGTAATGGTTGCATCCACCCAGAATTCCTTGCCGCTCTTATCTATATTGCAAACCGTTTGTCGCCAACTGTCACCCTTGGATATCACCTGAAACATCCCGCCCCAGAAGGCTTTCGAATGCCTTGCGGAGTGCAAAACTCCATAATCGTTACCAATCAACGCCGACCGTTCGTATCCCGATATGGCGAGGAAATTATCGTTCACATTAGTCAATTTGCCCTCGCGATCCGTCACCGATACAATGACATGGGAATCAATTGCCTTTCTTAGAGCAGCTTCTCGCTGGGGATTCGCTGAAATCGCCAGCGAGTCAAATCCCATTAGACTGACCTGTTTGGGAGAGGACGTTGATCTCGGTTTTGTTGCGGCCGTATCTGACATGGAAACTTTTTTGGCCCAAAGTACAGGATTTGATGGGTTTTGTTCAGGTTAAGAGAATCCTAACCTAGCGTTTTAGCACTAAGCTTTTACACTACTTAATTATGGTTAAATCTACGTACTTTGCTAATAGAGTACTTAGCTCAGGACAATAAAAACCCTGTATTTTGATTGTATTTTACAAATTAATTACATTCTGTGATTCAT